>JAUIAC010000152.1 GCA_030425545.1 bacterium | reverse complement strand
CAGGTGCGGGTGCCGGCGCAGACGCCGTGCTCGTTGCTCACCTTGCAGGGCGACGACTTGGCCGCCGACTTCGCCCACGCGGTGCAGGCACACAGCGGCTGGTCGACCACGGCGCAGGCCCCGTCGAGGCAGCTCTCGCCCTTGGCGCACTCGGACTCCTTCTCGCACTTCGCGCCGCTGCCGCCCGCGGCCTTGGCCTTGAGCTTGCACTGGTTCTTGGTCTGGCCGCTGGCCTCGTCGAGCACGCTGATGCAGGCGTAGCCCGCGCCGGGGCAGTCGCCGTCGACCTTGCACGGTCCGCCGCAGAACTTGCCGCCGTCGCCGTAGTCCAGGCAGAGCGAGTCGGCCTGCTGGTACTGACAGTCCGCGTTGGTGGTGCAGGGGGAGCAGGTGGTGAGGTGGTCGGGGATGCAGACGAAAGTGGCGTCGCTGGCGCCGAGCTTGCCGCAGGTGAAGCCCTTGGGGCAGTCCTCGATGCAGGTCTTGGCGCAGCGCTTGCCGTCCGCGGTGTCCAGGCACACCGAGTTGTCACAGTCGCTGTTCTCGGTGCAGACGCAGCCCTCGCCGCCGGGGCAGCCCTCCACCGCGGTGTCGGTGGCCGCGCCAGTGTCGCCGCCAGCCGTGTCGCCGCCAGCCGTGTCGTCGACGCTCACGTCGTCGGCGCCCACGTCGTCGCCCGTGCCGCCGCCGGTGTCGGCAGCGCTCGCGTCGGCCTGCCCGGCGTCGGCGTTGTCGCTCACGTCGCCCGTGCCGCCGACGGCGTCATTGGCGCCCGCGCCGGCGCCCGCGTTGCCGGTGCCCTCGCCGCCGTCACCGCAGCCTGCGGCCAGCAAGCTGAGCGCGGTCATGACCGCGAGCGCGCATTGTCGCCCCGTGCGTTGCCTCATCGCTGTCCCCCTGGGGCAGACCCCCATTCAACCTCGTACCAACGCCTCGGGGGGCGGTCAACAAGATGGCGGGCGCCCAAGGCCCGGGAAAATTGTCCGGCGGCGCCCTTGACGGCCCCAGGGCGCATCCTACCTTTCCGGCGCTGAACCCCTCAGTGACTCGCCAACTCGCGATGACCTCAGGGAAAACGCCCGCCGCGAGCAACGCCGCGAGCGTCGCCTCAGCGACCAGGAACCGACCCGCGCGGCGACACCAGCGCCGCCGACATGAGGAGAGTGCCCATGAACATCAAGCCGCTCTACGACAACGTCCTCGTCAAGCGCGCCGACCCCGAGGAGCGCACCGCCGGTGGCCTCTTCCTGCCCTCTTCGGCTCAGCAGAAGCAGGTGTGGGGCGAGGTCAAGGCCGTCGGCAACGGCAAGGCTCTGAAGAACGGTGAGCTGCGCGCGCCCTCGGTCACGGTCGGCGACCGCGTCCTGCTGGCGAAGTGGGGCGGCAACGAGGTCTCTTGGGAGGGCGAGGACTACCTCATCCTGAAAGAGAGCGAGCTGCTCGCCGTCATCGGCTAACGCAGCGATACGCGCGTCCCACGCTCGCCCGCCGGCGCCGCCGGCCCGCGATCGTGCGATTTCAGACGACCCCGCCGCCTTTGCGGCACCCCTTCGAGGGGCCCTTCCCCTCCCAAGGAGCACACCATGGCTGCCAAGAGCATCTTCTTCTCGTCGGAGGCCCGCAGCGCGATCCTCACCGGCGTCAACGTCCTCGCCAACACCGTCAAGGTCACCCTCGGGCCGCGCGGCCGCAACGTGGTCATCGACCGCAGCTACGGCTCGCCGCTCATCACCAAGGACGGCGTCACCGTCGCCAAGGAGATCGAGCTCGAGGAGCACTTCGCCAACCTCGGCGTGCAGATGGTCAAAGAGGCCGCGAGCAAGACCAACGACCTCGCGGGTGACGGCACCACCACGGCCACCGTGCTGGCGCAGTCCCTGGTCATCGAGGGCGCGAAGCTGGTCGCGGCGGGCGTGAACCCCATGGCCCTCAAGCGTGGCATCGAGGCCGGTGTCGAGGCCGTCACCGCGGAGCTGCTGAAGCTCTCGCGCGACGTCGGCGGCAACGAGGACATCGAGCGGGTCGCCACGATCTCCGCCAACGGCGACGAGGTCATCGGCAAGATCATCGCCGAGGCCATGGAGAAGGTCGGGCGCGACGGCGTCATCACGGTCGAGGAGGGCAAGGGCATCGAGACCGTGCTCGAGACCGTCGACGGCATGCAGTTCGACCGCGGCTACATCTCGCCCTACTTCGTCACCGACGGCGACCGCATGGAGGTGTCGATCGACAACCCCTTCATCCTCGTCCACGAGAAGAAGATCAGCAGCCTGCGCGACCTCGTCCCGATCCTCGAGCAGGTGCGCCAGGTCAACGGCACGCTCGTCATCATCGCTGAGGACGTCGACGGCGAGGCGCTGACCGGTCTGGTCTACAACAAGCTGCGCGGCCAGCTGAACATCGCGGCCGTCAAGGCCCCGGGTTTCGGCGACCGCCGCAAGGCCATGCTCGGCGACATCGCGACGCTCACCGGCGGCCGCGTGCTCTCCGAGGAGATCGGCGAGAAGCTCGAGCACGTGCAGCTCGACGCCCTCGGCCGCGCCAAGCGCATCATCATCACCAAGGACAAGACGACCATCATCGACGGCCTCGGCGACAGCGCTGAGGTGGAGGGCCGCGCCGCCGCGATCCGCCGCCAGATCGAGACCACCAAGAGCGACTGGGACCGCGAGAAGCTGGAGGAGCGCCTGGCGCGCCTCGCGGCTGGCGTGGCCGTCGTGAAGATGGGCGCCGCGACCGAGATCGAGATGAAGGAGAAGAAGGACCGGGTCGAGGACGCGCTGCACGCCGTACGCGCCGCGGCCGCCGAGGGCGTGGTCCCCGGCGGTGGCGTCGCCCTGATCCGCGCCGGCAGCGCCCTGGACGCGCTGAGCTTCGGCGACGAGCGCGACCACGGCGTCAAGGTGCTGCGCCGCGCCATCGAGGCGCCCCTCCGTCAGATCGCGGAGAACGCGGGCGAAGAGGGCTCGGTCATCGTCGAGACCGTGCGCGGCCAGAGCGGCAGCTTCGGCTACAACGCCGCCAAGGGCACCATGAGCGACCTCATCGAGGAGGGCGTGCTCGACCCGACCAAGGTCGTGCGTGTGGCCCTGACCAACGCGGCGTCCGTGGCGACGATGCTCCTGACCACCGAGTGCGCCATCGTCGACGCGCCCGAAGAGGTCAACTGAGCGAGAGCGATCTGACGCCGCCGTTCCTGCCCCGGCAGGGGCGGCGGCGTCTGCTTTTCGCGCGCACCCACGCGCCCTAGGAGAGCCCCATGAGCAGCGAGCAGACGGCGAGCCAGAGCGACGCCCAGGTCGAGGAGCCCACGGTGGTGGACGCCGCCGAAGCGGAGGCGGAGGTCACCGCGGAGGTCGTGGAGCTGACGCAGGAGCAGCGCCGCATCGAAGAGCTCGAGAGCGAGATCGAGACCATGGGTCACACGCTGCGCTCCTACGCGGAGCGGGTCGACCGCATGCGGGCTGAGTTCGACGCGAGCAAGGCGCGGATTCAGCGGGAGCATGAGCGCGCCATCGTCGGCGACAAGGTCAAGGCGGTCACCGGCCTCCTCGGCGTGCTCGACGACCTGGATCAGGCCTTGGCCAACACCGGCGACGCCGACGGCGCCTTTGTCTCCGGGGTCCAGCTCATCCAGAAGGACTTTGCCGCCGTGCTGGTCGGGCTCGGGCTCGAGCGCTTCGACCCCACCGGCGAGCCCTTCGACCCCGAGCGCCACGAGGCGTTGACCGTGATGCCGGTGCCGGACGCCGCGCAGCACAACACCGTGGTCCACGTGATGAAGCAGGGCGCGCTCATGGACGACAAGGTCGTGCGCGCGGCCACCGTGGTCGTCGGCAAGCACGCTGGCGGCGGCGAGCCGGTGAACTGAGCCGCCGAGTCGCCGCCGGGTCCCTCCGGAGCCGCGCTACTTGTTGCAGACGCCCAGTTTGTCGGGGGCCGGGGTGCCCTTGCTGTCGATGGTGACGGTCAAGCACTGCACGCCGCTGCCGCAGCTGGGCGACCCGCCCGTGGTGACGCACTTCTTGCGGCAGACCATGGGGTTGCCGAGGCACATGTAGCCCTTGACGCACTCGTCGAGGCCGTTGCACGCCTGCCCGTTGGTCTTCGTCCCTGTCGGCAGGCAGAGGCTGCCCTCCTTGACGAAGTCGCAGGTCTGGTTGCTCGCGCACCCCACGTCGGTGGGCAGCTTGCACTTGTTGAACTCGGTGCAGGTCCCCAGGTTGAAGCCCACCGGCTTGCCGTCGCTGTAGTTCAGCGAGGTGCACTTGCCGGCGCCGGGGCAGGCGTACGCGACGTTGCTGCCCGACGAGTCGCACAGCTTCTTGCACACGGTCCCGACGCAGAGCATGCCCTTGGCGCAGGCTGTGGTGCTCGTGCAGGGCGCGTTCTCCTGCAGCGTGCCGGGGTTGCCGCAGGCCGCTGAAGTGGTGGTCGGGTAGCACTGCTGCGCTGCGCTGCACCCCTTCGAGGTCAGCGGCTCACACAGGCCCGGGCACTGGCCGCAGTCGGCTGAACACGACTTGCAGTCTTCGGTGCCGGCGTCGCACTTGCCGTCCCCGCAGCCGCCGGGGCACACGCCGCAGTCCGCGGGGCAGTCCTTGCAGGTCTCGGTGCCGTTGCACGACTTGTCGCCGCACAGCGCCGGGCACTTGCCGCAGTCCAGCGAGCAGGTCTGGCAGTTCTCCGTCGCGGCGTTGCAGGTGCCGTCGCCGCAGCCGGCGGGGCAGACGCCGCAGTCCTTGGAGCAGGTCTTGCAGTTCTCGTCGGCGTCGCACTTGCCGTTGCCGCAGTTGGCCGGGCAGACGCCGCAGTCGGCGGGGCAGGTCTGGCAGCTCTCGGTGGCGCCGCAGGTGCCGTCGCCGCAGGCGCCAGCGCCGGTGTCTGGTGTGCCGGTGTCTGGTGTGCCGGTGTCGGGCGCGCTGGTATCAGGCGCGCCGGTATCAGGCGTGCCGGTGTCGGGGTCGCTGGTGTCGGGCGCGCCGGTGTCGGGTGCGCCGGTGTCGAAGAGGCCCACGTCCAGCACGCCGCCGTCGGTGAGCCCGCTGTCCGGCCCGCCCGCGGCGTCGGTCGCTGTCACGCCGCCGGCGCCGTCGGTGGCCTCAGCGTCACCGAAGCCGCCGAACTTGGAGCTGATGTCCGGCAGGGCCTCGCCGAGGCCGCCGCCACCGCCCGACGACGAGCTGCCGCAGCCGGAGGCCAGGAGTGAGAGTGAGATCAGGGAGATAGCGAGACGCATGTGCGAACTCCGCGGACGTTCGGGGTCCGGAGGGTGCCAACTTCGTCGTGGCCCGTCGAGCCGGGGCCTTCGCAACATGTGTGAACGTGGGGCCCATGGGGCCATGGGTGCACGCCCGAAGGCCGGGCGCTACGCGACGCTAGCGCGCGCCTGTGGGCCCAGGAGGCGCCTGTCGCGCCCTCGGCTCAGCTCGGGCCGTTGTAGATCTCGACCTGGTAGCTGACGCAGGCCGGCTTCTTGCCCTTGGCCACGTGCACCTTGACCCAGAAGAACGAGGTGTTGTTGGAGCAGAAGTTCATCCCCGGCGCGCCTGGGCCCTTGGAGTGATTGGCCGAGGAGCACTTGCACTCGCCGCCGGGCAGCGGGTTGGGCGACTTCACCTTGTCGCCCTTGCTGACGCCCTTGGCCGTGAACACACCGTAAGGTGGCTTGCCGCCAAAGGCCGTGGTCCAGCCGACCTCGGTCTCGTTGGTGCACATCTGGCTCTTGCCCGCGCACGAGCCGCGGTACAGGTCGAGCTGGTAGGTGGCGCCCGGGTTCTTGAGGAAGCGCACGCGCACGTTGAACGAGTCGCAGTTGTTCACGTCGGGGCCGTCGACCGCCTTGAACTTGTACCAGTCGCCGTCTTCGCCCGGCATGACGTTGCCGCTGACGATGACCTTGGAGCCGCCGTCGCCTAGCGAGCCGGTGTCGACCGCCGCCTGGCACGTGCCGCCGCCGACGCCGAAGTTGTTGTCGGCCTGGCACTCGCAGCCGTTGGCGAAGTTGCCGTCGACGTCGAAGTAGCCCTTGGGGCACTTGGAGATGCCGCAGGTGCCCGCGTTGCAGGCCGGCTCCACGCCCGGGACCTTGGGGCAGCTCTTGGGCGCGTCGCCGTCGTCGGTGTTGCCGTTGCAGTCGTCGTCGACGTTGTTGCAGGTCTCGAGCTGGGCGGGCGCGATCGTCTTGTCGTTGTCGTTGCAGTCGCCGGGCTTGCTCGCCGTGTAGATGGCGTCGGCCTTGCACAGGCACTTGCTCTTGTCTGACGGGCCGTACTGGTCCTTGTCGAGGTCGATGTAGAAGAGCTTGCACCCCTCCGCGTCCTCTTCGTCGGTCTTGCTGTTGCAGTTGTCGTCGATGCCGTTGCAGGTCTCGGTCGCGCCGGGCTTGACCTTGTCCGTGGTGTCGTCGCAGTCGCCAGCCTGGGCGATGAGGTCGGCGGTCTTCTTGGACGGGCACATGCACGCCGCGTCGTCCGGGTCGCCGAAGGAGTCCCCGTCCTTGTCCTTGTAGTAGATCGTGCAGCCCGAGGCGCCCGCCTCGTCGGTGGTGCTGTTGCAGTTGTCGTCGATGTCGTTGCAGATCTCTTTCGCGCCGGGGTTGATGGACTTGGCGATGTCGTTGCAGTCGCCCCCCGTGGACGCGTACCCGGGGCCGGGGTTGGCGCACAGGCACTTGCCCTCGCCGATGCCCGCGCCGTCGCCGTCGTTGTCCGGGAAGTAGACCTTGCAGCCCACCGCGTCGTCCTCGTCGGTCAGCCCGTCGCAGTCGTTGTCTTCGCCGTCGCAGACCTCCACCGAGGGCACCGGCGCGTCGCACAGGGTCAGGCCCTCGGGGCTGCACTTGCGCGCGCCCTTGCACGTGCCGAACTCGTTGACCCGCGAGCAGGCCGTCGAGAGCGCGAGCTTGGTCTCCTGCGCGCTGCACAGACACTCGTTGTTGTCGGGCAGGCACTGGCTCACCGTGGCCTCGCCCGGCAGGCCCACAGGCTTGCAGGAGAAGCCCGACGGGCACGCGGTCTCGTCGTCGCAGTAGGCGCCGCAGAACGAGCCGTTGGTGAAGCCGCCGCCGAGGTCCATGGGCACGCACTTGGCCTGCCCGACCTGCTGGCCCTGGCTGCCGCAGTCGGTGTGCGCGCCGCAGGGGCGGCACAGGGTCACGTACTGCGGGATGCAGATGTACACGGCGTCCGTCGTGCTCGCCTGCTTGCACTGCCAGCTCGGCGGGCAGCTGTCGATGCAGGTCTTGCTGCACATGAAGCCCTCGTCGCCCTCGACGCAGTAGCCGCTGTTGCAGTCGTCGCCGTTCTTGCACGGGCAACCCCAGTCGCCGTCGTTCTCGCACTTCTTCCACTGACTGGCGACGGTGTCTTCGGCGGTCCCGCCCGTGTCGGTGGTCGCGCCGGTGTCTGTGTCGGTGGTCGTGGTGATGTCGCTGCCGATGATGCCGCCGCTGCCGTCCGGCAAGCCGCCCGTGTTGGCGCCGGTCTTGCCCTTCTCGTCGCTGCCGCAGCCGCCCAACACGAGCAGCACGCTCGCGAGCGTCACCAAGGTGGTCCAGCGGGGGTGGGTCATGGGGGACTCCGAAGGGGTCTGCGGACATCGCAGGGCGAGGCACGCTAACATACCCCGTGTGGGTTCGAAAAAACCCCGGGCGAGGGCCGGGTGCCGCTCCTGGGGCGTCCGGCGGCGGCCTGCGCGGGTGGGTGGGCCGCGCGGCCTACTGCAGCTCCGCCGTGATCGCCGTGTAGCCGCCCGCGCGGTCGAGCTTGGTCAGGGCCAGGGTCACCTTGCTCCCCGCGGGCACGCCCGCCCCCAGGGTGCTGAGGTCGATGACCGTGGGAGGCAGCGGGATCTTCAGCTGGTCCCCACCCGGCAGGCCCTTCTCCAGCTCCTTGGTCACCAGCTGCTTGATGATGGTGCCGAACGCGGCCTTGGACTCCGCGAAGTTCTTGGAGATGTCCGTGAGCTCGATGAGCATGCCCACGTCTTTGCCCGGCACCACCTCGATCTGCGGCACGCCGGCCTTGTCCTTCGACATCACCACCTCGGCCGACATGTCGACGCTCGCCGCCACATAGAGGGCCAGCTCGTCGCTGCCGATGGGGAGCCGCATGGTGGCGAAGGCGTCGCCCACCTGCAGGTGGATCACCGAGGGCTTCGGCATCGCGCAGGCCTCGAGGATCGGCGGCAGCAGCAGGTCGACGTCGATCGTCGCCTTGTCGAGAGAGAAGCCCATGAGCGCCTGGTCGTCGCCGAGCGCGCTGCCCGGGATGCTCATGGTCATCGCGCCGCCGTACCAGATGGCGTAGAGCAGCTGGTTGGTCAGGTCGTCGTGCATCGCCAGCTGCATGCGCTGGCTCTTGTCGATGACGAAGGTGTCCGGCGCGGTGCCGATGCAGCCAGCCCGCGCGATGGAGCCGAGCACGGTGTGCTTGGTGCCCTTGGCGGAGACGAAGGTCGCGTCGAACTTCAGGAGCGCGCCGTCGGGCGTGAACTGCAGCTCCTTGGCGACGGTGATGAAGGTCACCTTGACCGTCGGCGCGTTCCCGACCGTGGGCGGCACCTCGAAGGTCTCGCTGACGGAGAGCTGGGTCAGGATGTCGTTGAGCATCTTCGGGATCTCGCCGACCAGCGCGCTCTTGAGCTCGGCCTCGATCTGCTTCTTGTAGGTGCCGAGCAGGAGGTTGAAGAGCGGGTTGAAGAGCCCGGCGATGCCGTCGACCGAGAGCTTCATGCCGTCGATCTTGACGTTGCTGTTGGCCACCGACGAGGTCGCTTTGCCGTCCTGGATCGCCATCTTCATCAGCATGTCGATCTTCACGCTGTCCATCTTCACCGTGCCGCTGACCGACACGCTGGTCTTGATCGGCCCCAGCTTGAGCTTGGCCTTGACCTTGAGGTCCGTGGAGATGTTGTCGATGCGCATCGCCACCTTGAGGCCGCCGTGGACCGGGGTCAGCGACACCTTGGGTTTGCCCATCTTGGTGTTCTTCAGCGTGACCTGCAGATCTCCCTGACTGACGTTGCTCGGCAGCAGCCCGGAGGTCAGCGTGCTGCCCATGAGCAGCTCGAGGATGGTCGCGAGATCGTCGGGCTTGTAGGGGTCGTGGACGCCGTCGTCGAAGAGCTTCTTGCCGGCGAAGATCTGCATCGCGTTCTTGACCATGGCGCCCTTGGGCGTGGCCGCGTCGGTCTTGTAGTAGGCGTTGGAGAAGTAGAAGCCGCGGGTGGCCTCGGTGGTCTCGCCGCCCATGTCTTCGGCCACCGCGAGCACCATGTTGAGCCCGTGTTTGGCGCCGTGCTGCACCATCCACGCGTTGGCGGCGTCGACGTAGCCGGTCTTGCCGTTGACCGTGAGGTTCTTGACCCCGGAGCCCTCGTCGCCCGCCTTGCCCTTGATCTGCACCGAGGGCTTGCCCGTGAGCGTGCTGCCCCAGGGCGGATCTTCGATGGTGAGCAGCGGCGGCGCGCCGTCGACCAGGACGCTGAGCTCGGCCGAGAGGGCGGTCTTCTCCACCTCGAAGCGCAGCTTGTAGGTGGCGTCCTTGGCGAACTTCACCAGCTTGTCTTTGTGCGGGTCCGCCTCGAGCACCTTCCAGCCCGCGGCGGGGGAGAGCACCGCCACCGTGACGCCGTCGTTGGGGCGCACGTTGCCCCAGTCGTCGCGCACCGTGGCTGGGAACTTCACCTTCTCGTCGCGCTTGTAGACCTTCTTGTTCGGCACGCGGGCCACGATCAGCTCGCTCGCGGGGCCCGGCCGGACCGTCAGCGCCGCGGCGTGGATCGTGTACAGGTCCCACTTGTCGGTCTCCGGCACGCACTTGACGGTGTGGACACCGGCCACGGTGCTGGTGACGTAGAGCCCCTTGAGCGTGAGGTCTTCGCTGTGGTCCACGGCGAAGGGGAAGCCGGCGATGGGGTTGCCCCAGGCGTCGGTGGCGACGCAGCCGAGCTTGGCCGCGTTGCCCGCGGTGATGTGCTCCGGGTCCAGCAGGGCGAAGAGGTGCTTGGGCACGTTGGCGGCGACCGTGAGCGTGGCGGGGGTGGTGTCGACGGTGCCGGCGGCGCGGCAGGCCACGGTGAACTGGCCGGCCTTGTTGGCCTGCAGCTGCAGCTCGTTGGGCACCAGAGACGAGGGCGAGACGTCGAGCGACCAGCCGTCGATGACCGGGTTGTCCCACGCGTCTGTGCCGGTGCAGTCGACCACCACGGCGGTGCCCGCCTTGACGTCGAGCGTGGTGGCCAGCGCGGTGGGCGGGCTCGCCTTGGGTCGGAGCCGGGTCTCCATGGCCGTGGCGGGCCCCGCGACCACCTCGAGCCGAGCGCCGACGGTGTCGACCAGGCCCGCCGAGGGGACGCGGCACGCGACCGTGTAGGCGCCGACCTTGGGGAGGGCGACCTTGGTGCCCTGGATCGCGATGGGGGCCGCTGGGCCGTCGAGGACCACGACGGTCGCGGCGCCGGGCAGGGGCAGCTCCGGGCCCAGGGCGTCGGGGGCAGCGCCGGGCGAGGTGTCGGCCTCGAACGCGCGGCAGACCACGGTGAAGTTCACGCCGGCGTAGGCGTCCTCACCCCCGGTGTCTGCGCGCAGGTGGGCGATGGTGGGGCCGGTGTCGGTGACGACCTGACCTTCCTGAGCGTCGGTGCCGCAGCCGCTCGCCACGAGGGCGAGGGCGAGGGCGCAGAGGGTCGTCCACCGGCGCGAGGCTCGACGGGGCGGGTTGGGGGCGTGGCGGGACACGGGCGCTCCGGGCTCTGGAAAGGCGCCGAAACCCTAGCCGCTTCGGGAGGGGGGTGCAAACGAAAACGCTTAGGTCTTCGAACTTTAGCGAGGCTGGACGACCCAGTTGCGTCAGTCGGAGAAGGCCCGCGGCACCTTGGAGAGCGCGCGATCCTTGGGAAAGGCGGCGGTGGCCTTGCCCACGATGGTGGCGAACTCGGTCAGCTGCGCGTTGAGGTCGCTGAGGTTCTTCTTCACCGGCACGGCCTTGAGCGAGACCACCGGCGCGCGGCGGCCCTTCTTCTTGGCGGTCCCCACGAGGAAGGGGTGCAGCGCCAGACGGCCGTAGCGGTCCGCCTTGATCAGGGTGAAGAGCACGAACTGGCTGTCGGTCTGCTTCTGCAGGTGCTTCACCGCCTTGTTGCAGGCCTTCTTGGTGAAGAGCCCCTTGTCGGCGCAGGCGGACAGGTCGCCCACGGTGAGCTCGATGACCGACTTCTTCTTGCCCGCCTTCTTCTTCTTGGCCTTGGCCTTGACGGTGAAGTTGGGCTTGCCGATGAACACGATCTTGCCCCAGGGCTCAATGCCGGGACCGCGCAGCTGGACGAAGTGGTTGCCCCGGATCATGCCGGACTTGCGGGCCGGGAGCGGTCCCACCTTGACCCCGTCGACGTAGCAGGTGGCGCCCGGATAGTCGCCGACGACCTCGACGCCGACCTTCTTGCCGCCGGTCATCTTGGCGACGGTCTTGTCGAAGAGGGCGAGCAGCTTCGGGTCCTGTCCACGGCGGTTGATGACGAGGGTCGGCTGGAGCGCGAGGCCCTTCTTGAACCAGGCCTTCACGTTGTTCGTCCCGGCTCGGTTCTTGTACGCGGCGAGCCCCGCGCGGGTGTAGGCGTCCGCCAGCTTGGTCATGTCCACGAGCTCGGCGGCGGCGCTCTCGTAGAGCTTGATGGCCTTCTTGTAGAGGGCGTAGGCCTTGAAGGCGTCCTTGGCCTCGAGGTCCATGCCCTGGAGTCGGACCCGGTCGGCCTCTTCGATGCGCTTCTCGAGCTTGGTCGCCTTGCGGGCACCCAGGGCGCCTGCGCGCCCCTTTGCGGCGGGGCGATCGCTGTCCTTGGTCACCTTGACGCGGCCGCCGAAGGACAGCGTGCGCGTGATCCCGACGGTGATGCGCTTGAGGTAGATGGCGCGCACCTTGCCGCGGGTCGCCGGCGGCACCACGAGGGTGCGGGCGGGGGCGGCCGAGGCCACGCCGCTGGCGGCCAAGGTGGCGGCGAGCGCGACCACGGCCAGGGCCGCGGGTGCCGCCGGCAGGGCGCTCCGGTGGCTCGAGGACGGGCGCTGCCGTGACGGGCGCTGGGGTGACTGGCGCTGTCGTGAGTGGCGCTGGGGTGACTGGCGCTCAAGCATGGTGGACGTCTCCTCGTTCGATTGCGGAGAAATGCTGCGGCATGGTCACCGCGTACGCAACCTGGGCTGATGTGTCGCCGCGATCCTTGCGGCGCGC
>JAUIAC010000846.1 GCA_030425545.1 bacterium | reverse complement strand
AGCCCGACGCGAGCGACGTGCCTCGCCGCCCTCGTCGCCTGCGCGCTGGTGACGGCAGGCTGTGGCGGGGTGAAGTTTGCCCGCACGAGCGGCGCCCACAAGTACCGGGCGCTGCCGGTTGGGACCGACGTGAAGGTGGTTGGCGCCGCCAGCGAGCTGCCGCAGCCGACCGCGCTCATCGGCGCGCTGGCGTGGACCGTGGAGTCGCGCACCGACAAGACCGCGGACGAAGCGGCCGCGGCCGAGCGCTTCAAAAAGCACGCCGCGCGCTACGGATGTGACGCCGTGGTGGGCCTGAGCTCGAAGACGACGAGCCGGACGTCGAAGAAGACGGTCACGAAGACCGGCGCAGACGGCAAGCGGGTCAAGACCCAGGTCGAGGTGGTCACCTACGTGCACACCTACGGCGCGTCGTGCGTTCGGACCCAGTCCGCGCCCGGCGGGCTCGTCGAAGGCGGCGCCGCACCTCCGCCGCCCACGGCGACGCCTGCGGCGCCGCCCGCGACCGTGACGCCCACGCCACCACCGAGCTCCAGCAAGCCGACCAAGGCGGAGAAGGACGCCGACGTCGCCGCCGTGTGGCTGGCGCTCGGCACGTACAAGGGCTCGTTCTTGAAGAACTGGCGCGACGCGCTGGCCAAGCCCCCCGAGTCGGCGCACGACGTGCTGGCGGCCTTTGGCGAGCTCATGGTGCAGGTCACGGGCCCGACCGGCATCTGGATGAAGACGGTGCCCAACGAGTGGTTCGGGTGCGTGGCCAACCCCAAGCAGCCGCAGTGCGAGAAGCTCAAGGAGGCGACCGCCGAGTTCCGTCCGTGGGGCTCCTTCCGCCGCCAGATGGAGCGGCAGTCGCCGCAGTCGGCCAGGGGCTGGCTCAAGCGCAACCGCCGCCGGCTGCTCGGGTACATCGAGCGCTATGTGCCGATGCAGCCGAGCCTGAGCGGCCTGCAGCAGACGAAGCTGTACATGGAGAAGATGCGATAGGTCGCCGACGACGGCCGCACGCGACCGTCATGTGGCCCCTCAGCGCACGTCTGGAGGAAGGTGCGATGAACGCGGGGAACCCAGCCGACAGCGCCGACGCGGCGCGTGACCGGCCACGGCGGTGGGGCGACGCGAGCGCCGCCCCCGCACACCGGCCTTGGACACACGCGCGCCTCGTCGCCCTGCTGCTCGCCGCCGGCGCTGTGGCTGGCTGCTCAGGGGACGACCCGGCGGGGCCGGAGGGCGACGCGACCCTGGACGCCGCCAGCGCGGCGGACGCGCAGTCGGCGGACGCGGCGCGCCCGGGAGACGGGGCCGGCTCGGGCTCCGGGTCGCCGGACGCAGCGTTGGCGGACGCAGAGCTGCCGGACACCCCGTCTCCCGTCGACGCAGAAGCTGGAGTGCCCGACGGGTCTGCTGACAGCGGCGCCGGGGTCGATGGGGCGTTGGCTGACGCAGCCGGGTCAGACGCGGCTGACTTGGGCCCTGACGCCTTGGACGGCGGGGGCGCTGACAGCCCGGAGCCGGACACGCTCGCGCTCGACGCAGCTGCCGGCGACACGACTGGCGCTCCCGACACCAGCGCGACCTGCGCGCCGCCCACCGCGTTCGACTACAGCTGCAGCGCGTCCCAGCCCGCGACCTGCCCAGGCGGCTCCTGCCTCTTCGGCATCTGCGTCGGACCCAAGCTGGACCAGGACCGGTGGAAGGACTGCGGGGACGGGACCTGCGGCCTTTGTGAGACGCCGCAGAGCTGCCCAGCCGACTGCGGCGCGCTGCCCAAGCTCTCTGGCAAGAAGGTCTACGACAACCAGACGACGCTCACAGTGTGGGTTCACGGATTTACAAACAAGTCGCCGGCGGAGCTGAAGAAAAAGACCTACGGCTCGGTCAAGAGCTG
>JAUIAC010000845.1 GCA_030425545.1 bacterium | reverse complement strand
GTCGCCGGCCTGCGCGCCGGTCTGGCGGTGCTGGCGCGCGCGGCGCAGCGGCGGCTGCGCGACGACGACGCCCACGAGGTGGCCCTGGTGGAGGCCGAGCTGCGCGACCAGCTCGACATGCTCACCGGCGACCCCGACGACCCCGAGCGCGGCATGCGGCTGATGAAGCTGCTCATGGCGCAGGAGCCCAAGGGCGAGGGCCTGGTGGGGCTGCCCGGCGGCGGCTTCGCCCTGGTCGGCGAGCTGGGCCCGAGCGGCACGCCCTTCGACGGTCCGGGCATCGACCTGTCGGACCCGGCGGTGCGCGCGCGCATGGCCCAGGGCTTCGAGCAGCTGCACTGAGGGCAGGAGGGTCGGAACCTCGCGGGAGCTTCAGCGCTCCGGCCGTGCTGGTGCGTCGTCGGGTCGCGCAAGAGAGCTGGTGCAGCACTGTCTGCAGCATGCTTAGGGAGAAGCGGGAGACGGTGCGTCGCGCCGTCTCCCGCTGCCCGAGGCGCCACGCGACCCGACGGACGGCCGCCCGCTGCGCGACCGCCGCACCGCGGCGGGCCTCTGCGTCTCGAGCGCGCTGGAGTCTCAGTCTTGTTCCCATTTTGGGAAATGGTACCCTTGGGCCCGGAGGTGGCGTTGCGAGTCATCAGTCGAGGGACGCTTCGCGACTTCTGGGAGGCCGGGCACGCCGACGCCAAAGGTCCGTTGCAGGCGTGGTTTGCTGAGGTGAGTCGGGCGAAGTGGCGCGGGATGGCGGACATCAAGCGCCGCTATCCGCACTGCAGCGTGATCGACAAGGAGCGCGTCGTGTTCAACATCGGCGGCAACCACTATCGGCTCGTCGTGAAGCTGTGGTTCCCCGGGCAGTGTGGTTGGGTCAAGTTTGTGGGGACGCACCGCGAGTACGACGACCTGGACGTGGACGCATGCTAGGTGCGCAGGAGGCTGAGATGGCCATTCGACCGATCCGAAGCGAGGACGACCACCAACGCGCGCTCGCGCGTGTCGCCGAGCTCTGGGGGGCAGCCGAGGGCAGCGCCGAGGCGGACGAGCTGGAGGTCTGGGTGGCGCTCATCGACGCGTGGGAGTCGGCCCATGAGCCCATGGGGGCGCCCACCCCGGTCGAGGCCATCCGCTTTCGCATGGATCAGGAGGGCCTGACCCGCGCTGATCTGGTCCCGCTGCTCGGGAGCCCGTCACGCGTCTCTGAGGTCTTGTCGGGCAAGCGCGGGCTCTCGCTCGCGATGATTCGGCGCGTGCATGCACGCCTCGGGATCCCGGCCGACGTCCTGATCGGGCCGCTCGAGCTCGAGACGGCTGCGTGAGGTCGCTTTGAGGTCGAACGGGCCTGGGCGGGTGGCGGCGCTCGCCATGCTCTCCATCCCGCCGCATCAGCGCGAGGGTCTTCAGCAGTGGCGTGTGTCCGCTGGGGGATGGGGGACGGCACAGTGCAGCAGCGCTCGCCACTGGGCCAGGGAGAGGTCGCTGTTCCACGAGAAACACGGCCGCCCCGCGGCGTCGCACAGCTGGTCTGGCGGGGCCTGGTTCAGGATGCTCATGCTCGCTCCGCCGCGCGTCACGCCCACAGGGTCGTGCCGAGGCGGCGGCACCGCGAGACCGGGGTCGTCAGGCGCACGCACGCTCGGCAACGAGGCTTCGCGCCACGCCGACTGTGCAACCAAACACATCGTTGGTGCTTTGGTTGGTAAGACTTCACTCCGTCGCGACCAAGGTGTTGGCGGTTACTTCACACACTTACCCTGCGTGCAGACCCCGCCCGTGCCACAGGGCGCGCCCTCAGCCAAGGGCACGCTGCCGCAGCCGGTGACCGGGTCGCAGGTGGGCACGCGGCAGGGGTCGTCGACCTTGCAGTCGGCCAGGGACAGGGCGTGGCA
>JAUIAC010000151.1 GCA_030425545.1 bacterium | reverse complement strand
CCGTGACCGAGCCCATGTGGATGCCGTGCTCTTTGAGGTACCAGAGCGTCGGTAGCGAGAGCGCGACGCCGGCCACCAGGGCGATCCCGGTCTGGATGGCCGACTCGAGCAAGATGAGGCCCATCACCGCCCGCGGCGAAAACCCGAGCGCCTTGAGCACGCCGATCTCGCGCACGCGCTCGAAGACGGCCATCAACATGGTGTTGAGCAGCACGATGCCCACGGCGACGAAGATCACCAGGAACATCATGGTCATCGCGCCCTGGACCGAGTCGAACATCTGCGCCAGCGTCGGCAGCAGCTGTCGCCAGCTCTGCACGTCGAGCTCCGGCGCCAGGGCCGAGACCTGGGAGCTCGCCGCGGCGAGCCCCACGCCGGGAGGCGTGCGTACGAGCACGCGATGGGCGCCCTTGGGCACCACCATCAGCTCGCGAAACGCGGCCGCGGTGAGGAACACGCCAGCGCGATCGATGCCGCCGCCAATCGGTCCCAGCACACCCGCGACCGTGTAGACCTCGTTCGCTGTTGAACCGTCCGCCGCCTGCGAGAGCAGGACCAGCTCGCCGCCGGGCTGCAGCTCCAGGGTGCGCGCCAGCCACTGGCCGATGACCGCGCCCTTGGGCTTGTCGGCCTGCAACCACGTGCCCTTGGCGACTTTGGTGTGCACGTTGGTCACGCGCGCGTCGCGGGCCACATCGACGCCGACCAGCATCGCGCCGCTGCTGTTGTCCGCCGCCGCCGCCAGCCCTGCGCCCAGGAGCCGCGGCGCCGCGCGGAAGCCGGCCTTGTCGAGCTGGGGCAGCAGCGTGTCGAGCGCGCCGACCCGCTTGTACAGGCTCGGGTCGTCCCGGTAGCCCGGGGCATGGATCTGGATGTCACCGATCTCCACCTCGACGATCTGCTCCTCCATGTCGAGCAGGTAGCCGCGGACGAGGCCGGCATAGCCGATCATCACGAAGAGGCCGACGGCCATGGCGACGACGGTCACCCAGGTGCGGCGGCTGTTTCGCCAGACGTTGCGCCAGGCCATCTTGGTCAGCTGCATGGCAGGTCTCCTGCGAGCGGGCAGTGCGGGGATCGCGCGGGCGGCCAGGCGGCCGGCGAGCGCGGGGCAAGGCGGCGACGCGCTACAGCGACTTCAGCCGCTGCAGGGAGAAGAAGGCGCGGTCGAGCTTCACGTTGAAGTCGAAGTCCGACATGCGGACCTCGGTGAACTCCTTCGAGCCGTCGTTGGGCTCCATGCGCATGATCAGCGGCATCACCCGGTCGCCGACGCGGGTGTGCTTGCGGAAGTGCATGGTGCGGTTGAGCTTGCCCTCCTCGTCGTAGAACTGCTGCTGCATCGGCTGCGCGTCGGACTGCCGCACCGTCACGCGCACCTTGCCCCAGACGATGGCCACGTTGGGCTTGGGCACGAGCTCGAACACCCAGCAGGGCGTGGCGCCGACCTTGGCGTCCGGCAGACGGCTGATCTTGAAGTCCTCGCTGAGGCGCGTCTCGCGGACCAGGTCGTCGTTGGTGAGGTGGCTGCCCATCCACGAGCCGCCCATCATGCCGCCGCCGACCTTGATCACCCGCCCCGTCTTGTTGAGGTAGGTGTACAGGTCCTTGCCGGCCTTAAGCGTCGCCGTGCCCCGCTCCTTCTTCGGCGCCAGGATGCGCACCAGCGAGTACTCGGTGCCCAGGGTCCAGCTCTTCATCTTCAGCGTGCGGCGCCAGTGCTTGGTCTGGATGGTCATGGCCATGACCGACACGCTCTTGCGACCGCGGTAGAGGTCGTCGAAGTGCGTCAGCACCCGCAGGGCGAAGTTGGGCTCCCCCGGCTTGGGCAGCGCGGGTCCTGTTTTGGGCGTGGGTTTGGGCGCCACGGTCGGAGCCGCCTCGGGTGCGGGCGTCGGCGCGGCTGCAGGGGCGCGGGGGACTTTGGCGGCGGGCGCGGCCGAGGCCAAGGCGGGCCCACAGTGGAGCGTTCCCGCGTAGAAGGTGAAAGCGCAGACCAGCGCTGCGAGCCCGAACTTTGGGGGGATGAGCGACGTCATGCGTCCTCCTCGGTGAACGTGAACCAGGGCTCGATGAGCTCCCAGCGAAAGAGCTCGATGGTGCCGGCGGGCGCGCCGAGCAGCCGGTTCATGGCGTCGTTGTAGCCGCCCACCTGGCGCCGCAGCTCCGCCCGGACCACCGGCTCGTCCTGCAGCATCATCCCGGCGATGAGCTCACCCATGTCGGTGGCCATGCTGAAGAGCAGGCGCACGACGATGTCGGGGTTCTGACACTGAAAGTGCCCCTCGGCGATGCCCTGGGCGATGATCCGCTCCATCAGCGGCGCGAAGAGGCGCAGCGAGGCCTGCTGCGAGCGCCGCCGCATCGCCGCGTTCTCCTCGCTGTAGAGCGCCCGCATCAGGCGAATCAACAGGGCCTTGTTCTTCAGCTTCCACGCGCTGACGTTGCCGAACATGGCGCGGAACTTCTCCGGCGCGCTCAGGCTCTCGTCGGACAGCGCGGGCAGGGCGATCTCCAGCGCGCGCTCCGACAGGCGGGTCACCAGGGCGTCGAGCAGCTCCGTCTTGGACGGAAAGTGGTGGTAGAACGTGCCCTTGGCGATGCCGATGGCGTCGATGATTGCGCGCACGGGCGTGCGCTCGTAGCCGCGCTCGTAGAAGAGGCGCTCCGCCGTGTCGAGGATCTCCGCGCGCCGCTCGTCCGCCGCCTTGACCACGCGCGGGGTGTCCCCGCGGGTCGCGGGGTCTGGGCTCGGAGAGGTGGTGGGGCGGCGTGGCATGGCGTTCCAGAGACGGGCGGTGGGCAGGCAGCGCGGTGTCGAAGCGCGGGAGTCGCAGCGCGGGCGTCGCGCCAGGGTCCCGACCGACCGACGGTCGGTGAGCGCAACCTAGTCACCGACCGACGGTCGGTCAAGGGCTTTCTACCGTCGCGCGGCGCGTCTGCGCTGCGAACGGAGCAGGGCGGGGCGTCACGACGTTGCGCCATCACCCACAGCGGCCTAGCAGACTGCGCCTTTTCTCCCTTTTTTTTGCGGCCACGCCGGTCCGTCTGCTGGGAAGGGGAAGCCACGGCTTGCCGTGGCTGGGGGCGCTCGTAGCCCCCCCCAAACAGACAGAAAAGCTGACAGATTGCGGCGACAATCAACTTCGCCGCAGTCTGCTAACGTCCTGACCGCTGGCGCGCGCCCTGTCCTCGTAGACGCCCAGCTGGGAGAGCCATGGGAACCCGCTGCGATCTGCTCCCCGGCGTCTGGCTCTGGCTGGCCCTGGTCTGCGTCAGCGCGGCCAGCGCGTGCGGCGAAGACAGCGGCTCGCCGCCGCGCGACGTCGCCGCCTCGACCAGCGACACGGCTGAGCCCGCGGACCTCTCGTCGCTGGACGCGGCTCACGTGCAGGGCGACGCCGACGCAGCAGGCGCGCCCCCCTCTGACACGTGGACGACGGCCTGGGACGAGAGCGTGCCGCTCCCGGGCGTGGGCACGTCTGTCGGCACCACGCTCTGTCTGAGCACCTTCCCGCCCACGGGGACCAGCCCGCAGGCCCTGGCGCGTCGCGCGCACTTCTACCAGCGGCTGAAAGAGCTGGGCGTGCGGGTGATCCGGCACGGCTTCCACTGGCACCACGTCGAGAAGAAGCCGGGCGTGTACACGTGGGCGGCCAACGACCAGCGCGTCGCGGACGCCAAGGCGCACGGCGTCGAGCTGGTGGCCATGGTGGGCTACGGCAACACGTGGGCGAGCAAGCTCGGTCAGGCGAAGGACGATCCCTACTTTCCGCCCGACGATCCGGCCGACTTCGCGGGGTGGGCGAGCGCGCTGGTGAAGCGCTACGGCGCGCAGATTCGGCGCTGGGAGATCTGGAACGAGCCCAACGCCGGCTACCGCTTCTGGAAGGGCGGCGGCGAGGATCTCAACGGTGACCCCAAGGCCTACGGCGCCCTCTACATCGCGGCAGCCAAGGCGATCCACGCGGTCGACCCCGGCGCGACCGTGGCCTTTGGCTCCCTCTTCTACCTGCCACAGCTGATCCAGGGCGCGGAGGCCTTCACCACGGCGGCCTACGCGTCGAACCCGGGCTTCCACGCCCAGGTCGACGCCCTGAGCTACCACCCCTACTCGCTGTACCCACCGGTGAACCCGCCCGAGAAGGCCAACCAGGTCGCAGGGGGCATCGAGAACGCCGTCCCGGTGGACGAGACCGCGCGGCGCCTGCGCAAGCTGCTCGCGTCCAAGGGGGGCGCCCGGCCGCTGTGGATCACCGAGCTGGGCTGGCCCACGGAGGCCGCGGTCACCCCCGAGCGCACGGCCGACTACCTGGTGCGGGCCTACGCGCTGGCGCTGAGCGAGGGGGTCGAGCTGCTCTGTTGGTACACCTTCATGGACCACGCGCCCGGCACGGCGAAGGTCATCTGGGAGGGCGTGTTCGGGCTGCATGAGTGGGACGGCGACCTGCTCGACGGCACCGTCCCCGCGCCGAAGCCCGCCGCGGTCGCCCACGCCGTGCTGGCCCACACGCTCGGCCCGCTGCGCTTCTCCCAGCGCCACACGCCCGCGGCGAGCGACGCGCCCAGCCACCGGCTGACCTTCGTCGCGGACGCAGGGACCGACCCCGGCGGCCAGAGCGCGCCCGTGGTGCACGTGGTGTGGGACTGGCAGGCCGAGGCGCCGCAGGAGCGCAGCTTCCCCGCCCGCGAGCTGCGCATCTACACCGCCCACGACGCCCTGGGGCAGCCGGTCGCGGTCAGCGTGGCGTCAGACCGCCGGGTCCACCTCACGGTGGGGCAGCGGCCGGTGTACGTGCTGGAGCGGTGACCGCGAGCGGGCACGGGCTGGTCCGAAGCCGCCTCCCGAGGGGCTCAGGGCCGCGGCACGAAGTTCGCCATCGCCGCACGCAGCTTCGCCTCATGGCTCTGCCAGCGCGCCCAGGGCCCCACCACCTCGACCAGGTGGATGTCTTTGCCGTCGACGAAGAGGGTGACGCTGAGCACCCAGTCTTCCGAGCCCCGCGGCTGCATGCGGTCCAGCGTGCAGCCCTTCAGGCCGGCCTGGGTGGTGAAGCACCGCTCCGCCTTGCGCAGGTAGCCGCGCCGGTCGAGGTGCCGAGCGAGCGCCTCTTTCCAGAAGGCCAGGGTCGCCGCCGGCTCGTTGTCGACCGTGCGCGCGCGCATGCGCACGCCGTCGGCCGTGATCCAGCGGTTCGGGTTGCCCTTGGTGAAGCGCGCAAAGGCGCTCGGCGGCTTGAGGTCGACCTTGGGGGTGCAGCCGCCAGCGAGCAGGGTCAGCCCGAGCAGCAGCGCGGCGCAGGTGGCCTGGGCCCCCCGGCGGCGCGTCGTCGTGTGGTGGGAGCGTCGCATCAGAAGCCTCCCAGGAAGGCGCCGATGTCGACGGTGTCGATCCAGGCGAAGGGTGAGCGCACGTAGCGCAGCCGCGCCGGCGTGCGGAACTGAAAGCGCACGTCGACCTGAGCGTACCGAGCGCGGTCCACCGCCACCCCGAGCTGCCCCTTGAGCCGCTCGATCTCGGTGACCAGCGAGGTCATGGTCCGCTCGATGCGCAGCGTGGCGCTCACGCCCGAGTCGTCGAGGAAGCCCCGCAGCTGGCCGAGGATCTCGGCCTTGCTGCGCAGACGACCCCGCAGCCGCGCGACCTGCTCGGTGATGTCGCGCCGCGTCAGCCGCTTGTCGAGCACGATGCCGCGGGTGGCCAGGTCGTCGAGCAGCCGGTTGAGCTGCGGCGGGGGCACACGCAGCGAGAGCCGCCCGTCGGTGATGAGGCTCGCCCGGCCCGTGAGCGACTTCACCTTGGCCAGGATGTCGCGCCGCGCCTTGACCGGGTCAGCCACCTTGAGCACCAGGCTGGCCTGGTAGGCCGTGTAGCGCTTGGCCGCGGCCTTGGCCGGCGTCGCGGCCTTGGGCTTCGCCGCGGCCTTGGGCTTCTCATCTGGGGCTGGCGCCGTCGCCGTGGTCGGCTTGGTCGCCGCGTCGCCGGCCGTCTTCACGTCGGGCTGCGAGGGCGCGGCTTGGGCCGCGGTCGCCACCAGCGCCAGGCACGCCGCGGCGAGCGCGCGCGTCTGCGGTGAGGGGTGTGCGTGTCGCATCAGCGCACCTCCAGGGTCGAGAGCGTGCCCAGCACGGCGGCCCGGTGTCGTTGCCAGGACTTCTCCGTCGGGAAGAAGGCCTCGACCACACCGACGCGGTCGCCGTCGGCCCGCACCGCCACCAGCCACACCCGCGGCTCCACGTCGCGGTTGCGGAAGGTCTGCCAACGCACCACCCCAGCGTCGCCCTGGTCGAGCGCCACTTCGCCGCGCCCGAGCAGCTCGTGCCGCAGCGCCGCGGCCCAGAAGCCGGTGTCGCCCTCGGGCTCATTGCGCAGACGCGCGGCGCGGATCATCGCGGTGTCGGCGGCGCGCGCGTGCCAGGTCTTGGCCTTCTTGAAGCGCACGAAGCCCTTGGCCACGTCGAGCTGCGGGCGCTTGCCACGCAGCGTGATGCGGTGGGCCACCAGGCCACGCACCCACGGGAAGGGCGAGCGGTGGGTGACCCCGCCGGGGCCCCGTCGCTTGGCCACGAGGTCGATGGTGATGGTGTAGAAGGCGATGAGGTTCTTGAGCGTGCCAAGGGTGGAGTCGATGCGCTCGATGCGCTCCGACAGGCGCTTGATCTCCTGGACGATGCGCAGCCGCTCGTTGACGTCCTTGACCGTGTGCAGCAGCGCGAGCAGGCGCTGGCGTGCGCCCTTGGCCACCGCGAGGCGGGCGTCGAGGTCGGTGAACTGTGCGGTGACGTCGAGGGCCTGGACCCGCCGCGCCAGCACGTGGCCGAGGGACGCGAAGGTCGCCATGGCCGCGTCGAAGTCCCCCGCCGGGATGCGCACCACCACGTTGCGGCTGCCCATGCGCTCGATGTAGCCGCCGGCCTTGCGCACCCGCGCGGTGATGGCGTCGACCGTCTTCAGCTGCTGACGCACCCGCAGCCGCAGGTAGCCCATGTAGACCACCTGCTGCGGCGCGTCGTCCTGGGGTTCGAGCAGGCTCTCGTCGACGGTGTAGACCTGGCGCGGCGCGCCGCTGCCGCCCTTGGCGCTCAGCTTTCCCGACACCTGGCTGCCGGCGAACTTCTTCGCCGTGACGCGCGCGCCGTTGGGCCGCGCGTGGCGACCCTGCGCCCGATGGCGGCGGGGGCGGCGCTTCACGCGCGATGTGGGCTTGGGGCTGGGGCGCCTCGGGGCGGACTGCACCGACTCGGCGCGCGGCGCGCTGGTGGGGCGTGCGCGCTGCACCACCTTGAAGTAGCTGCCGGGTCGCGGGCGACGCGCGCGCGCGGAGCCGGTCGCGCCGCCCCGGTTGCCGCCGGAGTCGGCGACCTGTCGCGGCGCGGCCTTCCAGTCCTGGCCGGTGTGGTAGCGGCCGCTGGCCCCGCAGCCTGCGGCGAGGCCGACCAGGAGCGAGGCGGCGAGCCACGGCCCGACGCGCCGGCTGCGGTCTGAGCTGGGGGCGCCGCGCGAGGGCGGCCTGAGACGAGCGTGCGACAACATGGCGCTCCTGGGCGGACGATGGGCGGGAAGAGCATGGCGAGCCGGGCAGGCGGCTGCAACTGCCAACGGCGTAGCTTCGCCGACTTGAACAGCCGTCCCTCGAGCCGTGACGCCGACCTGGCGTAGGCTCCGCCGCCGGAGGTCGCCCCATGTCCCAACCGTCCCGTGTCTGCACGCCCCTCGCGGGTCGCCGCGCCCGCCGGCGCCACGCCCTGCTCGCTGGGCTGCTCGTCGCGGGGACCTTCGCGCCGACGCCCGCGCAGGCCGAGGGCGCCACGGCGCCGGCGATCTGGACCATGGGCGTCGCGGACGTCTCGCTGCACCGCGGGCAGGACACCGGCGCGGTGCTGCACCTCGACGTGCACGCCCGGCGCGAACGGACCCGATTTGTCGGCCTGGTGCGCCCGGGACTCGCCTGGGATCTCAGCGGCGCGCTCTCGCTGTGGGCCGGCTACACCTACGTCCCCGTGGTCAGCAACGCGGGCACCGACGTGGCCGGGCACGACGTGTGGCAACAGCTGCTGTGGCGCAGCAAGGTGGGCCCCTTCTCCCTGCAGGCTCGGCTGCGCTTCGAGGAGCGCTGGCACAGCGAGCACGACGGGCTCGCCGTGCGCGGGCGCCTCTTCGTGCGGGCGTCGACCCCCATCGACGGCGACATCGCGCTGGTGATCAACGACGAGGTGTTGGTCAACCTCAACGATCCGAGCTGGGCGCCCCGGGGCCTCGGCGAGGAGCGCCTCTTCCTCGGGCTCGGCATCGGCCCCGGCGGGCGCCGCTTTGAGCTGGGCTACCTGCTCATCGTGCGGCCCCAAGCGGCCACCACCGTGCAGCACACGGTGATGATGGCCTACTTCTTCGGCCAGTAGCGCCGCGCGGAGCCAGAGCGTCGGGGCCAGAGCGTCGGGGCCAGAGCGTCTGCGCCAGCCGCGCCGGCGCGGGTCACTCGGGCCGCGTCCGCCGGCCGTCGACCCCCGTGGCGACGATGGGCACCTCGTGGGCCTTCTTCCACGGCACGTCCGGCCACCACCGCGGCTGCTTGGTCGCCCGCGTGGGCTCCACCGACCCGCCCGGCGGCGGCGTCAGCACGCGCACGCCGCGCCGCCGCGCCTCGGCCAGGGTCCGCTCGATGGGCTCGGTCCAGCCGTGGGACGCCAGGTTGAAGAGCCCCCAGTGGATCGGGAGCATCGCCTGGCCGCGCAGCCAGGTGTGGGCCTCCACGGCCTGCTCCGGCCCGAGGTGCCAGTCGGGCCACGCCGGGTTGTAGGCGCCCACCTCCACCAGGGTCAGGTCGAAGGGCCCGAGCTGCGCGCCGATGTCCTTCATCCCGGGAAAGAGGCCCGTGTCGCCGCTGTAGAACACCCGGTGTGTGTCGCCCACCAGCGCGTAGCCAGCCCACAAGGTCGCGTTCTGGTCGAGCACCTGCCGTCCCGAGGCGTGGCGTGACGCGGTGCAATGCACGGTCAGCGTGCGGCCGGCCTTCTGCAGCTGCTTCTGGTCGCCCCAGTCCACCGTGACGATGCGCGACTCGGGCACCCCCCAGTACACGAGGTGCGCCCCCACGCCGAGGGGCGCAAACCAGGTGGTGTCCACGTCCTTGAGCGCGCGGATCGTCGGGTAGTCCAGGTGGTCGTAGTGGTCGTGGGAGAGCACGATGGCGTCGAGCTGTGGCAGCTTCTTCAAGGGCAGGGGCGGGGCATACCAGCGCTTCGGGCCCATCCAGGTCAGGGGCGCGGTCCGCAGCCCCCACACCGGGTCGGTGAGCACGCGGAAGCCGTCGACCTCGATCAGCGTGGTGCTGTGGCCCAGCCAGGTGACCCGCAAGCCCGACGGTGGCGGCGTCGCGAAGCGCCCGCGGCCCACCTCGACCACCGGCACCGCGGTGCGCGGGTCACCGTGCGGGTTCGGCGCAAACATCGTCGTGACGCTGCCCCACACGTCGTTCCACAGCGGCTGCGGGTTCGAGAACGTGCCCTCGTGATACTGCGGCGACGCCTCCATGCGGGCGCGGCGCGCGCCCTCTGCGCGCTTGCCGAAGGCCCGCCAGCCGTCGGCCACGGCCACCGCCACGAAGACCACGGTCGCCACCACGCCCATGCGCAGCAGCCTCCAGATCAGACCGGCGCGTCTCTTGGGAGCGGCGTCGCCTGGCTTGCCCACGGCGCTCAGCCCGCCACGGCGTGCAGCGCCGCCTCGGAGGGCAGGGCGCGCAGCGAGCGGGCGTAGGCGTCGGCACGCTGCAGCTCGGCGAGGGTGCCGCAGTCGAGCCACAGCCCCTCGGCCTCGTGCCAGCGGATCTGCGCCCCCTCGTCGACCGCCGGCCGCAGCCCGTGGACCACCAGCCCGCTGACACGGTTGGCCGGCAGGTGGTCGAGCACCCGCACGTCGTACACCGCCACGCCGCTGTAGATCCCCAGAAACCCGGGCTGATCGTGGGCCTCCAGCTCGTCCAGGTTCATGGGCGGGCGGTGGATGAAGCCGGCCATGTGGCCGTCGGGCCGGCACTGCAGCAGGTGCAGCTCGGGGCGGCGCCGGTCGCGGTGCACCACCATGGTGGCGATGGCCGGGGGGTCTTGCGGGGCGGCCCGGTGCGCGGCCATGACGGCCCGCAGGTCAAAGGTGTGCCAGGCGTCGCCGTTGACCAGCAGAAAGGCCTCGTCGCCTCCGCCGCGGAGAAAGGCCTCGGCCGCCTTCAGCCCGCCGCCGGTCCCGAGGGGCTCGGTGCGCGCGCCGCTGTCTCCCGGCAGCGGCAGGCGCTCGTCGAACCACGTGATGTGGACACCGAAGCGGCTGCCGTCGCCGAAGTGGGCGACGATGGTCTCCGGCTTGTAGAAGAGGTTGACGCCGATGTCGGTCACGCCCGCCGCCGCCAGCTGCCGCACCGCGCGCTCGAGCAGCGGCATGTCGCCCGCCGCCACCATGGGCTTGGGGAGCAGGCGGGTGAGCGGGCGCAGGCGGGTCCCGAGCCCCGCCGCCAGAACGAAGGCGCGCATCAGGTGACCTCGCTGCGAGCCCGGGAGTCCGGGCGATGAAGGGAACGCTGGCGTGTCCGCCGCGGCGCTCGGCCCGGCGCGTGTCCGGCTACTGGATGTCGACCTTGTCGACGAGCACCGCCGTGTCGTAGATGGAGTCGCCCACGTCGGTGGTGAACAGGCGCAGGTTGACGTTGCCGTTGCCCGCGAAGGGCCCGACGTCCACCTCAGCCTTGACCCAGGGCGTCATGTGCACGTCGCCCTGGTCGAAGGACACGTCCGCCGGCGTCAGCCCCTTGTACTGCGAGCCGCACGAGCCGCTGCCCTTGTAGCAACCCTTGGCGCACAGGTCGTCGACCTTCACGTTGACGATGGTCTTCTTGCCTGCGCTCGCCACCAGCTCGGCGCGGAAGGCGTCCTGGTACTGGCTCCCGCAGAACTCCTTGAACTCCTCGCTGTAGACCTTCCACCAGAACTGCAGCTTCTTGCGGCCGGGCTGCACGCAGAACTTCTGCCGGAGCTCGCCGGTCTGCGTCGTGTAGCCGAGCCCGGTGGAGAGCACGCCCATGAACTTGCCGCCAACGGGCACCGTGGAGCCGAGCTTGGCGATCACGCGGCCGTCGCCGGAGCGGATCCAGCCCGTGGTGTTGCCCGACTCCCACGAGGGGTTGAGCAGGTCGCTGTAGAAGGCGTCCAGGTTCTGCGCGCCGACCAGGCGGAAGAAGGTCCCAGGCTGCTGCGCGTCCTCGATCTGCACGTGGGCGACGCCCGAGAGCTTCTTCTGGCTGATGACGTTCTCGATGAAGGTCGAGCCCCACTTGGTGGCGAAGGCGTTGGACACGTTGCCGTCGAAGCCGACCACCGCCGCGGCGCCCGCCGCGATGAGCTCGGCCGCCAGGCTGCCGGAGAAGAGCGAGCGGCACGCGCCGAGGTACACCAAGCTGCGCGGGTAGGTGCGGTCGGCGTGGCGTGGGATGAACGTGGGGGTGATGCCGTACACCCCGTCCGCGCCCATGATGACGCGGCCGCGGCGCAGGTCGGCGGTGAGGTGGTCCACGCACACGCCCTTGCCGCCGGTCTGGTTGAGGAAGCACTCGCTCTCAGGCCCGCAGGGCTTGGACTCGCCGCAGGTCTGCACCGTCGCGGCCTTGGTGAAGTAGTCGCAGCTGATGGTGTGGCCGGTCCACAGGATCTCCTGCGTGCCCGTGGCCGAGAAGCCGTAGCCCTTGCGGGTGTCCGCGTTCATCTCGCCGAAGACCGCGTCGCCGTGCGTGGCCGTGGCGATGATCCCGTACTCGTACCAGTGCCGGTAGTGCTTGAGCGTCGCCTTGTTGCCCACCAGCGCGCCGTTGCCCTCGACCTCGTAGGCCGGGCAGGCGGTCTGCTTGATGGTCTGGGCGCCCTTGCTGATCTCGTTGTCGCCGAACTCCGCGCGGAAGGGATCGAGCAGCACGGCGCGCTTGGACTGCACCTGCACGCTGCTGATGGCGCGGTTGCTGAGCCCGCCGGACGGCAGCTCGTCGACGCTGTCGTAGCGGGGCTCGCCGCCGCCGCGGGTGCCCGCGCCGTTGAGGTTCACCGCGCCGAGCACGCCGTTCTTGAAGCGCACCCACACGCCGTCGGTGCCGTTGGCCGCGCGCCCCGCCTCGGCGACTGTGGCGTCGGCCTTGAGCGCGTCGAGGGCCGCGGTCTGCCCCGCTGCCCCGGCCCCGGCGGTCTTGGCCGCAGCCTTGGCCGCCTCGAGGGCCTTCTGCATGCCGCCGCACTCGCTGACGCCGATGT
>JAUIAC010000844.1 GCA_030425545.1 bacterium | reverse complement strand
CGGCGCGTGACCACCACGGCGTAGGTGGTGCGCTCGCGCAGCGGCCGGAGCGGCTTGACGATGAGCGTGTGGGTCTCGCGCTCGTAGAAGGTCATCATCGCGTCGGCGCGCTCGGCCAGGGTCATGTCTTTGCGGGCCTTGACGACGCCGGGCCGGTAGTTGGGCTTGTCGAGGCGGCCGTCGAGATCGGTGTCCTCGCCCGGGTCGAGCTTGCCGTTGCCGTTGGTGTCCTCGTCGTGCTCTTCGTAGAGCAGCGTGTTGGTGTCGCCGCGCGGATCGGCCTCCCAGAAGCTGTCGAGCTTCTCGAGCACGACCGGGTAGTTGCCGTTGCCGGCGTCGAGGGCGACCGGCACGCCGAAGGTGGGGCTGCCCGGCGTGACGTCCACCAGATAGACGACGTCGTTGGCGGTGGCGTAGTTGTCGCCGTGGTGACCGTCGATGACGGACTGCGGGTCGATGGGCGCCGAGAAGCTCAGCGTGATCGGCGTGAACACGCCCCAGCCGTCGAGCTGATCGACGAGCTCGCGGGTGCGGCGCTCGAGCTGCGTCGGCGCGAGCATGGACGCGTTGATGCGGCGCTTGGTGGCGGCTGTGGCGTCGTAGCGGGTGGCGAGATCGTTGGGCAGCGGGATCTTCGGCAGCGGCTTGTAGAAGAAGTCGAGGACCACCGTGGTGTCCGCGGGCTGGGCCGGCGCGAGCCCCGTGGCCGGGTTCTCCACACAGGCGCTCGCAGCCAAGGCCACGAACGTGCACACGAGGAGGTCGCGCGCGCGCGCCACGGTACAGGCGGGGTGACAGGCCATGGGCGCCTCCGCGTGGCAGTCCAGCGACCGCCCGGATCAGGTGTGGGCACACCATAGCGCGACGGCGCGCGCGCTCCCAGCGCCACGGGACGGACCCGTCGACTGCGGCGTGGACCGCTGCAGCGCTCGCGAGACGCGCGGCGCCGTCTCCGTCCGGCCTACATCCAGCCCAGGTTGACCCAGGCGTGGTCGCGCATCGCGACGAAGGGGCGATGGCTGAAGCGCAGCTGTCCGCCGCCGACGTGCTCGATGCCGGCCACCTGACCGAGGCCGTAGCCCATGGGGCCGCGGCGGTAGTAGTGGACCAGCACACGACGCGGCGAGCGCTGCCGCGAGGCGAAGAGCTCGGGGCCGTAGCCGCGGGTGACGTCGCCCACCAGCCTGCCCCCGGCGCCCGACTGGCGGCGGAAGAAGCTGTGGCTGTCGCGCTTGTCGAACACGTGCAGGTCCACGTCGTTGGCGTCGGTCTCCCAGGTGAGCAGGAGCAGCTTGGTCGGGCGCTCGTCTGGCACCAGCCAGCCTGCGGCCTCGGTGACGGTGTCGAGCTCCTTCGGGTGCGCCGCGGTCCACGCGCCCGCCAGGACCCAGGACAGCTTGTCGATGGTGCGCGCGACGCCACGGCGGTTGCGCCCCCGACGTCGATGCACACGCCGCGCCCTGCGCAGGGTGGCGAGCGCAGCCGGGATGTCGCCCTGCTGAGCCTGCGCGACGGCGAGCTGAATGTAGCCCGACGCGTGATCCGGGCGCTGCCGCACGGCCTCGGCGAAGGTGTCTCGCGCCAGCGCGCGGCCGACCGACGTCTGCTGGAGCAGGTCCCCAGCGAAGCGGCGGATGTCCGCCCGGCTGGGGTGAAGGTCGAGCAGCGACCCCCACGCCCGAACCGCGTCCACGGGCCGGCCTGCGGCGCGCAGCGCCCTGCCCAGGGCGACCCAGGCGAGCACGTCGTCGGGCCGGTCCGCTGCCCAACGCCGCGCGAGGCCGAGCGCGAGGTGGACCTTCTTGTCGGACAGCAGGCGCGCGAGCTCGGCGAAGCGACCCGAGAGCGCGGCGTGACCGCGGGCCTTTCGGGTGGCTCGAACGCGCTCCTGCCGTCCCGT
>JAUIAC010000150.1 GCA_030425545.1 bacterium | reverse complement strand
AGACCGGCCCCGGCCGGCCCGAGGTAGAGCACGTGAGCGAGACAGCCCCAGCCATGGTCGACGACGTCGTCGTCGAGTCCGGCAGCCGCCTGCGCAGCGCCGCGAAGTTCAGCGGCTACGGCCTCTTTTTCCTGCTCGCCCTGCTGGTGAGCATGGTCCTGACCTTCCCCAACCGGCAGCTCAAGGGCTTCGTGGAGAGCCAGGCGCGCAAGGCCGGCTACCCCATGAGCATCCGGTCCATGGCGCTGACCGGGCTCGGCGGGGTGAGCCTCGAGGGGGTCGACATCACGCTGCCCGCGCCCAAGGGGCCCGACGGCAAGCCGAAGAAGGGCGGCAAGAAGGCGGTGCTCCACCTCGACACGCTCGACGCGTCGGTGTCGCTGTGGCCGCTCATCACGCGGAGCGAGGTGGACGGTCACTTCTCGCTCACGGTGGCCAACGGCAGCATCGAAGACGCCCACATCAAGGTGCGGCAGGGCCGCAAGCTGGCGGCCGACGCGAGCCGCAAGAGCAAGAAGGGCAAGAAGCGCAAGAAGTCCGCGAAGGCGGGGCGCAAGGCGACCCTCATCGACATCGACATCCCGAGCATCGACCGCCTGGACCTGAAGAAGCTGGGCGTCGCGAGCCGGGCGCTCGGGTTCACAGACAAGGTCGGCGGCGACATGCACGGCAGCCTCTCCGGCGCGGTGAACCTGCACTGGGAGGGCACCCACGAGGGCGCCAAGGGCACCATCGACCTGGAGCTGGCCGACGCGGTGCTCCACAACCCGACGGTGTCCATCGACGCCAAGGGTCCGCCCCTGGAGCTGAAGGACCTGCGCCTCGGCGTGGTGACGGTGAAGGTGCGCATCGACGAGAAGGGGCGCATCAACCTGCTCAAGAGCAAGCGCGGCGTCGACTCGTCGACCGCGATTCACCTCGCGGGCGTCGACATCTTCGGCAAGGACCTGGAGCTCGTCGCCGAGGAGCGCAGCCACGTCATCATCCCGCCCGGCCGCAAGGGCATGCGGCAGGGTCGCATGCAGGTGCACCTGGTCTTCGCGCTGCCCAAGTCCAAGGCCCGCAAGAAGGCCAAGAAACGCAGCAAGAAGGGCGCCAAGGACGCCAAGGGCAAGAAGACGGACGCCAGCGCGGAGGCCGACGACGGGCGCGCCAGCTGGGACCTGGTGCGCGAGATGATGACCGGCAAGTTCAAGCGCTTCATGCGCTCGGGCTACCTCGGCATGACCTGCTCCGGCTCGCTGACGCGCCCGACCTGCACGCCGAGCCTGCCGCAGGTCACCGTGGGGACGCGCAAGCGCGCACGCAGCGAAGCCCGGAAGAAGGCCAAGTCCGGCAACGCCGCGGCCCGCATCAAGGCGGAGGCGGCGGCCCGCAAGAAGAAGGCCGCGCTCGAGGCCAAGGCCAAGGAGGCGGCCGCCAAGAAGGCCACGCCGACGAAGCCCAAGGTCAAGTTCGAGCCGGCGGTGCGCCCAGGGGCGAAGCGCAAGCCGACCCCCCGCGCTGGTGGCGACAAGGGCGGTGTGCGCGTGAAGCAGACCGGCAAGAAGCGGGCGAAGCGGCGCGACGACGACGAGCGCGACGACGACGAGCGCGACGACGACGAGCGCGACGACGACGAGCGCGACGACGACGAGCGCGACGACGACGACGACGACGACGCGCCGCGGAAGAAGAAGAAGAAGACGCGGAAGTCCGACAACGACGACGACGACGACGACCGCGTCGACGACGAGCGCGGCGACGCGGAGCGCGACGACGAGGACGACGAGGAGCGCGAGGGGGGCAAGGCCGCCTCCAAGAAGAAGGACCGCAAGGGCGAGCGCGACGAGATCGACTGAGGGGCGCCGCGACCCGAGGCCCAGCGGCCGCAGCGTGAGCGAGCGTGCAACAGTGCGTTGCGGAGCGCGCGCTTGTCGCGCCCGGACCGCCTCCCTAGCCTGACTCGCAGGCACCCGGAGGCCCACCATGCGTCGCCCAGAGAACACGACTGACTCGGACCCCGCTCGCTCCGCCGACGAGGGCGCGGCGACGGCCACGCCCAACGCCCCGCCCGCGGACGAGGGCGGCGGTGTCTCGCGACGCACGCTCCTGCTCGCCGGCGCTGGCGTCGCCGTGGCGGCGGCCGTGGGAGAGGCGGTCGGAGAGCCATCGGCGGCCAAGCCCAGCGCCAGACAGCGCACGCGCATGCCGACCGTGTTCCTGCCCCACGGCGGCGGCCCCTGCTTCTTCATGGACTGGACCATGGGACCGCGCGACACGTGGAAGCCGCTCGCTGCGTGGCTCCGCGCGCTGCCGGCGAGCCTGCCGGCCAAGCCGAAGGCCCTGCTCGTGGTGTCCGCGCACTGGGAGACGGCGACGCCGACCGTGCTCACGAGCGCGAGGCCGCCGCTGCTCTTCGACTACTACGGCTTCCCGAAGCACACCTACGCGCTGACCTGGCCGGCGCCCGGCGCGCCCCGTCTGGCCGCGCGCGTGGGCCAGCTGCTGAAGGCGGCCGGCCTACAGCACGCCGAGGACGGCGCCCGCGGCTTTGACCACGGCGTGTTCGTGCCGCTGAAGGTCGCCTGGCCCAAGGCCGAGATCCCGACCGTCCAGCTCTCGCTCCAGCGCGGGCTCGACCCGACCGCGCACCTCGCGCTGGGCCGCGCCCTGGCGCCGCTGCGCGACGAGGGCGTGCTCATCGTCGGCAGCGGCATGAGCTACCACAACATGCGCGGCTTCATGCAGCCGACCTCGCGAGCGGCCTCGGCGCGCTTCGACCGGTGGCTGGCGGAGACCTGCGCGGCCCCCGCGGCCCACCGGGACGTGCGCCTCGCGGCCTGGGCCAAGGCGCCCGAGGCGCGCGCCTGCCACCCGCGCGAGGAGCACCTGCTGCCGCTGATGGTGGTCGCGGGCGCCGCGGGGAGCGACGTGGGCCGCGTCGCCTTCAGGGGCGAGGCCATGGGCGTGCAGCTCAGCGCGCATCGCTTCGGCTGAGGCCCGACGCGGCGACCCGTGCGCGGCTCGAACGCCGACCGCCGACCCTGCAGCCCCGCCCCCCATCCGAGCGCCTGCGAGGGAGTGTGAAGGGCACGACCACGGCGAAAAAAAGAGCTTGCGCGCCGCGTGAGAGAAGCGTCTGATCCCGGCGTGCGGCGCGGGGTGCGTCGCGATGGATGGCTCGTTTGTCAGGGCGCCCGGTCGGACCACCGCCCCCCCTGACCAGAGGTACGCGGCTGCTGACCGAGGGCGCGCGACTGCGGTCGCCGCAAGCGCTCCCCTGGTCTGATGTGAGGCCTTCGCCCCCGTCGTCATCTTTCAGGTCGCCGCTCACCGCGACGACGCCCCAAGCCCCGCGGAGCTCGGCCCTGCCCCGCCGATCCGCCCACGACGACGGCCTCAGCTGGCTCCACGTCTCCCGCGCTCGGAGATGTCATGGCTGCTCCCTTCTTCTCCCTCGCGGCGCGCGCTCGCGCCACCTCGAGCCTGACCTCGCTGCGCCTCGCGCTGGCGGGCAAGCCGCGGTTGGGGTTGGCCGGCTCCGCGCGCCCGGCGCGGCGACTGCGCCCTGCGTCGGCGGGCAGCGGGGCCGAGCGGGCCCTGATCGTGACCGGCGCCCTCGCGCTGCTGGGCACGCTGCTCGCGCTGGGCAGCAGCCCGGGCAAGCTCGGCGCGCTCCGGACGCTTTACGGCGGGCAGCTCTGGGTGTGGGTCGCCGGCCCGGTCGCCATCCTGAGCGCCCTGACCATGGTGTCCCTGGTCTGGCGCGTCGCCCTCTGGCTGCGCTACCGACCGCTGGCGCCGATCGCGGCGGACGAAGCCAGCCTGCCGGGGCTCACCGTGGTGATCCCGGCATACAACGAAGGGGAGGCGGTGTTTCACACCATCCGCAGCCTGCTCGCTAGCGACTACCCGGCCGACCGGCTCCACATCTGCTGCGTCGACGACGGCAGCAGCGACGACACCCTGGCCTGGGCCCGCGCCGGCGTGCGCCTCGCGCCCGAGCGGGTCACTGTGGTCGCGCAGGCGCGCAACGCGGGCAAGCGTCACGCGCTCTACGCCGGCTTCGAGCGGGTGCGCACGCCCTTCGTCGTCACGGTCGACTCCGACACCGTGGTGCTGCGCGACACGCTGCGCGCGCTGGTGACCCCCATGGTCGTGGACGCCAGCGTGGGCGCCGTGGCGGGGCGCATCGACGTGCTCAACCGCGACGTCAACCTGATCACCCGCATGCTCGCCGTGCGCTACCGCATCGGCTTCGACTTCGCGCGGGCCTACCAGAGCGAGCTGGGCAGCGTCTTCGTCACCCCCGGCGCGCTCTCGTGCTACCGCGTCGACGTGGTTCGACCGCAGTGGCAGGCGTGGCGCGACGTGCGCTTTCTCGGCGCGCCCTGCAGCAACGGCGACGACCATCACATGGCCAACCGGGTGCTGTGGGCGGGCTTCCGCACCCGCTACCAGAGCAACGCGGTGGCGCGGACTCAGGTGCCCGAGACCTACCGCCGGCTCTCGCTGATGTACCTCCGCTGGGCCCGCAGCAACCTGCGCGAGAGCACGCTCTACATGGCGCGGGTGCCCCAGCTCCTGCGCTCCTGGCGGAGCTGGCCCGCGGTCGTCGACGCGATCGTAGCCTACGTCCAGATCCCGCTGCGCCTCTACCTGGTGTTCGTGGGCTGGGCGCTGCTCGTCTGGCAGCCGGCCCTGGTGGGCAGCGCGGTGACGGCCGCCCTGCTCTTCGCCCTGCTGCACGCCGCGATCTACCTGCGCAGCGAGCGCAGCTGGGACGCGGTCTACACCCTCGCCTACGCGGTGTTCGCCCTCTTCGCGCTGCAGTGGATCCAACCCGCCGCGCTGCTCACCGTCCGCCAGTCGCGCTGGCTCACGCGCTAGGCCTCAGCGCCGGGCTTTGTGCCGCCCGAGCGGTATGGCCTGAGGCTGCGCGAGGTGGTACACCGCGGGCCCTCGGGGCACCCTGCGCCCCCTCGGCTTCGGAGGCACAGACATGCGCGGCATCTACCAGAACGTCCTTCACGCGGTGGGCGACACCCCGCTGGTCCAGCTCAACAAGATCGTCGGCCGCCACGACGCGCGCGTGTTGGCCAAGCTCGAGTTCATGAACCCGGGCGGCTCGGTCAAGGACCGCATGGCCCTGCACATCATCGAGGAGGCCGAGCGCGAGGGCGTGCTCAAGCCGGGCTCGGTCATCGTCGAGAACACGTCGGGCAACACCGGCGTGGGCGTCGCCATGGCCGCGGCGGTCAAGGGCTACCGCTGCATCTTCACCATGCCGGACAAGATGAGCGTGGAGAAGGTGCGCCGCCTGCGCGCGTTCGGCGCCGAGGTGGTGGTCACCCCCACCGCCGTGCCGGCCGAGCACCCCGACAGCTACTACGAGACGGCGAAGCGCATCTTCCGCGAGACGCCCAACGCCTTCATGCTCAACCAGTACCACAACAAGCGGAACATCGAGGCGCACTTCCTGAGCACCGGCCCGGAGATCTGGGAGCAGACCGGCGGCAACTTCGACGTCTTCGTCGCGGGGCTCGGCACAGGCGGGACCATGAGCGGCACCGCCAAGTACCTCAAGAGCCAGAGCGCCGAGCTGCGCACCGTGGGCGTCGACCCACAGGGCTCGATCTACTACAGCCAGTTCCACACCGGCGTGCCGAGCCAGCCCCACACGTACAAGGTCGAGGGCATCGGCGAGGACATGGTGTGCGGCGCGCTCGAGTTCGACCACATCGACGACGTGATGCAGGTCAACGACCGCGAGTGCTTCGCCATGGCCCGCAGGCTCTGCCGTGAAGAGGGCATCTTCGCCGGCGGCAGCTCGGGCGGCGCCGTGCACGTGGCGGCCAACCTGGCCCGCGAGCTGGGTCGCAACCACACCATCGTGGTGCTGCTCCCCGACTCGGGCGCCATCTACCTGTCCAAGTTCTTCGACGACCAGTGGATGAAGGAGGGCGGCTTCTTCGAGCCCGAGGAGGCCGAGCAGTCGGTCGCGGACCTGATGCGGCGCAAGAGCCACATCGTGTTCACCGCTCAGCTCGACGACACGGTCGGCGACGCGATGCTGAAGATGAAGCGCGAAGGCATCAGCCAGATGCCGGTGGTCAGCGCGAACGGCGAGCCCGTGGCCATGGTCCACGAGATCGATCTGCTCAACGCGATGCTCGACGGCCGCGCCAACAAGAACGACAAGGTGGAGCACCTGGCTACGGAGCTGCAGGGTGTGCTCGATCCCGGGGCCTCGCTCGACCAGCTCAAGCAGATCCTGGCCCAGGACAACGTCGCGGTGGTCGTGCAGGGGCAGCGGCTCCAGGGCGTCATCACCAAGATCGACCTCATCGAGTACCTCTCGACCTTCAACTGATCTTGCGGCCACGAGTCGGCGCCGCCCAGCGCTGATCGCCCGAGTTTTCGCGCCCGCAGCGGCGTGAGGAGTGTTTCATGGACTGGACCCAAAGCCGCTTCGAGACCCGCGCCATCCACGCCGGACAGGACCCCGAGGAGAAGACGGGCGCGGTCATCGTGCCGATCTTTCAGACCTCGACCTTCGCGCAGCCGAGCCCGGGGCAGCACCTGGGCCACGAGTACACGCGCACGTCCAACCCGACCCGCGACGCCCTCCAGGACGCGCTGGCGGCCTGCGAGGGCGGCAAGCACGGGCTCGCGTTCGCGTCGGGCCTCGCCGCCACCAACGCCGTCATCGCGACGCTGAGCGCGGGCGACGAGGTGGTCGCCATGGACGACATGTACGGCGGCACCTTTCGCCTCTTCGACAAGGTCTGGCGGCGCCACGGTCTGGTGTTCAAGTACGCCGACCTGCGGGACGCCGACGCCTTCGACGCGGTCGTCACCGACAAGACCAAGCTGCTCTGGCTCGAGACGCCCACCAACCCGATGATGAAGCTCGTCGACATCGCCGCGCTGGTGAAGAAGGCCCACGCCAAGAACGTGCTGGTGGCCGTCGACAACACCTTCGCCACGCCCTACCTGCAGTCGCCGCTAGCGCTGGGCGCCGACATCGTGGTGCACAGCACGACCAAGTACATCGGCGGCCACAGCGACGCCGTGGGCGGCGCGGTGGTGGTCAACGACGACGCCCTGCAGGCGGCGATCGCGTTCACGCAGAACGCCTCGGGCGGCACCCCCGGCCCCTTCGACTCCTGGCTCACCCTGCGCGGGCTCAAGACCCTGGCGATTCGCATGGAGCGCCACTGCGACAACGCCGAGCGCGTCGCTGCGGTGCTCGAGGCCGACCCGCGCGTGAAGACGGTGCACTACCCCGGGCTCGAGAGCTTCCCGCAGCACGCCCTGGCCAAGCGGCAGATGAAGCGCTTTGGCGGCATGGTCACCGTGGTGCTCGAAGGCGGCCTCGACGAGGCGCGCGTGTTCCTGGAGAACGTGAAGGTGTTCACCCTGGCGGAGAGCCTCGGGGGGGTCGAGAGCCTCATCGAGCACCCGGCCATCATGACCCACGCGTCGATTCCGCCGGAGCAGCGCGCGGCGCTCGGCATCGACGACAGCCTGGTGCGTCTCAGCGTCGGCATCGAGCACATCGACGACCTGCTCGCCGACCTCGAGCGTGGGCTCACCGCCGCGTTCGGCGCCCGCGGCTGACCGCGCCCCAACCTTTTTTGCACCGCGAGAGATCCGATCGCGCGCTCGCCCGTCGAACCCTGTACGGCGCGACCTCCACCCCTCGGGGCCGGTGGCGTCGGGCATCCGGAGGGTCCGGGCGCCGCGTTCTGGCCGCTGTGGATCGCACCCCCACCCACGGGGTGGTGTAGGTGCGTAAAGCGGCCCTCAAAAGCGTCGCACAAACGCACACGGAGTCCCCGCTGGTCAGCGCCCGACCGGCGCTTGACGGCGGCAAAGACCGGGACATAGCATCCCGTCGCTTGCGCCTACGGCGTACGCCCATCGCAGCGTGCCTGCAGGACCTTGGAGCGAGCAGCCACAGACGTCACTGGACCGCGCGGCCCCACACGGGCCACGACCCCGCGCAACGCACGGTGGTCGCAGCGGACGAGCGACAGACACGGCGGCCGCAACCGAGGACACCACAGCCGGGGGACTCCCCCTGCACGCGACCCGAAACGGCAGCGCTCTCAGCGACGAGCTCGTGAACCAGCGACATCGAAGCGTGACAGCGACGCTCCTCCGGCACAGGCCGGCGACAGAAGGAGACCCATGAGCGGCGGCAGCATCCTGGCCCTGATTGGCAGCGCCATTGCCCTCCTCGGGCCACTGGTCCTCCCTTTCATCTACGTTGATGAAGAAGAGGCGGTCTTCCGCAGCTTCGAAGTGCTCACGGGCCAGGGCTCGCTCGTCATGGCCGTGGCCATGGGCGCGCTCGCCGCCGTGGTCATGCAGAAGCGGAAGCAGAACTTCGGCTGGATCATCTCGATCCTCTCGCTGCTGCAGATCGCGGCGATGGCCTACACCTACCAGAACGTGTGGACCCTGACGCCCTGCGTGTCGGCCGGGCTCTCGCTCTGCGACGAGGCCACCGGCGGGCTCATCGACCAGACCCTGGTGACCCTGGACTGGGGCGTCGTGCTCGTGGTCATCGGCTCGATCTTCAGCGTCTTCGGCGGGCTCATCGTGGTCGCGGCGCACCCCGAGTACGAGAAGGGACAGCGCTTCCTCAAGGTCATGCTGACCTGGGAAGGCACCATCATCTACGAGAAGGTGATGTTCGACGGCGCCCCCGTGACCATCGGTGAGGACGACAAGAACACCTTCCAGCTCGCTGCCAACGGCCTGAGCAAGCACACGCTCTTCACCGCCACGAGCGGCGGCGCGTGGAACCTCGACGTGCCCAACGGCGCGACCGGGCAGCTGAACATCGGCGGCGAGGCGAAAGAGGCCGGCGACGTCAACTCGATCGAGGTCAAGCGCGGCGACGCCGGTGTGCTCAGCTTCGAGAACGACGTCGACGTGGTCTTCGCCTTCACCGGCGCCGAGTCCGCGATCATCGGTGGCACCAGCGACAAGGGTGGCGTGGCCATGGCCGTGTCGTTCTCCGTGTGCGCCGCGCTCGTGCTGGTCTTCCTGACCTCGGCCCTGCTGAACCAGAAGGCCAAGGACCGCCGCGCCATCGAGGAGAACCTCGAGCAGCGTCAGCGCGAGCTCATCGAGGTCACCCTCGAGGAGCAGGAGGAGGAGTCCGACGAGGAAGAGCTCGAGGGCGAAGAGGAGGACACCACCGCCAAGAAGGCTGCCAACGAGGAGGGCAAGTTCGGCGACGCCGACACCGACCCCAACAAGCAGTCCAAGGTCCCGAAGATGGACGGCAAGATGGTGGACAAGATCGACGTCAAGAACCTCGGCATCGCCAAGGTCCTGGGCGGTCAGCAGGCCCTCACGGGCGCGCTGGGCACCATCATGGCCGGCGACACGGGCGCGCTGAACTCGAAGATGGCGGTCGCCATGTCGGGCGAGGGCGGCGAGCTGGTCATCGGCCACGGCTCCGGCGGCATGGGCTTCCGCGGCACGGGCGCGGGCGGCGGCGGCACGGCGGGCTACGGCCGCATCCACGGGCTCGGCTCCATCGACACGGGCGGCGGCACCGGCCGCAACGCCAACGTCGGCATCGGCCGCAAGAAGCGGAAGAAGGTGGCGCGCCTCAAGATCGCCGGTGGCCGCTCGAGCGGCGGCTGCGACAAGGGCGACATCGCCAAGAACGTGCGCCGTCGCGCCGCGGCCCTGCGCGCCTGCTACGAGCGCCAGCTCATGAGCAAGCCGAACCTCAAGGGCAAGGTCTCGGTGCAGTGGACCATCAACACCGAGGGCAAGGTGACGCGGCCGAAGATCGTGTCCAACTCGCTGAAGAACTCGTCGGTGACCGACTGCGTGATGCGGACCATCAAGCGCATCCGCTTCAAGAAGCCGGAGGCGGGCATCTGCGTCATCCAGTGGCCCTTCGTGTTCGCTCCGGGCTAAGAGCCCAGGGCGCCGAGCGCACCCCAGCCACGCCGCGGGCCGACCTGACTCAGGTCGGCCCGCGGTCGTTTTGGCGCCCGCGCCGCGGCGTACGGACGGCAAGGAGGCCGCCGAAGGGGGGCTGCCGCGGCCTGTGGGGGCGGGCTACACGGGGTGCGCGATTGGGGGGTGCGCGAGTGGGGGGCGGGCGATGCGGGGCGGTGAAGGCACCGTGCGGCCGCGCTCAGCCCCGCTCAGCCCCGGCGGCGCTTGGTCCTGGCGTCGCGGTGCGGACACGGGTCGCGACCGCAGCGGCCGTAGAGCACCATGGCGTGGTCGACCAGCTCGAAGCCCAGCTTCGTGGCGACCTCTTCCTGAAGACGCTCGATGTCGTGGTTCTCGAACTCGGTGATGTGGCCGCAGTCCTTGCACACCAGGTGGTCGTGGTGCTCGTCGTCGTGGGCGGCGATCTCGTAGCGCGCCGTGCCGTCGACGAAGGTGTTGGTGTGGACCAGGTCGTGGTCTTCCAAGAGCTTGAGCGTGCGGTACACCGTGGCGTAGCCCACCGACCCGTCCTTGGCGCGCACGAGCTGGTGCAGCTCGTCGACGTTGACGTGGCCGTCCTGCCCGAAGAGCACCTCGGCGATGACACGACGCTGCGGGGTCAGCCGCTGCTGGTTCCGCGCGAGCAGGTCTTCGAGGTCGCCGCACCACTGTTCAAACGTGTGGGTCACTAGACGCTCCATGCGCCCGGTTGGGGCGACCGCACCAGAGTCCCCCAAGGGCGCAGTCGCATCAAGGCGTGGCGTGAATTCGGACCGATTCACGGTGGATTGACGCCCAGGCGTGTTGAGCCGCCTCCCTGGCCCGTGCTACACCCCACGCCCCGCTCGACCTGTCGTGTCCGGCTGGATTGTCGGGCGTCTCGCCCACGCTTGAGGACTGATCATGAACGTGATGCTGCTCGCCGGACTCACCGCTGTGTGCGGAGCCCTGGCCATCGTCTTCTGGACCAAGCTGGCCAAGGTGACGGACGCCCTGAACGAGGCGACGGCGCGCGCCGATCTGGCTGAAGGCGAGGCGCGAAAGAGCGCGGACCGCGCCGAGTCCATGAAGCGCAAGCTCGACACCCTGGGCGAGGAGCGCGGCGGCGCCCGCAAGGCCGCCGAGAAGGCCAAGTCGCAGCTCAAGGACCTCCGCGAGGAGCTGAACAAGGCCAGCGCCAACGCCAGCAAGGCAGAGAAAGAGGCCACCGCCGCTGACAAGCGCGCGCGCCGCCTGGAGCGCAAGGTCGAGGAGCTCGAGGGCATGCTCGCCATTCGCGGCCCCGCCAAGACCCCGGCGCCCACGCCGGAGCCTGAGCCCGCGCCATCCCCAGCCGCCAAGCCCGCCATGAGCGCGGCCGACGCCGTACACCTGGCGGAGCTCGAGGCCAAGCGTGACGAGCGCCGCCTGGAGCTGGACCGGCTCAAGACCGAGCGTGAGAAGGCCAAGTGGGAGCGCCTCGCCGAGGAGGAGCGCGAGGAGATCAAGGCCCTGCGCAAGGAGCGCGAGGGTTACTTGGAGGAGATCTTCAAGCGGGAACGTGACCTCCGTGCGCTGCTGCGGAAGGAGCGGGACAACCACCGGGCCTACATCATCACCAAGGGTCAGCTCGACCTGGCGCTGGACGATGTCTATCGGCTGCGTCACGGCAAGGAGCGGCCGATGCTCTCCGAGGTGCAGCAGGAGGCACGCGCCGCCGCGACCCGGGCTGCGGCGAAGGCTGGCGGCGACGCGGGCGCGCAGCAGGACGGCGAGGCCGCGGCCGAAGACGGCGCGCCGAAGAAGAAGAAGCGCCGCCGTACGCGGACCCGCAAGGCCGCTCAGCCGGAGGGCGTCGAGGGCGCGCCGGCGGCGGACACAGACGCGCCGGAGCAGTCCGACGAGGGGAAGGCAGAGCCGGCGAGCCAGGGTGACGACAAGGCGGCGGTGAAGCCCGACGAAGAGGCCGCAGCGCCAGCTGAGAGCGCCGGGAAGGCGGAGGAGTCGGCCGACCGGAGCTCCGACGACGACAAGAAGGCCGACGACAAGAAGGCCGACGACAAGAAGGCCGACGACAAGAAGGCCGACGACAAGAAGGCCGACGACAAGAAGGCCGACGACAAGAAGGCCGACGACAAGAAGGCCAGCAACGACAAGGCCGACGACAAGAAGGCCAGCGACGACAAGGCCGACGCTGGCGAGGCCACGCCCGCTTCGTGAGCGTGTGGGCCCTGTCCAAGGCCCCTGTGGGCACGGCGCTGTACGTCGTGTCCGTCGGCGACGCGGGCGCCATCACGGACCGACTCGTGGAGTTCGGCTTGACCCACGGCGCGCGGGTCGAGGTGCTGCGCCGCGCCCCTTTCTCCGGACCGCTGCTGCTCCGCGTGCGCGACTTCGTGCTGACCATGCGGCCCGACGCGGCCGCCGCCGTGCAGGTGGAGGCCGCGCGTGAC
>JAUIAC010000843.1 GCA_030425545.1 bacterium | reverse complement strand
ACCAGCAGGTCTTTGTGGTCCTCGGCGGCCTTGCCGACCGCGTTGTGCACGACGATGTCGGCGGGGATCTCCGGGGTCGCGTCGACCAGCTCGACCGGGCCTGTCGCGCCCTTCTGCGTCGGCGCTGAGGGCGGCGGCGCCGCCTTCTCAGGCTGAGGGTTGGGCTGTGCGGCCGCGGCGCCCTGGGGGCCACGCTCGGCGGGCTGGCCGCCCTGACGGCCGGCGGCGCGCGGCCCCGGCTGCTTGTCGGCGCCGGGCCCCGCGGCATTGGGCCCCGCAGCAGTAGACCCCGCAGCAGTGGGCCCCGCGGCGCCGTGCCTCGCGGCGCCAGGAGTCGGCTCAGCGCTGGGAGTTGGGGCAGGGCCCTGGGGTCGCTCGGCCTTCACCCCGGGCCCGGCGGGGCGCGGGCCTTTGCAGCCGCAGGTCAGCAGGGCGAGCGACGCGGCCACGAGCAGGGCCGGGGTCATCAACAAGGCAGGGGTCAGGCGCATCGGAGGCTCCCAGGGTCGTCAACGGCCGCACGCTACCACGCGTTTGAGCGCGCTCAGAGGGCGCGTGGCGGAGGTCGGCAGGTCCAACGCGACGCGCCCCGGCCCTCGTGGAGAGGACCGGGGCGCGTCAGAGGCGAGTTCGCTGGCTGCTAGAGCGTGGCGATGAGGGGCGCCACCAGCAGGCTGACGACGCTCATGACCTTGATGAGGATCGCGACGCCGGGGCCCGAGGTGTCCTTGAAGGGGTCACCCACTGTGTCGCCGATGACCGAGGCCTTGTGCGCGTCGGAGCCCTTGGGGTGCCCGGGCAGGCCGCCCTTCTCGATGAACTTCTTGGCGTTGTCCCAGGCGCCGCCCGCGTTCGCCATGAAGAGCGAGAGCGAGGCGCCCACGGCCACGGCGCCGGCGAGCATGCCAGCGAGGGCCGCCGGGCCGAGCACGAAGCCGACGAGCACGGGCGCGACGATGGCGACCATGCCGGGCAGGATCATCTCCCAGAGCGCGGCCTTGGTGGCGATGTCGACGATGGCCTTGCCCTCGGGCTCGGCGTTGCCCTCACGGAGCCCCGGGATCTCGTCGAACTGGCGGATGATCTCCTTGATGATGGCCTGCGCGGCCTTGCCGACGGCGATCATGGTGCTGGCGCCGACCGCGTAGGGCAGGCACGCGCCGAGCAGCAGGCCGATGAGGATCGGCGCGTCGTCGAGCTTGAGCACGAGCTCGCCCATGCCGGCAGCGACACGGCCGTGGTTGACCTCGAGGATGAAGGCGCTGAAGAGCGAGAGCACGGTCAGCGTGGCCGAGCCGATGGCGAAGCCCTTGCCGATGGCGGCGGTGGTGTTGCCCACGGCGTCGAGCTCGTCGGTGATGTCGCGGACCTCTTTGCCCAGACCGCTCATCTCGCTGATGCCGCCGGCGTTGTCGCTGATGGGGCCGTAGGCGTCGACGGTCATGACGATGGCGGTGCCGGCGAGCATGCCCACGGCGCTCATGGCGATGCCGTAGAGGCCGAGGCCCTCGGGCATCACGGCGTTGGCGATGTAGCCGACGACGGCGACGATGAAGAGCGACACCACGGTGCTCTCCATGCCGACCGCGAGGCCGCTGATGATGCCGGTGCCGGCGCCCGTCTTGGAGGCCTCGGCCACCTTCTCGATGGGCGCCCAGGCGGTGTAGTACTCGGTGACGAGCCCGATGAGCGCGCCGCCGATGGCGCCAGCGCCGATGGCGTAGGTCACGGCCTGCTTGACGCCGAGCATGGGCATGATGATGAAGGCGGCGCCGAACATGACGACCGAGGGGACGACGAGCGCGGCGCGGAGCACCGTGGCCGGGTCGCTGTTGCGCATGGCGCGGGCGATGAAGATGCAGACGATGCTGACGGCGAGTCCGACACCGGCGAGGAAGAGCG
>JAUIAC010000842.1 GCA_030425545.1 bacterium | reverse complement strand
GGGTGTGCAGCCCGGCACAGGCTGGTGCCCGCACGTGCCCGTCTTGGGGTCGCAGCTGTCTTGCGTGCACGGGTTCTGGTCGTCGCACGCCACTGCGCTGCCGGGCTTGCACACGGTGCCTGCGCACGTGTCCTTTGCCGTACACGCGTCGCCGTCACTGCATGCGCCCGTCTTCACCTCGGTCTTGCAGGCCTTGCCGGTGCAGGTGTTCACGGTGCAGCTGTTGCCGTCGTCGCACACCCCTGGGTTGGTGCTGTGGCCGCAGCCGCCCGACTTGGAGTCGCACCAGTCGTCGGTGCAGGCCACTCCGTCGTCGCAGGACTTCAACGTGTAGGCGCACTTGCCTCCCGTGCAGGCCGCCACGCCGCAGACGTCGGGGGTGCAGTCCGCCGCGCTCGCGCAGCCGCCCGAGCCACATCCGGCCACCGGGGTGTGGACGCACCCGCCGCCTGCCGCGCACGAGTCGGTGGTGCACTTGTCCCCGTCGTCGCACACCGTCGCCTTGCCCGGCTTGCACGCGCCCTTCGCGCAGGCGTCGCCCGTGGTGCACTTGTCGCCGTCGTCACACGCGCCGCTCTGCGCCTGGTGTACGCACCCCTTGCTGGCGTCGCAGGCGTCCTGTGTGCACGGCTCGCCGTCGTCGCAGGCCTGCGCGCCCTTGGGCGTGCCCGCGCACTGCCCCTTGCCGCAGGTGTCGTTGTCGGTGCAGGCGTTGCCGTCGTTGCACGGCTTCTTGGACGCCACGAACAGGCAGCCGAGCTTGGGGTCGCACACGTCGTTGGTGCACACGTTGCCGTCGTCGCAAGGGGTCACCGTGAACGCACACTTGCCGGCAGAGCAGCTCGCCTGCGAGCACGCGTCGTTGGCGGCGCAGTCGGCGTCGGACTTGCACGCGCCGCCGCACCCCGCGATGGGGGTGAACACGCACTTTCCGCCCGCGCCGCTGCTCGTGTCACAGGCGTTGGCGGTGCAGCTGTCGTTGTCGTCGCAGTCGCTGGCGCCCGCGCACTGCCCGCCACAACCGGAGAGCTGCACGTGCTGGCAGACGCCCTGGACGCAGGCGTCGCTGGTGCAGGCCTGCTTGTCGTCGCAGTCCGGGTCGACCTTGCATGCGCCGCCGCACCCAGGCACCGGCGCGTGCTGGCAGGCGCCCGTGGTGGCGTCGCAGCTGTCGGTCGTGCAGGGCTTGCCGTCGTCGCAGCTCTTGGTCGGGCCAGCGCACGCCCCCTTGGAACACACCGGGTTGACGGTGCAGGGCGCGCCTGTGGGGCAGGGCGTGCCGTCGCTCAATGTGGCCACGTAGCAGCCGCCAGCGATGCACGCGACGGCCTCGCACGGGCCCAGGTTCGGCGGCTTCGGGCAGTCGTCTGCCGACGTGCACGGCGGCGCGCTGGTGTCCGCACCGCCTTGCGTGTCGGAGCCGTCGGGGGCTTGTGCGTCGGGTGCGTCTGAGTCAGCGGGTGTGTCCGATGTGTCGCCCGGTCCGGCGTCGCCCGAGGTGATGTCTCCGGCCGCCCCGTCGCCCACAGCCCCGTCGCCCAAAGCCCCGTCGCTCAAAGCCCCGTCGCTCAAAGCCACGTCGGCCGTGGCCCCGTCGCTCGTCAGGGCGTCACCGGCGACGACCTCTGCGCTGTCGCCGTCGAGCTCGAGTCCCTCGTCCGGTCCTGCGGCCGTCACGTCCTGGCCACACCCGGCGACGACCGCCACGAGCCAAACCATCGCGCCTGCACTGCTTCTCATCGCCTCGCTCCTCGCACGCGGCCCCCCGCGCGCGAGGCAGCGTACCAGTTACGGCGCTCCGCATCCCGTGTGTCTCGGTGTGGCCCCGTTGGCACGCGGGTTTGGCTGCACACGTGGCACGGTGCCGAGCCCCATGGGACACGTCCCACCTGTCCCAGGGGGA
>JAUIAC010000149.1 GCA_030425545.1 bacterium | reverse complement strand
GCCGGGTCGGGGTGGGTCTCGACCAGGAGGCCGTGGGCGCCGGCGGCCAGCGCTGCGCGCGACAGGGGCGCCACCAGGTCGCGTCGGCCCGCGGCGTGGCTCGGGTCGACCACCACGGCGAGCTCGTCGACCAGCGCGAGCAGGGCGACAGCGCCGAGGTCGAGGGTGTTGCGCGTCTCCGGGTCGAGACCGCGGATGCCCCGCTCGCAGAACACCACGCCCTTGGCGCCGGCGGCCAGCGCGTGCTCCGCCGCGAGGCGCCACTCGCTGAGGGTCGACGCCGCGCCGCGCTTGAGCAGCACCGGTCGACCGGTGGCGCCCACGGCGCGCAGCAGGGCGAAGTTCTGCATGTTGCGGGAGCCGATCTGGACCAGATCAGCGACGTCCGCGACCGCGTCGACGTCCGCCTCGGAGAGGCACTCGGTCACCAGCCCGAGGCCGTGGCGGTCCGCCGCCTGACGCAGCCAGGTGAGCGCCTGCCGGCCCACGCCGGCGAAGGCGTAGGGGCTCGTCCGCGGCTTGTAGGCGCCGCCCCGCAGCATGGCGCCGCCGGCTGCCGCGACCGCAGCCGCCGCGGCGTGGACCTGCGCGGCGGACTCTGCGCCGCAGGGACCCGCCAGCAGCACGGGCGCGGCGCCGGGCCCCACGGCCAGGCGCTCGGTCACGGGCACAGCGCGCCCCCGCCACGTGTCGAGCAGGGGGTGGCCTGAGCTGCCCGCCAGCACCTCGGCGACGCCGGTCACAGCGTAGAGCCGCGCCGGGGCCACGGGCTGGGAGTGCGCGGCGAGCGCGAACGCGGCCCGCCCGCCGTCGCCGTCGCTCAGCGGCTGCGCCCACTGCCCGAGGGCTTGAAGCGCCGCGCGGACGGCCTGCGGGTCCGCACCTTGGTGCAAGGTCACAACAGTGGTCATGGCTCCTCCTGGCACCGCGAGGTGCCTCCGGGTCAGCGTGCGCGCGCCACGGCCGCGTCGATGACGGTGTCGAGGGCGTCCCGTGCGGCGCTCGGGGGCAGCTCGGCCAGGGATGCCTTGGCCTCTTCGGCCGCCTCCATGGCGCGCCCGCGGGTCGCCTCCAGGCAGCCCGTCGCCAGAAGTCGCGCGCGCAGCCCGCTGGCGACGGTCGGATCGTCGAGCCGGTCCGGGTCGGCCGCGATGGCCTGCAGGTCCCCGACCAGCGTCGGGTCCCGCTCGCAGGCCACGAGCAGCGGCCAGGTGAGCTTGCCCTCGCGCAGGTCGAGCAGGGAGTCCTTGCCGGTGACCGTGGGGTCTCCGGCCAGGTCCAGCGCGTCGTCGACGAGCTGAAACGCGAGCCCCAGTCGGTCGCCAGCGCGGTGCAGCGCCGTCAGCTGGGCGCTGCTGAGCCCCGCCGCCGTGCCGCCCGCCACCAGGGACCAGGAGAAGAGCACCGCGGTCTTGCCGAGCACCACCTGCTGGTACACGGCCGCCTCCGGCACGAACTTGCCCCGGTAGGCCAGCTGCAGCGCCTCGGCACCGACCATGGCGCCGATCACCTCGATGATGCCGCTCATCAGCGCGGGGGCGTTGCACCGGTCGACGCGTCGGAGCGCCTCGATGAGCAGGTGGTCGCCGCCCAACACGCTCGCCGAGTTGCCGAACACCATGCGCGCCGTCGGCGCCCCGCGCCGCTCCGTGCCTTGGTCGATCACGTCGTCGTGCAGCAGCGTCGCGGCGTGGGCCAGCTCGGCCGCCACGGCCAGGTCGCGGACCACATCGTCGGCCACCGGGCGCCCGAGACGCGCGCTCAGGAACACGCACAGGGGCCGAATCCGCTTGCCCGGCTGCTCGAGCAGGTGGCGGGCGGCCTCGCGGCCGAGGTCTGCGTCGTTGGCGCGGGTCTCCGAGAGCGCGGCCTCGAGGTCGTCGAGATCGGCGTCCAGCCAGAGGCGGATGCGGTCGAGCCGGTTCGCGACGTCGGCGAGCCCTTGCTCTCGCGTCACGCGCGTCAGCGGCTCCAGGACGCGACGCTCCGCTGTGACCGGCGGCTCCGCGGTGGGCGCTGCCGCCGGGTGTCCCCCGCGCAGGGGCCGCCGCGGCGGGCGGGTGACGTCGTTGACAAGCCGTAGGTTCACCGCTTCCCTCATCGCCTCACCTCCGGGCCCACGTCGGGGCCCTCATCGCTACGCCGCGCACGCCGCGCTGCTGTTTCCGCACCGGAGCCCGCGCCATGGCCTTCACTTGGAATCACCGCGTCCGTTTCGCCGAGGTCGACCCCGCTGGCATCGTCTTCTTCAGCCGCGTCTTCGAGTACGCCCACGGCGCCTTCGAGGCGCTCATGCGCGACGTGGGGCTGCCGCTGGCGGAGGTCATGGGCGCGCCCTGGGTCATGCCCCTGGTCCACGCGGAGGCCGACTATCAGCGGCCGATGCGGCTCGGCGACACGCTGACGCTGGACGTGTCGGTCACCCGGCTCGGGCGCAGCTCCGTGACCTTCGTCTTCGCGGTCGTGGGCAGCGACGGCGCCCCGCACGCCCGGGTCACGCACGTCCACGCGTGCGTCGACCGACAGAGCGGCCGCTCCCGCCCGCTGCCCGATGACGTGCGCGTCGCCTTCGAGCCGCTGCTGATCCCGTAGCCAGCGGCGCCCGAGCACGCGAGACGGCTTGCCCAGCGCTGTGCGGGGCAGGCTCGCGCAGACGTGGACGGGAGCCGGCACGGCGAAGGGGGGCACGCGCGCGGCGACCCACTCCCCCAGCGCCGCGCCCAGCTCGCTCGCCTCAGCGGGCGCGCTGGCGACCACCAACGCTGCGGGGCGCTCGCCCAGGCGGGCGTCTGGCAGCCCCACCACCAGGGCGTCGGCGACCCCGGGGTGCTCCCGCAGCAGCGCGGCCAGTCGGTCGGGATCTACCAGCTCCCCACCGCAGCGCAGGACGGCGTCGGCGCGGCCCGACACCCGCACGCGACCGTCGACCACGGTGCCCAGGTCGCCGGTGATCAGCGCGCCTCTGGCGAGCTCGGGGGCCCGGGGCTCGGGTCGCGCGAAGGGCTGACCCACCAGGGGCCCGACGACCGCGAGGCGACCCGGCTCCTGGGTTGGGGTGGCCTGGAGGTCGTGCGGCACCGCGTGGACCTCGGCGACGCAGAGCGGCGCGGCGCCCTCGCCGCCGTCCCACGGCGCGCGGGACGCGATCTGAGAGGCCGCCTCGGTCATGCCCCAGCTAACGGCGAGCGGCAGGCCCAGCGTCGCCGCGCGCGCTCGGGTCCGCTCCGGCAGGGCTGCGCCGCCGACCAGCGCGACGCGGAAGGCTGGGTGCGGCGCCAGCTCGGCCTGCATCAGGGCGCCACACAGGTCGTCCAGCCACGCGGGCACCACGCTGAGCTGGGTGCACGCGCCTGCGGCGACCGCGGCGGCGGTGGCCGCGGCGTCGAAGCGCGCCCTGAGGTCGGCGCTGGTCGCGAGCCAGGCCGTGCGCCAGAGCACGGACAGGCCGCCCACGTGATGGAGCGGCAGCGCGCTGCGCCAGACGTCCGTCGCTGCGTGGCCGACCCGTTGCGCGGAGCCGAGCGCGCTGAGCATCAGCTGCTCCGTCGTGAGGGTGACGACGCTGCGCCGACCGCTGCTGCCCGAGGTCAGGAGCCGAGCCCAGGCGCGCCCTGCGGTGGCGGGGACCCACGGCAGCGGCGCGGCCGACGCCGCCGTCCGTGCCAAGGCCTCGCGGCTCAGCGCCTGGCCGGCGCGCGCCGCGGCGACTGCGGCGGCAGCCGCCCCGCGCCCGGCGTCGTTGTCCTCCGTGAGGATCCAGTCCGCGGCGAGCGCGAGCAGCGACTCGCGCACGTCGCGGGGCGTGGTGCGCGCCGGCAGCGGGGCCACGCACGCGCCGCACCAGGTCACCGCGTGAAGCCACACCACCGACTCGGCTGTCGTGTCGGCGGTGAGCGCGACCACGTCGCCCGGTCGGACGCCGCTCGCTCGCAGCGCGGCCGCTCGCTGGGCCACCTGAGCCGCCAGCGCGCCCCAGGTCAGCCAGGGGCCGCCGGCGACGCGCAGCGCGCGGTGCTCCGGACGCTGACGGGCCGCGGCGGCGACCGGATGCGGCACGGTCCACGGTGGCGTCGCGGGCGGGGCCGTGGTCGCTTCGCAGGTGGCGCCCTGCGGGTCCAGACCGGTGGCGACCAGCACCCGACGCGGCGTCTCGCCGCCGTGCCTGGCGTCCACGGTCGCGGCGAGCGCGCGGCACGCCAGCCAGTCCTGTCGTGTGCCGAAGGTCGTGGTGACCATGACCTGCAGCCCGTGACGGGCCGCCACCTCTGCCATGTGGAGCGCGCGATCGACGCCGCCGTTCAGCATCGGCTTGAGCACCACCCCGTCCACGGCCCCGCGGAGCGTCTCCAGCGTCTCCGCGTCGCGGCACGACTCGTCGACGAACACGGCTGGCCCGCCGCGTGCGCGCAGCCGGGCGAGCGCTGGCGCAGAGGGGGCGCTCAGCGCTTCCTCGACGCAGGACACGCCGGCGAGCTGTGGCCACACCGCCGCGGCTTCGTCGGCCGACCAGCGGCCGTTGGCGTCCAGCCTCAGGGCGCACCCCGCCGCCAGCCGCGCGCGCCACGCGCGGACGCCCCGCACCACGTCGTCGAGGTCGTGCGCCGCGGTGACCTTCAGCTTCACCGCCGCGGCGCTCGGGGGGACGTCCTCGTGGTCCGCGCCGAGCAGCGACCGCCGCAGGTGCCCCACCTCGTCGTGCCACCGGTCCTGTCCGCCGAGGAGGCTCGTCACCGACCAGCCCGCGCGGGCCGCCTGGAGCGCGAGCGCGGCTTGCACCACCGCGGCGCGCGCGACCGGCGGCAGGTCGAGGTCGTCCACACGGGCGGTGAGCGCCGCCAGCGGGGCCCAGGCGTCTGGCCACGCTCCGAGCAGCGCGCCGGCGGCCACCGCGCCCTCCAGCGCGTCCCAACAGGCGGCGCGCGTCTCGCCACCGAAGGCCGGCAGGGGCGCAGCCTCGCCGTGACCCACGCGTCCCGCGTCGTCCCATAGCGACAGCCACCAACCGCTACGCTCCGCGAGGTCCCCGCGCGCCGTGGTGACGCCGAGCGTCGCCCGCCAGGGCGTCAACGTGTGGGCCACCACCCTCACGGCGCCCCCCCGGAGAGGGCTCGCGACGCCACCAGTCCGACCGACAGCAGCAGCCCAAACACCGTCTCGAGCTTGGCGGTCTCGCCCAGCAGCGGGTTGAGCCCGGCGCCGTCGCGTCGACGGACGGCCCGCCCCGTCTTGACCGCCAGCGGTGCGCTCAACCAAGGCAAGAGCCAGGCCGCGTCACCGCTCTCCCAGGCCGCCAGGGCCACCGCGCTGAACGCGCCCGCCACGAGGGCCGCCCACTGCGCCCGCGTCGCGCGCGGCCCGATGCGGACCGCCAGCGTGCGTTTTCCAGCCGCAGCGTCGGTGTGACGGTCGCGCAGGTTGTTCACCACCAGGATCGCCGACGCCAGCGCGCCCACGGCCGACGCGGCCAGCCACACGCCCGGCTCCGCGATGCGCTCGGGGGCGAGCAGCCACACCGTGCCGCCCACCGCCGCGAGCCCGAAGTAGACGAACACCAGCAGGTCGCCGAGCCCGAGGTAACCGAGCGGCCGAGGGCCACCGGTGTAGGCCACAGCGCAGACCGCGCCCGTGAGGCCGATGACGGCGATGGGCCAGCCGCCGCGGGCCACCAGCCAGCCCCCGACACAGAGGGCGGCCAGGACCACCGCGGCGGTCCCCGTGAGCATCTGCCGAGCGGAGAGCCACCCCTGCTGGGTCGCGCGCGCGGGGCCGACTCGGGCGGCGGTGTCGGCCCCTTTGAGATAGTCGAAGGCGTCGTTGGCGAAGTTGCTCGCGACCTGAAGCAGCAGCGCCCCCGCCAGACAGGCCAGGCTCACGGCCGCGTCCCACGCTCCCCATCGCCACGCCAGCGCCACCGCGACAAGCACCGGTACCGCGCCCGCCGCCAAGGTCCGAGGTCGGAGCGCGGCCGCCCACGCCCCCACCCGCCCCGGGTGTCGCGTCTCGGCAGAGGCTGGCGTGGCTGCTTGCATCGGTTCACTCGAGGCTGAACACTGCGGGCCTGAGGGGTTCACCATTGACGTCAGGAGCTTCGGCTCCGTCGGGCCCCCACTGTTAACAGAATCGAGACAGTTGTTCAATGAATCGTGAACAACTGGGGCGCCCCAGCGGCGCGCGAGGAGCCACCGTGTCCGTTGTCGACGCCGAGACCAGCGCCAAGCGCGCGGCAGATCGCCTGCAGTCGCGCGTGCTGCGCGTCGCCGATTCCGTCGGGGAGTTCATCGAGTGGTGGGGCTTCAAGTCCATCCACGGCCGCATCTGGGCCCTGCTGGCGCTGCACCGCACTCCGATGAGCCAGGCGGAGGTGGCCCGCGCGCTCGGCGTGTCACGCGCGCTGGTGAGTTCAGCGATCCGTGAACTGGAAGACTGGCGGCTCGCGCGGCCGACGCACGACGGCCGGAACGCGCCCTGGGTCGCGATCATCGACGTCTGGCCCACCATCTCCGACGTGCTGCGAAGCCGGGAGTGGATGCTGGTCGAGGCGACCCGGGTGGCGCTCGAGGCGGCGATCGAGGAGGCCGACATCGCCCGTGACCTGGGCGAAGAGGTGCTCTGGGACGTGGACCGCATGCGGACCTTGCTCCGCCTGACCGAGACGGCGCAGTCCCTGCTGCGGATCCTGGTGGGCCTGCGTACGCCACGCGCGGCCGAGGGCATGAGCGACTGGGTCCGCAAGGCCACCCACGTGTTCCGCGGGCTGCGCCGCCCCTCCTGAGGGCTCCGGGGGGCCGAGGGTGCGCGTAGGCACGACCTGCGTCGCCCCCGCACGTTGGCGCCCTTGGTCCCCGCTGCTACCTTCTCGCGCGCGGGTGGTCGTCCACCCAGGAGGTGCCGCCATGCATGACCCGAACCGTCGCCGCACGCGGAGCGCCTGGCCACACCTGCTCGCCCTCGCGACTCTGGTCGCCGCGGCCTGCGCCAACCCGCAGGTGCGAGACCTGCCGCCGCCACCGTCCAAGCCTGCACCCAAGGCCCCAGAGCCGGAGGACGCGTTCTCGGACTTTGGCGGCAAGAAGGTCGACAAGGGCGTCCCGGTGCGGCTCGAGGCGGCCGACATGGTCGGCATCAACGGCCACCGGGTGGTCATCCAGCTGATCAAGACCGAGTGGACGACGCGCGAGCTGGCCAACGGCAAGAAGCTGAAGGAAGGCACCGCCGACCTGCAGGTGCAGAAGGGCGACAAGATCAAGCGCAAGCGCATCGATCAGGAAGAGACGCGCACCGTGTTTGGCGCCAAGATCACGGTCAAGGGCGCCGGCGAGACCTACAGCAACAAGCGCATGGACTACGTGCCCTGGGTCGAGATCGTCGTGAACTGAGCTCCCAAACCGGTCCCCGACGTAGCCCTCCGGCGGACCGCCCAACCTGCGCTGTGAACCGATGTTGGCGCTCAGAGCCGTCCCGAGCGGGGTGAGGCGTGGAAGGTCCGCGACCCACCGCGACGGCGACCAGCGCCCGCCAGGAGCCCCTGCATGACCACCAAACTTCGCTCCCTCTCTGGGATCAAGCCGACGGGACAGCCTCACTGGGGCAACTACTTCGGCATGATCCAGCCGGCCGTCGAGCTGGCGAAGGACGCTGAGGCCTATTACTTCATCGCCGACTACCACGCGCTGACCACTGTGCGCGACGCAGACGCGCTGCGCAGCGACAGCTACGAGATCGCCGCGACCATGCTCGCCTCGGGCCTCGACCCCAGCGAGGCCGTGCTGTGGCGTCAGTCCGACGTCCCCGAGGTGTGCGAGCTGACCTGGATCCTGGGCTGCGTCACCGGTATGGGACTGGTGGAGCGCGCGCATGCCTTCAAGGACGCTCGCGCCAAGGGCATCGAGGCCAACTTCGGGGTGGTGAGCTACCCGGTGCTCATGGCGGCGGACATCTTGCTCTACGACTCCGACGTGGTGCCGGTGGGCAAGGATCAGGTGCAACACCTGGAGATGGCACGCGACATGGCGGGCTACTTCAACGCGCAGTTCCTGGGGGACATCGGCTACGACGCGGAGGGCCAGTGGGACGGTCGTGGGCTGAAGCGGCCGGCGGCGCAGGTCCGTGACCTGACCGCGGTGGTGCCGGGCCTCGACGGGCGTAAGATGAGCAAGTCCTACGGCAACGCCATCCCGGTCTTCGCCAGCAAGAAGCAGCTGAAGAAGCGAGTCATGGCGATCAAGACCGACTCCACGCCCCTGGAGGAGCCCAAAGATCCGAGCACGTGCACGGTGTTCGCCCTCTACAAGCTCTTCTCCACGGCCGAGGAGCAGGCCGAGCTCGCGGCGCGATACCGTGGGGGCAACTTCGGCTACGGCCACGCCAAGCTCGAGCTCCTGGCCAAGGCCGACGCCTACTTTGCGCCGCAGCGGGAGCGCTTCAACGCGCTGATGAGCGACACGGACACCCTCGAGGACATCCTCCGGGACGGCGCGCTGCGGGCCCGCGCCACCGCAGAGCCGGTGATGGAGCGCGTGCGCGCTGGCATCGGGCTGCCCGCGCGGCCCATCCGAGGAGCGCATGGCTGAGACGCCCCCATCTGACGGCGCCGCTGCGGAGATCGTGCCCCCTGAAGGCGGAGACACGGGCGGTGAGGACGTGCGCGAGGCCGAGGTGCTTCCGGTCGGCAAGCGCACCCTGACGACCGAGCGCGGCCGCGTCTTCGACGCCAGCGGCCACGTGGAGCACGACCCGGAGCGGTGGCGACCCTTCGCCGGGCGCAGGCCGGACACGCGCGCCAGGGTGCAGGTGCAGGGGGGCTGCGCGCCGCGGCTGCTGCGGACCGTGGCCGGAGCGCTGGGCGCCTTGGCCCTGGGCGGGCTCGTCCTCGTGGCCTTGGCGGGCGCGGGTTGGTCCGGCGCCGAGATCTCGGCGGCGCTGCGCGGCTCAGGCGTGGCCGGCCGCGTCGGGCTGGTCCTCGTGGTGGCCGCGGTGACGCCCTTCTTCGTGCCGAGCGGGCTCATGGCTGTGCTGCCGGGCTACCTGTGGGGGACGGTGGAGGGCACGGCGCTGATCCTGGCGGGGGCAGCGCTCGGCGGCCTGCTCAACATGTGGCTGGCGCGGCGGGTTGTGGGCGCGCGGGTCGAGGCTTTGGTGCAGGCCGCGCCGATGCTGGCCGTGCTGCGCGAGACCATCCGCGTTCGTGGCTTTCGCATCGCGCTGGCGCTGCGCATGTCGCCGGTCACGCCCTACTCGATGCTGGCGTACCTCGCTGGGGTGGCGGGCCTGTCGTACGGCCGCTTCACGCTCGCGTCGGTGCTGGGCGGCGTCCCGTGGACCAGCGTCTACGCCATGGCTGGCGCCCTGCTCGCTGAGACCGCCCAGGAGCTGACCCTCGGGCAGTCGCCGAACCTCGGCCCGGAGACCGTGTGGCTGCGGTGGATCGGGCTCGCGTTCACGGTGGCCGTGGCGGTGTGGATCGGGCGCGCGGCCCGGGCGGACCTCGCCCGCATGCGCGCCGAGACGCAGCCGACGAGTGAGGGGTGATGCGGCGAATCTCACGCGAGCGTGCCACCTGGCGCACGAGGGCCGAGCCCATGGCCTGTCACGTTGACGGGCGCGACGGGGCAGGGTTGCGGCGTCGGCTGACGCTGCCCCTCGTGACCGCGCTGGCGCTGCTGCTTGGGGCCGGCGCGTGCAGCGACAAGGGCTCGCCGGGGGCCGACGCGGGGAGCGAGGGGGACGCGGTCGACGTGAGCCAGGCCGACAGCGACGGAACGGCCGACGCCGCAGACGACGGCGCTGTGGACGCGACCGGCGTGGTGCTGCCCGCTCCGACGACCCCGGTCGTGTTCCTCAACAGCGGCCCGGCGCGCCTGGAGATCAACCTCGAGCGTCGCGACCTGCGCCTGTCGTGGGACGGCGTCGAGCGGACCGTGCTGCCCCTCGACGAGCTGCGCATCGGGCAGGTGCCCAAGCTCGACCCCGAGCGCAACTACGCGCCGACCACCCTGGCCGAGGTGCCGGTCGACGGGCTGACCTGGCTGGTGCCGCACACCCTCGCCTTCGTCGACCACGCGGTCCCGACGACCCCTCCGCCTGTCGGGCTGACCCAGGGCGAGGGGGTCACGCTCGCCATCGCCGTCACGGACACCGACGGCGCCGCGGCTGCGGGGTGGCAGCTGCACATCGACGCGCTGGCGCCGGGCACCTTCCGCTGCCGCCTCGAGCTCGCCGACACGACCGTGCGCGCGGCTCAGGCCGCCGACCAAGGCAAGCCACAGCTGGTCTACACCGGGCTCAGCGCGGTGCGCGGCGCTGCGGAGCGCTTCTACGGGCTCGGCGAGTGGTTCGACCGTCCAGAGCACACGGGGCTGGTGCGACCGATGCAGATCGAGATCGATCTCGGCATGGAGAGCGGCTACAACGAGGCCCACGTCCCCGTGCCCTTCGTCATCGGCACGTGGGGCTGGGCCCTCTTCGTGCAGAGCCGCAGGCCCGCGCTCTTCGACGTGGCCCACAGCGATCCGGACCGCGTGTCGGCCCTCTTCCACAGCGCGGGCTTCGACTTCTGGCTCTTCGCCGCGGCGACGCCGCTGGAGCTGGTCGGTCGCTACACCCGCGTCACGGGGGCGCCAGCGGTCCCGGCGCCCTGGGCCCTGGGCCCGCTGATCTGGCGCAACGAGAACAGCTCCGACACGGAGGTGCTCGACGACATGGCCGCCATCCGCAAGCACGACCTGGCGATCACAGGGATGTGGATCGACCGGCCCTACGACACCCACGTGAACAACTTCGAGTTCGATCCGGACCGCTTCAAGGACGCCCAGAAGATGGTCGACGCCGTGCGCGCCGCGGGCTTTGGCGTCGGGCTCTGGTCCACGCCCTACGTCGAAGAGGGCGCCGCGGCCCACGCCAAGGTGAGCGCCGAGGGGTGGTTCGTGGGCGTGCCCAAGGTGGCGACGCAGTTCCTCAAGTGGGGCGCGCCCCTCGACCTCACGAACCCCGCCGCCGCCGAGTTCTGGCGGGGTCAGATCAAGAAGATGGCCGACCGGGGCGTCGCCGGGTGGAAGCTGGACTTCGGCGAGGACATCCACCCGGGGCTCTTTCACGTGCGCGCGCACTACACCTTCGCCGACGGCTCCGACGAGCGGACGATGCACCACGGCTACCCGCTCGTGTACCACCAGCCCTATGTCGACAACCTGCCGGAGGAGGGCGGCTTCATCCTGGCCCGCGCAGGCACCTACGGCGGGCAGCGGCTGGCCTCGATGATCTGGCCGGGCGACCTCGACGCGGGCTTCCACGCCCACGGCTGGTGTGAGTCAGGGCCGCCCTGCGACGGCGAGAAGCGTCAGGTCGGCGGGCTGCCAGCGTCCCTGAGCGCGATGCTCGGGCTGGCGGCGAGCGGCTACCCCGTCTACGCGGCGGACACAGGCGGCTACCGCGGCGGACGACCGACGAAGGCCCTCTTTCTCCGGTGGATGGCGCAGACCGCCTTCTCGGCCGCGATGCAGCTGGGCGGGTCGAAGCAGTGCAACCCGTGGGACTTCGACACCTACGTGGGCAAGTGGGGGACCAGCACCTTCGACGACGACGTGCTCGACGCGGCGCGGCGCTACACCCGCCTGCACCTGCGGCTCAACCCCTACCTCTTCAGCCTGGTGTGGGACGCGCACGGCCACGGTCCCGGCCCGGTGCGGCCCTTTGGGCTGGCTTTCCCGCAGCACGCGAAGGTGCCGGGGTTCTGGGAGCTGGCGGACAGCCAGTACCTGCTCGGCGACGCCTTTCTGGTGGCGCCGGTGCTGACCGAGGCGGGCAAGCGCAAGGTCCTGCTGCCCGACGGCGCCTGGTACGACTTCTGGACCCACGCGCGTGTGCCCGACGCCGACGGGCTGCCCCCCGGGTCGGCTCAGGTGGTGGACGTGGAGGTGGCCGACAGCGGCATCCCCGTGTGGCTCAAGGCCGGCGCGGTGGTGCCCATGCTCCCGTCCGACGTGGACACGCTCTATCCCACGAGCGCCGCTGACGTGGTGAGCGCGGCCACGGACCCCGGCACGCTGCACGTGATCGTCACCCCCGGTCCTGCGAGCGCGCGGACCTTGCACGACGGCACGACCCTCAGCCAGGCGCCGGCGGGCAAGGCCACCGAGGTCAAGGTGGCGCCGGGCAAGCGCTACACCCAGGGGTGGATCGTCGAGGCGTGGCTGGGCGACGCGCCCAAGGTCGTGGCGGTGGACGGCGTGCCCGCGCAGTCGGTGCCCAACGCCGCCGCGGGCGCGAAGTGCGAGGCCTGCTGGTGGCATGTGCCGGCTGAGAAGGCGACGCACGTGCGTCTGGCGCCCGGCCCGCACGTCATCGCGCTGCTGCCCAAGTAGCGCGGGCAGCTGCAGCCACGGCCCAGCGCGGGTCCCCGGCGGGGC
>JAUIAC010000841.1 GCA_030425545.1 bacterium | reverse complement strand
CGGTGCTCTTGGCGAGCCAGACGGTGGGGGAGGGCGGCGCCATGGGGGCCGAGAGATCCCCGAAGGTCGCCTTGGCCATGGCCAGCGCGCGGCGGTGGGGGCTGTGCGCGACGACCTGATCGAGCCAGGCCGCCTCCGCAGCGGGGCTGAGGTCGACCCTGGCGTGGCTCTGCGCGTCGGTCATCGGCGCGGGCGGGGGAGTCGCCAAGGCCGAAGCGGCCAGGGTCAGCGCCGCGGTGAACGCCGCGAGGGCGGGGCGCCGTGGGCGGCGCTGGGGCGCGCGGGCGGTGAGTCGGAGCGGTAGACGCGACATGGGACCTCGCTTGCCGCGGCCGATGTCAGGCCTGGCGGGCGAGCGGAGGGTAGAGACAGCCCGACCTCGCTACAACGTGAAATCTCAGGGCTCGCGACGTTGCATCGCCTGTAGGATCGCCGCCGCCAGCTCCTCGACCCCCACGGGCTTGGTGACGAAGCCGTCCATGCCCGCGTCGATGCAGCGCTCCCGGTCCTCCACCGTGGCGTGGGCCGTGAGCGCGACCACGGCTGCGTTCTGGCAGGCGCCGTCCGCGCGGATGCGGCGGGTCGCGTCGTAGCCGTCCAGGGTCGGCATCTGGCAGTCCATGAGCACCACGTCGTAGGCGCGTTGGTGGGCCAGCGTGACCGCCTCGGCGCCGTCCGTGGCCCAGGCGGCGTCGCGAATCCCCAGGGCGGCGAGCTGTTCGCGCACCACCAGCTGATTGACCGGGTTGTCCTCGGCCACCAAGACCCGCAGCGACCCCGGCAGGCGTCCCTCGTCTCGCTGAGGACCGGGGTCCAGCTCGGCGTCGACCCGGGTCATGGCGACCCCAAAGCGAAAGGTCGACCCTTCCTGCGGGACGCTGTCCACCGAGATCTCTCCGCCCATGTGGCGCACCAGCTGCTGGCTGATGGCGAGCCCCAGCCCGGTGCCGCCGTGCCGCCGCGTGGTCGAGCCGTCGATCTGCACGAAGGGCCGAAAGAGCTTCCGCTGGGCGTCGTCGGAGATGCCGATGCCGGAGTCGCGGACCGTGAACACGACCCCTGGCGCCGCCGCCTCCGCGACCACCTCGACCGCGCCTTCGTCGGTGAACTTGAGCCCGTTGCCGACCACGTTGAGCAGCACCTGCCGCAGGCGTGGCGCGTCGCCCAGCCACAGATCGTGCGTGCCCGGCGCCACCTCCCAGCTGAGGGTCAGCCCCTTGTCCTGCGCCGCCGCTCCGAGCAGGTCGGTCAGCTCGGCGAGCAGCCCTCGCAGCGACAGCGGCGCGCTCCGCACCTCCATGCCGCCCGCCTCGATCTTGCTCAGGTCGAGGATGTCGTCGATGAGCGCGCGCAGCGCCCGTCCCGAGGCCAGCAGCGCGCGCAACAGGTCGCGTTGGTGGGCGTTCAGCCCCGTGCGCGCCAGGGCGGCGGCGAGCCCCACGACCCCGTTGAGCGGCGTGCGGATCTCGTGGCTCATGGTGGCCAGGAAGGCGCTCTTGGCCCGTGACGCCTGGAGCGCCGCCTCGCGGGCGGCCACCAGCGCGCGCTCGTTCTCGATCGAGGCGCGCACGTCGAGGTTCACCCCCACCGCGTAGTCCGGCTGGCCGGCGTCGTCGTAGTAGACCCGAGCGCGGGACTCGAGCCAGGTGCTGCTGCCGTCCGGGCGGTGGATGCGAAAGCGCGTGCGCAGCTCGCCCGTCTCCATCGAGCGGGCGGTGTCCGCCTCCACCTGCGCGAGGTCGGCGGGATCGATGGCCCGGCTGTAGGTCTCCGTCGGGTCGGCGCCGTGGGCCGCGCCGTAGAGCGAGAGCAGGTGCGCGTCGAAGTCGACCGCGCCCGACTTGAGGTCCCATCGGAACGAGCCCATCTGCGCCGCCTGCAGCGCGACGTCGAGGCGCTCACGCTGGTCCGCCAG
>JAUIAC010000840.1 GCA_030425545.1 bacterium | reverse complement strand
TGATCCGCACCGCCGCCGGACTTGCCCCAAGCGCGTGCCGCGCGTACACCGCAGCGACGGCCCTGTTGTGCCCGACCCTGCCACCCGAGCGATGAGAGTTCCCGTGTCGCAAGCCGCTGTCCTCGAGTCGCTGTCTATCGTGGTCCCTGCGTACAACGAGTCCGCGCGCCTGCCGGCGAGCCTGCGTACGGTCTGCGACTGGATGACGGAGCGCGGCGTCCAGGGCGAGATCATCGTCGTCGACGACGGCAGCAAGGACGACACCGTGGCCCTCGCCAGCGCGTTTGCGCACGCCGACGACCGTGTCAGCGTGGTCTGTCAGCCGGCAAATCGGGGCAAGGGCGCGGCCGTGCGGCGCGGGGTCGAGGTGGCGCGCGAGCGCTGGGTCCTGTTCACCGACGCGGATCTCTCGACGCCTATCGAGGAGGTCGAGAAGCTGGCGGAGGCCGCCGCGGCCGGCGCCGACGTGGTGATCGGCTCGCGGGACGTCAGCGACAGTCAGATCGAGCAGCATCAGCCTTGGTACCGCGAGGCGATGGGGCGCACGTTCAACCGCATCGTCCAGACCCTCGCGGTGCCCGGGATCACCGACACGCAGTGCGGGTTCAAGCTCTTCTCGCGCGAGGCCGCGCGGCGGTGCTTCGGTCACCAGACCATCGACCGCTTCGCCTTCGACGTCGAGGTGCTCTTCCTCGCGCGTCACTTTGGCTACCGCATCGCCGAGGTGGGTGTGCGGTGGCGCAACGACGAGCGCACGACTGTGGACCCGGTCCGGGACGCGGCCCGCATGTTCGTCGACGTCGCTCGAATCCGGCTCCGCCACCGAGGGCTCTCGCCCACCGCGCGCTGACGGGCCGGCCTGCCTCGGCGCGGCGATCGTCGTTACGGGTTGGCTGTCCCTCGGAGCTTGGCCGGCGAGGCCGGCGGCTTCGCGGCGCTCGGCGCGGTCGCGCGCCCCGAAGCGGACGTGCCCGCGCCCTGCCGCCGGGCGCGACCCGCCGCGCGAGGCGTGGAGCTTCCACCGTCCGCCATGGTGAGCAGGCAGGCGCGCGCGCTGCAGGTCGCCACTGGCAGGAGCCGGTGCCAGGCGCGCGCCACGGGGCCGACAGCAGGCCGCCGCACCATGACGTAACGCGCTGAGAAGGCGTCCCAGTCCCGCGCCTTGTCGCCGACGAGGTGGAGGCGTCGTAGCGCCGCCAAGAGGCGTCGGGCGCCGCGACGATCGGGGAAGACGCGCGCCGGGACACCCGCCTTCGCGAGCAGGGCCAGGTCCGACGGCAACAGCAGGGCAGGGCGGGAAGCGGTCGGGTCCTTCGCGACCGGAAGCGCTCGGGCGAGGCCGCTCAGCGGGCTCTTCGGCGCGATGTCGGGCAGCTCCGCGCTCGCGCCAGCCAGCAGACTCACGGCGACGAGCGCCGCGACGCCTCGCCCGCGCCGGTCGCCCCCCCTGGCCAGCTCCCGGATCATCGGGACCGCGGCCGAGAGGGCGGCGAGCGAGAGCAGCGGGACCGCGACCGCGGCGGCGTCGACGAGCAGCGGGGGCCCCGCGAGGCCCATGGCTCCGGCCCAGGCCGCGGCCAGGGCGAGGGGGGCTGCGGCGCGACGCCAGCCGCTGAGCGCCAGCGCCGCGACCAGCGCGGGCCACTGCGCAAACTCGAGCAGGGGTCCCCCGACGCCGGGCACGTCGGCCCACCCCCCGACGACCAACCGAGGCGCTGGCCGCCGCAGCAGGTCGACCTGGGCGGTCCACCAGTCGCCGAGGGCGTCCTCCGGGAAGAGCAGCCGCATCACCGCGAGCGCCCCCAGCACGCCGGCAGCCCAGCCGATGGCCACCGGCCCTGCCGGCACCCCGATGATCGCGTCGGACGCCAACGGCTCCGATGGGGCGCCGCTCCCGTCGCCCGACCGGCGCGCGGG
>JAUIAC010000839.1 GCA_030425545.1 bacterium | reverse complement strand
ACGTGCAGGCGGCCCTGCGGCGCGAGCTCGAGGGCAAGCGCGGCTTCAAGAAGCCCAGGGCCCTCGCCAAGGGGGCGACCCGCGTCGCGCTGCGACCCGCGGCGTAGCCCCGGCGCGACCTGCTTGACCTTCTCCACCGGCTCGACCGGCTCGACCGGCTTGACCAACTCAATCTTGTCCCGCCTCGAATTTGTCCCGGCTCTACCAGTCCAGCTCGGCCTCCCACGGGCGCGCCAGGCACACGTCGGCCAAGCGCAGCGGGGCGTAGAGGTGCGGGAAGAGCGCGCCTCCGCGTGAGGTCTCCCACCGCAGCGCGGCGCCGAGCTCCCGCGCGTCGAGCGTGAGCAGCCAGAGGCCTCGCTGCCCGGCGAAGTGGCGCGCCACGGTCTCGGCGACCTGGTCCGGCGTCGACAGGTGGACGAAGCCGTCGCGGACGTCCACCGGCGCGCCGGGCGTCTCGTGACCGTCGAGCAGGGCGCGCCACTGCGCCGAGGTCAGGATCTTGAGCACCGGCTCGCGTGCCTCGCACCAGCGGGGGCCGGGGCGCTCGCGCGAGGTCCAGAACGCGTCTTTCACCCGCCAGTAGCCGACCTTGCCCAGGGACGCGGCGTGGGCCTTGGCCCGGTCGTAGCGCGCCCGCAGCGCGGCGTCTTGCAGGGCGGCCTGCTGCGCCTGCAGGACGGCGGTCATCGGGTCGTTGGCGGACTGCAGCTGCACGCCCACCTCCGGGACGCTCGCCGGGAGGGCGTCTCCGTCGCCGGTGAGGGCCCGCGCCGGCACGGAGAAGCTGGCGAAGGTGGCGGTCCAGTTGTCGGTCTGCGCGCGGGTAGCGAGGGTGTCCAGGTGGGCCACGGTGGCCGTGAAGTCGGCCGGATCGCACGTCGCCAGCACGTCGACGTCGCCCTTGGACAGGCCGCCGACAAAGCTGCTGGACCCCAGGGCGCTCACGCTCGCGCGCGGCAGCGTCGCCTGGACCGCCGCCACCGCAGCCTCCGTCGCGCGGCCGAGCGCCGCCGACACCGGTCGCAGGACCACGGGCGGCGGGACCTGCGTCACAGCCACACCGCCGTGAGCCCGAGCCCGCCGGCCAGCAGCGACGCGACCACCACCAGCGTCACCGGCTTGCCGATGGCCGCGCCGCCGATCATCCACGCCATGCCAGCCTTCACCGCGGTGTTGACCCCGGCCGCGATGAGGATCGCCGTGGCCGCCACCGGGTGCGCCAGCCCTTCACGCGCGAGTCGCGCCATGGACAGGGTGATCGCGTCCACGTCGGTCAGGCCCGCGGCGAAGGCCGCCACGTAGGCGCCAGACTCGCCGAAGGTCTGCTCCGCCGCCTTGGACACCAGCAGCACCACCGCGAAGAGCCCCCCGAACTTGAGCGCCGAGCCCAGCTCGAAGGGGTTGTCCACGTCCACCGCGCTCCCGCTGACGTCGCGGTGCCGGTGACGCCGCGCGAGCACCACACACGCCACCGTGCTGGTGAGCGCCATGGCCCCGAGCGAGGGCGCGACGGTCCAGACCAGCGCCGGCTCCACCACCGCCACCTCGGCGACCACGCGCACGAACATGATCGTGGACGCGATGAGCACGGCCAGCGCGCACAGCGGCGCGACGCCGGGCGAGGCCTTTGCCCGGTGTGCCATGGCGAGGGTCACCGCGGTCGACGAGACCAGCCCGCCGACCAGCGCGGTGAGCCCGATGCCACGCTCGCCACCGAGGAGGCGGACCCCCACGTAGCCGACGAAGTCGAGCCCAGCGATGAGCACGACCATGCGGCCGATGTGGGCAGGGTTGAGCGCGGCGAAGGGGCCCAGGTCCTTGTCGGGCAGCCAGGGCAAGACCAGCACCACCAGCACCAGGAACTTCACGCTGGCGAGCACGTCGTCGTGCGAGAGCGCCCGGGCGAAGCCGCGCAG
>JAUIAC010000838.1 GCA_030425545.1 bacterium | reverse complement strand
TTTCCGGGCTCGCTACGGCCACGTGTGCGCTGTGGTTCAGGGCGCCTCGTCCACCACCGGCCGGCCGAAGTGCTGCTGCACATTGCAGCCCGCCGCCCGCAGCAGCTTGGTCGGCAGCGTGCCGCCGATGCACACCACCACGTCGTCGGCGGGGAGGGTCTCGCCGCTGTCGAGCACCATGGCTCCGGCCTCGATGCGGGCGGGGTTGCGCTGCAGGTGCAGCTGTACGCGTCCGGCCTCGGCGGCCTCGTCGAGCCGCTCGCGGTTGCGCGCCTTGGCCCGGTCGAAGCTCGCCCGCCGGTAGACCAGGTGCACGCTCGCCGCGCCCGCCTCGGCCACCGAGAGCGCCGACTCCAGCGCCGAGTCGCCGCCGCCCACGACGACCACGCGCCGGCCGGTGTGCTGCTCCGGCTCCAGCACCGTGTAGGTGACGTTGCCCGCCTCTTCGCCCGGCACGCCCAGCTTCCGCGGCGCGCCCCGCCGGCCCACGGCGATCATCACCCGCCGCGCGCGGACCCGCTGCTCCGCGTAGCCCGCCATGCCCGGGGACAGGTTCGCCGGCACGCCGAGCACCACGAAGCCGCCGCCCTGCTCCTCGGGTATCGGCTCGATGCCGGTGACCTTCACGCCGTGCTTCACGTCCAGGCCGCACTTGGCCTTGACGTCGCGCCACAGCTCCACCAGCTCCTCTTTGCGTGCGTCCCACAGCTTGATCTTGCCGTAGCCCTTGAGGTCCATGGGCGCCAGCATCACCAGCTTGCGCCGCGGGTAGTGGTTCACCGCGCCGCCCAGGTCTGGCTCCTGCTCCAGCGTGGTGGTCGTCAGCCCGGCCTCTTGCAGCGCCAGGGTGGCCGCGATGCCGGCGGGGCCCGCGCCGATGATGCACACGTCGGCGATCTGACCCGTGTCGCCGGTCTTCTTGCCGTCGCGCTTGGCCTGCCGCACCAGGTGGGCGACCGCCTGGTTGGCCTGCCGCACCGCGTTGCGGATCAAGCCCATGCCGGTGATCTCGCCGATGAGGTAGATGCCCGGCACGTCCGACTCGAAGTGCTCGCTCACGTCGGGGATGTCCACGCCGCGCTTGCTGGTGCCGTACACCAGGGTGATCGCGCCCACGGGGCAGTTGCGCGCGCACTCGCCGTGGCCGACGCAGTGGCTCGGCTCCACCAGCCGCGAGCGGCCGTCGAGCAGGTCGAGGATGTCGCCCTCGGGACAGGCCGACACGCAGGCGCCGCTGCCCATGCAGATGTTCGGGTCGATGTAGGGGTGCAGGGTCGGCGGTGGCTCCGGGGGCGGCCCGTCACTGGCGATGGCCGTGACCTTGCGGCGCCGGCGCTTGGTGCGGACGCGGATCTCCAGCGCCACCGCCAGGGCGGGCAGGGCCAAGGCCGCCGCCAGCCACAGGGGCCACGTGTCGGGGACGGCGTAGCCGTAGCCGTGCGAGAAGGCGCTCTCGATGTGCACGTAGGCCGTCCACGCCATGACCATGGCCGCCAGCAGGTGCACCGGCCGCCACGCGCGCATGATCTTGCTGGCCACCCCGGCGAAGGCGTAGGCGTGGCCCATGCGCACCGCCTCCGCGGCCGCGTCGCGCACCGCGCGCGTGACCTGCTCGCCCTGTCGCCCGGCGGCCGCGCTCAACGCCCGGCGCACCTGCACCGCCGCCCACAGCCGCCGCAGAGGCTCCAGCGGCAGGCGGACCAGCGCCTTGACCAGGTTGCGCTCCGGCGGCGCGCCCACCCCGCCGAGCCCGCGAATCCGGGCCACCAGCGGGTCGTCCTGGCCCACCGCGGCCGCCACCTGCGCGAGCGCCTGCTCCGCCCGCCCGGCCAGCCCCTCGGGCTCCTCTTCGCCGGTGGCCGTGTGCGGCACCAGGGCGTAGAGGTAGCGACCGACGATGCCCGTGGCGATGAGCACCA
>JAUIAC010000837.1 GCA_030425545.1 bacterium | reverse complement strand
GGCGACATCGTCATCGCGCGGCGCAGCATCGCCGACGTCTACGAGCCCACCTGCGCCTTCCTGGGGGTCCGTGGCGACGCCCAGCTCGCGCCCGACGCCGACGCGCCCCTCGCGGAGCAGGAGCTGCTCGCGCCCGACGCCGACGCGCCCCTCGCGGAGCAGGAGCTGCCCCCGCCCACCGGGCAGCCGGCCCCAGCGCCGCCGCCCGCCGCGTCGACGCCTGCCGACGGCGCCACGACCCGACCGACCTCACCCGAGGCGGCGCCGCCCGCGCCCGTCTCGCATTCCGCTGCTTAGGAGCCCCGTGCGCGTACTCGTCGACGTCACCACCTGGACCCCCGGACGCACCGGCATCGGCCTCTACACCGAGCGGCTGCTGACGGCCTACGCCGCCCTTGGGACCGGAGACCAGCTGCTGCTGGCCAGCAACCTCGCCGCGGACGACGTGGACCTGCCCGGCGAGGTGATCGGCGGCCGGGTGGGGCCGGTCATGCCCCTGCGCGCGCTGTGGATGCAGACCGCCCTGGCTGCGCAGGTCTGGGCCGAGCAGCCGGACGTCGCCTTCTTCCCCAACTACATGGCGCCGCTGCTCACGACCCGCGCGCGCCGCTGCCCGACGGTGATCACGGTCCACGACATGGCGGTGTTCCTGCACCCGGAGACCTTCACGTTCAAGAAGCGCGTGCTGCAGCGGCGGCTGCTGCCCAGCCTGCTGCGCCAGGCCGAGGGCATCGTCACGCCGAGCGAGAGCACGCGCCGCGACCTGCTGCGACTGATCCCGAGCGTCCGTCCGGAGCGCGTCGTGGCCGTCCCCCTGGCCGCGGATCCCGCCTGCCACGCCCCCGTGTCTGACGACGCGATGGCCAGCGTGCGAGCGCGCTTCGACCTGCCGGAGCGCTACCTGCTCGCCGTGAGCACGCTCGAGCCGCGAAAGAACCTGGTGCGGCTGGTCCAGGCCTTCGAGAAGGTGTGGCCGGCCCACCCGGACGTGAAGTTGATCCTGGTCGGCGGCAAGGGCTGGCGCGACGAGGCGATCTCCCAGGCGCTCAAGCGCTCCAGCGCGCGCGACGGCATCGAGGCGCTGGGCTACGTCGCCTTTGAAGACCTGCGCGCGCTCTACAAGGGCGCCCGCGCCATGTGTTACCCGAGCCTGTACGAGGGCTTCGGTCTGCCCGTCATCGAGGCCATGGCCTGCGGTGCGCCGGTGCTCACCAGCTTCGGCAGCTCGCTCGACGAGGTGGCTGGCGACGCCGCGCTGCAGGTCGACCCCCTGAGCGTGGGCGACATCGCCGCGGGTCTGCGGCGGCTGCTCGAGGAGCCCGGGCTGTGTGAGTCGCTCTCGGCCAAGGGCTCGGCCCAGGCGGAGCGCTTCTCATGGGCGAAGACGGCCGTCGGGACGCGCGAGGTGCTCGCCCGCGTCGCGGGGGGCGCCTGCCCAGGTGGCGACGACGCGTAGCGCGAGCGAGCCACGGGGTCGCGGGATGTCGCTGTGGTGGCCCTGCGGCGGCGTCGCTTGCTAGGAGTGTGTAGCGCATTGGAGCCTCGAGGGGCTTCGCGCGATGACCAAGCCCTGTGGCTTCCCAAGTGCGCAGGACTGGCCGTAGCCAATTCAAGCTCTTGGCGGAGTCGCAGGGCGATGTGTCAGCGCGATGAAGCCGCCGAGGCGGAATGCGCTACACTCTCCTTGGTTGTGGGGCAACCTCGGAGTCCATCGTGTCCGCTTCCTCCCGACGTCTGCCCACTGGGCTCCGCCTGCCCTCGCCGCGCGTGACGCGCGGTGGGCTCCCGCGTCGCGCGGCCCTGGCTGCGGTGGCTGCGTGGGTCTGCCTGGCGCCCGGGCTCTGCCACGCCGACATGGCCGTCCAGTGCATCGGCAGTTTCAGCTCACCCGCTCACGGCGCCACGCATGTCCCGCTCGACGTCG
>JAUIAC010000836.1 GCA_030425545.1 bacterium | reverse complement strand
AGGGCCTTGCCTTCTTCATTGAGGCGGGCCGCGGCGCCGTCGTCGGTCTCGCCGGGGCGTTTGAGCTTCACGGCTTGCTCGTGGGTCGGCTGATCGGCGAACGCGGGGGACACCGACGTGACGCAGAGGCAGAGGGTGAGGGCCGCAGCGAGCGCGGAGTGGGGGCGGATCGGGCGCATCGGAACTCCTGGAAGGGCAGCGAGGGGGCGCGCCCTGGAAGTGGGGAGGGTAGTCCCGGTGGATGCACGCCGCAACCGGGAGTGGCGCGGGTTCGTCGGGTTCAACGGCCAGGAACTCAGGCTGATTCACAGGGACCCGAGCGCGGACGGCGACGAGGTGGAACGGCGGCGGGTGACCGACGCGCGACCAAGGGGTGGAGAGGGCCGCCCGGGGCCGAGCGCGCGCCGCGCGTGGACACAGACGTCACGCGCGGGCGACAGTCCGAGGCGGAGCCACTGGCGCGTCACAGGGCCGCGACCCGGTCTCCGCTCGGCCGCGCCGCTGCGCCCCAAGGAGTATGCCGTCCCCCATCCCCCAGTGGACACACGCCACTGCTGAAAACCCCCGCGCAGATCGGGCAGGATGGAGAGCATGACGAACACTGCCCAAGGCGCCGACGCGCCAGATGACGACAAGCCACGCCGCGGACGCCCTGGTCGCCGCACCATCGAGGAGCGCCGCAACGCGGTCCTTGACCTACTCGCCGGCAAGGCCGGCATCGATCAGCTCGCGCACAAGTACGGCGTGCGGCCCGAGACCATCGAGAAGTGGCGACAGGATGCGCTCGGAGGCATCGAGGAGGCGATGCGTCGCGGGAGCGGGAGCTCGAAGCGTGAGCGCGAGCTCGAGAAGCGCCTCAAGAACGCCGAGACGGCGCTCACGCAGGTCAGCATCGACCGAGAGCTTCTCAAGCGGGAGGTCGACAAGCTCAAGAGCCGCCCTACACGGCCGAAGAAGTCTCGGAGGTAAACCGCATGACTTCTTCGGGAAAGGCTACTGTCACGCAGCTGTGCGAGCTCTTTGAAGTGTCACGGTCGGGCTACTACTCGGCGCGTGACCGAGCTGCGCGTCAGCAGCAGACCGGCGGCACCGTCATCAGGCTGCCGCGACCGCGTCGTGGCGTGCCAGCAGACCAGCTCGTGCCAGCGATCAAGGACATCATCGACGCCCATCCGGCTTGGGGAGTCCGCAAGGTGTGGGCGACGCTGCGCCGCGATGGCATCTGCGTCGGCCGACGCCGTGTGCACGAGGTCATGCGTGCCAAGGGTTGGGTCCTGCACAGCTGGCCTCACCGCGCGCAGGTCACGCGCGGCCATGTCGTCACACCGGAGCCTAACCGCCGCTTCGCCACAGACCTGACGACCGTCTACACGCGACGTGACAGTACCGTCGCTATCACACTGACCGTCGACTGCGGCTGCCGCTCCGTCTTGGACGTGGCTGCGCACAAGTCGCAGGAGTCGCAGGTGGTGCTCGGCACCGTCGAACGGAGCCTGCAGACGGCGTTCGGCACTCCAGCGGCGGTTCCCGATGGTCTCGAGCTCCGCACCGACCACGGACCGCAGTACACCGGGGGCGACGCTGTGGTGCTCACCGAACGCTGGCACCTTGACCACACCTTCGCGCCAGTAGGCCGGCCGACTGGCAACGCCGTGGCAGAGAGGACGATCCAGACCATGAAGGTGGAGAGCATCTGGCTCCAGGACTGGGAAGACGCGGACGAGGTACATGCCGCGCTGCAGCGATGGCGCTGGAGCTTCAACCACGAACGTCCGCACCAGGCACTCGACTGGCAAACGCCCGCAGAGCGACGTGCAAGCCGGCTCGGCGCGACGACGGCGGCCGCGGCATGAGAGCAGGCCATCGAATCATCTTCCCGAGGTGGCGCGACATCCGACCGGCGGTCTCACCCGAGACCGGACCGC
>JAUIAC010000001.1 GCA_030425545.1 bacterium | reverse complement strand
GCTACAGGTCGGCGAGGGCGTCGACCGCGGCCTTCATGCCGGGCTGCAGGTCCAGCGCCCGGTTCAGCGCCGAGCGCGCCTCGCGCCGACGCCCCTGGCTCTTGTGCAGCTCCCCGATGGCCAGCGACGCCTCGGCCCGCTGTGCGGCGTTGGCGTGCTTGGCGGAGAGCGCGACGACCTTCTCGAACTCGGCCTGCGCCCGACTCAGGTCGCCGAGCGCGCGGCTGACACGGGCGAGGCCCAGGGTCGCGTCGACGTCGGCCCGACCGCCCTTCAGCGCGTTGCGGTAGTGCTTGAGCGCAGCCTCGTGGTCGCCGACCCGCTCGCTCAACATGCCCGCGCGCGCCGACGCCGCAGGCAGCTCGTCCCGCTTGCGTGCGCGCCGCAGCTGGTCGACGACCTGAGTCTGCAGCTTCGCCGCCTCTTCCATGCGGCCCGCCTGCATCCACACCAGCACCAAGGGCTGGTTGATCTGGAGGTCGTCCTGAACCAGCGCGTAGGCCTGCTCCAACGCCTGCGACGCGTCGTCGCTGCGGCCGAGCTGCAGGCAGACCGCGCCGAGCTGGGCGAGCACCTGGGCGCGCGCCTTGTCGTCGTTGTCCAGCGCCTGGTCCCAGCGCCGCAGGCTCTCTGCGAGGGCCTCCTGGCTGCCCCGGGCGGCGTAGAGCTCGCACAGCCGCTCGTTGGCCTTCCAGTGGGCGGGATCCAGACGGAGGTGGCGCTGGAGCGCGTCGATCGCCTTTGTCGGCTGGTTGAGCTGGTCCGCGTAGAGGGCCGCCAGCCGCTCCAAGAGGCGGCTTTGCTCCGCCTCGTCCTTGGACTCCCGAATCACCTTCTCCAGCCCCTCGGCGGCCGTCTCTGGATCGTCGCTGCGCGCCTGCATCAACCCGCGCAAGGCCGAGAGCTCCGGGTCCTTGGGCGCGAGCTCCTTCAGCGCGTCCAGCCAGCGCGGGTCTTCGTCTCCCCGCTCCACGGACATCCGCGCCAGCTTGCGCACCAGCATCACCCGCTCCACGCGGGGCGGGTCGTGCTCGAGGCGCGCCTCGGCCGCGGCGATGTAGCCCTCCGCGTCGTTGGCGTCCTCACACACCTCGAGCAGCTCTCGCTGCAGGGTCTCGTTGCTGGGGTCCTCGCGCAGCGCGCGCTCCAGCGCGGCCCGCGCCTCGGTGGGGCGCCCGAGCTGGACGCTGGCGCTGGCGAGGCGGCGCAACACCACCACCAGCCCGGGGCCCGAGTCCACGCCCTCGGCGCGGCGTCGGTACAGGCGATGCAGGGCCTGGTCGTCGCCCTCGGCGTTGCGCTCGACGAAGCGGAAGGCCTCGTCGTTGGCCGGGTCGATGTCGAAGGCCTGCAGGTACAGCGCCGCCGCCTCGGTGGCGTCGCTCAGCTCCTTGTCGGCGAGCCGCGCAGCCTCGAGCAACGCGTCCGCGCGCTCCTGACTCTGGGCGGGGAGCCGCCCCGCCCAACCGACCAAGGTGTCCTTGCGGAGCTCCGGGTCGCCGCCCTCGAGCAGCTCGACCATGGCCTCGTGCGCGTCTGGGCTCTCCTCGTCGAGGGCCGAGAGCTGCGCGTAGGCCGCCAGCGCAGCGTCTTTGTCCCCGGCTGCGCGGGCGATCCCCGCGAGTCGGTGCAGCGTTGAGAGCTGGTCGTCGCCCTCGCGCTCCACACGCTCCTGCAGCAGCGCCACGAGCTCGTCCCAGCGGCCAGCGTCCTCCAGCAGCGCGTCGAGCTCGTCCCACACCGCTACGTCGTCCGGTGTCAGCGCGAGGCGCTCCCGCAGCCAGGTCTCGGCCTGCGCCGCGTCTCCCTGTGCCCTGGCGTGAGCCGCCGCGCGCGTGAGCACGTCAGCCCGCACCTCGTCGGAGAGATCCGCGTCCAGCGCGAGCCGCAAGCCCGTGGCCAGCGTCTCGGCGTCTTCGCTTCCCGCCGAGAGGCGCAACATGGCCTGCACCGCCTCGGGGGTCGCGTGAACCGCGACGATGCGCGCCCACACGTCGGCGGCGAGCCCCGGCGCGTCGAGATGCGTCTCGAGCACCTCCGCCAGGGAACGTAGGGCCGACTCAGCCGCCTTGTCCCCTCCCTTGGCGGCGATCTGACGCCGGAGCGCGCTGGCGACGCCGGCCCACTGCTCCTGTGCCCGGTAGATCGTCTCCAGGGCCTTGAAGGCCTCTGCGGCGTGCTCGGGGTGCTGCGAGAGCGACTCCCACACGTCCGCAGCGCCGGCGTGGCCGGGCGCTTGACGTAGGACCTGCCGCAGCACGCGGACCGCCTTGGCCGGCTGCTCCAGCGGCCCTGCGAGCAGCGCCGCCTGCTCGGCGCGCAGGTCGTCGATGCCGGCCCCGCCCTGCATCACAGCGCGATCGATCTCGTCCGCCAGGCGGGGCAGATCGTCCGCCGCGCGGCGCATGGCGAGCACCGCGTCACGGGCGTCGATGTCGTCCGGGTCCCGCTCCCAGATGCGTCCCCACAGGTCGGCTCCGCGGGCGGCGTCGTCCAGCGGACCTGCCGCCGTACCCGCCGCGAGCGCCACGAGCATGCGCGCCGCCCCGTCGTTCAGCTCGAACGCGCGCCGCTCGGCGGCCTCGACAAAAGCCGCGTCGTCCCCCTTGGACTCCGCCAGCGCCCGGGCCTGCTCCAAGAGCTCCTCCGGCGCGTCCACGTCGTTGGCACCGACGATGAGCGCGTCCAGCGCGGCGGCGAGATCGCCCCCTTCGGCGAGCTGGTCCGAGAGCGCGATCATCCCCGAGACGCGCTCCGGCCCCTTGGTGTCGGCCAGTGACGCGCGGCGCAGCGCGACCGCGTGCGACCCCAGCCCACGGCTCCCGAGGAGCTCGGCGAAGGCGTCCGTGGCCAGCCGCGCGAAGTCGGTGTCCCGCACCGCCCGCCCGACGAGCACGTCCGCTGTCGCCTCGCCTGGGTGATCCGCGTCGAGCAGCGCCGCGAAGAGCGCGACGTCGCCCTCGATGTTCTCATCAGGGGCCGTCGTCAACGCCTCACGCAAGGCGGGCAGCGCGGTCTGCTGCCGCTCGGGGGTGTCCGCCAGCTCGACGATCTGCGCTGCGCGGTCGCGGTCGCCGGAGGACGCCGTCAACGCTCGAACGCTCCAGTCGAGCGCCAGATCGGCGTCCGCCAACGGGCCTTGTGCGTGCGCGACCAGGGCGTCGAGGGTGCTCAGCTGAGCCGCCGCGTCGTCGCCGTCGCCGAGCTGCGCCAGACGCCGCAGGTGCAGCGAGGCCCAGAGCTCCGGCTCGTCAGTCGGATCGACCTGCTCGAGGTGCAAGGCCAGGACCTCGAGCGCGTCCGCGTCCGCGAGCGCGTCGGTGTGATCGGACAGCGTCGCGATGACGTCGCGCGCCAGCGTCTTGTCCGCCATGGCTCGCACGACGGGCAGCGCCGCAGCCGGGGAGCCGGAGGCGAGGTGCCCCGCCGCCGCCAGCGCCTGGGCTTGGGGGTCCTGGCTGAGGGCCCCAGACAAGAGCCCCACGGCCGCGCTCGCCCAGCCCTCGTCGCCTGCGGCGCGCTGCACGCGCACCCGCCGCAGCGCCAGACGCTCGTCGTCCGGGCGCAGCTCGGCGAGCGTGTCGAGCAACGTCAGCGCACGGCTCGGGTCGGCCAGCTCGCCGGCCCACAGGTCCACGGCACGTCCGAGCAGCGCCGCCTTCTCGTCGTCGTCCCCGGCGCTCGCCGCCTCCGCCTCGAGCGCCTCGGCGAGGGTCTCCTGGTCACCGGACTTCGCGAGCAGCTCACGGCGCCGCCTCCGCAGCGCCGCGTCGTCATTGCGCTCCAGCGCCATGCTCAGATAGGCCGCGGCGGTCTCCGCGGCGGTCTCCGCGTCGTCCCCGGCCTCGGCCACGTCCGCGGCCTTCACCAGCAGGAGCGCTTGGTCAGCCGGCGTCTGCGCGCTGTCCAACACGCTCAGCAGGGCCTCGAGCAGGGCGTCGCGATCCGTGCCGCGGGACGCGAGGGAGGTCCAGCGAGCCTCGTCCCCGGGGGCGCGGGCGAGCCGCTCCGCGAGGGGCTGCAGCGACGACGTGTCTGCGTCGGCCCAGGCGGTGAGCCAGGTCTCCGCGGCGTTCGCCCCATGGTGGGCGACGGCCTCGGCGTAGAGCGCCGCACGCGCCGCGTCGTCGTCGGCCAGGGTCGCCAGGGCGTCGACCAGGTCGGGGGCGCGAGCGCCAGCGTCCCAGAGCGACTGCAGGAGCGCAGCGTCCTCGTCGCTCGGCGCCAGCGCGTGCGCTGCGAGCGCCGCCTCTGCGCCGTCCTCCCCCTGCCGGGTGGCGAGGGCACGCAGCGCGCTCGCCGCGTGGGCGGGCGCCGACGTCTTGAAGCGCTCCACCTCCGACCGCAGCAGGGCGGTCGCGAGCTCGTCGCTCGGGGACTGGCCGACGGCGAGCTGCAGCACGTCGCCGCGCTCTCCCTCGGGGGCCGTCTCGAGGGCGTCCTTGGCCGCGGCGAACGCGCCGGCGGCGTCCCCGTCGGCGTCCCCGTCGGCGAGGTGTGCCACCAGGCGCAGCTGCAGGCTGTGCTTCGCCTCCGAGTCGGTCTGCGCGTCGATCCCTGCCCGCAGGTGGGCCGTGACCCGATCGGTGACGTCGCCGCCCTCCGCTTGGAGACCCTCCAGGGCGAGGTCGCGGAGCTGCCACGTCTCGGCGTCGGCGGGCGTCTCGGCCAGCAGGGCGTCGAAGAGGTCCGCGGCCTCGGCCCAGGCTTCCCGCTCCAGCGCGCGCGTACCGAGCTGCTGCTGCAGCGTGCGGCGCGCGCTCGCGTCGGTCAGGCCCGCGGCGGCAGCCCCGAGGAGGGCGTCGATCTCCGCCTGCTCGTCGTCGTTGGACGCGAGCGCGCGCAGGGCTGCGACCGCCTCCGCGTCCGTCGCGTCCGCGAGGACCAGCTGCTGCCACTGCGCGCGCGCCGAGTCCACGTCGCCCGCCGCGGTGAACTCCGCCGCGAGGGCGGCCCGCTCGCTCCGCACCGCCGCAGCGGCGACGCCGTCCGGCAGCTCGAGCCGCTCGAGCCGCAGGGCCCGAGCCTCCGCGTCGCGGCCGTCGGCCACGAGCGCGTCCGTGAGCGCCGCGAAGTCAGCCAACGTGGGGTGCGCGCGCCAGAGGGACTCCAGCGAGGCGAGCGCGTCTTCCCGCAGGTCGGCGTCGCGAAGGGCCGCGGTCGCGGCGCGCAGGCGATGCTGGACCGCGTCGTCGCCGTCGCACGCGGCTGCGGCGGCCTGCCAGGCGTCGCACGCCTCCGAGGCGGCCACCGTCGTCGCCGCCTCGGTGAGCGCGTCGATCAGGTCGGCCGCTGTGGGGTGAGCCACCACGGCCTGGGCGAGCGCGGCGAAGCGCCGCGCGTCGTCGCCAGCGCGGCGGGCCCGCTCCAGCTGGGCGGCGACCGCGTCGTCACCGCTGAGCCCCGCGGCGAGCGCCGCGAGCACGGCGTCGAGCAGGTCGTGCTCCTCGAGGAGCTCGAGGGCGTCGGCGACCTCGCGCGCGTCCGCGTGGTGCGCTGCGCCCAGGGTCGGGGCGGCGAGCGCGAGCACGGAGGCGGCCGCGCCGGTGGCCAGCTCTGCGTCTTCGGGCGACGCGCGCAGCAGCAGCAGCCACTGTCGCAGCGCCAGCGCCGGCTGGGCGTCGGACGCGACCGCGGCGAGCTCGCGGCGGGTCAAGGCGATCACGGCTTCGGCGTCTTCCGTCGCGGCGGCGTTGGCCTCAGCCGCGGCGATGCGGGCGCTCAGCCCGTCGATCAGCGCGCGCTCGTCGTCGGCCTCGCGCAGCGCGTCGAGGTAGGCGGTCCACAGCGCCTCGCTGGCGGGCACCCGCGCGACGGCGGCGGCCAGCGCCGCGGTGGCGTCGCCAGGGTTGCCGCGCTCGTCGCCATGCAGGGACGCCAGGCGCAGCCACCCCTGTTCCAGGACGTCAGCGTCTTCGGTCGCCCCCAGGCGCGCCTCGATGGCGAGGGCTGCGGCGTCGAAGTCTCCCAGCTCCCGGTAGGCCAGCTCGAGGGCGGTGTGGGCCTCGTCGTCGGTCGGGTCCAGCGCGATCAGCGCGCTCCACGCCGCCGCCGCCCGGGACTGCCCCCGCGATGCGTCGGCGTCGGCAGCGCCACGCTCGGCGGCCAGGCGCAGCAGCGCGCCGCGCGCCGTGTCGTCGACCGCCTCGCCGGCCGCGAGGCCCGCAGCGACGTCGAGCGCTGCGTCCAGTCGGGCGTCTCCGCGCGCGTCGCCGATGGCCAGCGCGCGCCGCCACACGTCCACGTCCTCACCGCCGTGGGACACCGCGGCCAGGGCCTTGGTGAGGGCGGCGTCGCCGTCGTCGCTGTGGTTGTGCGCCAGCTCGGCCTGATCGATCAGCGCGGCGACGTGGGCCGCGGATCCCGGCTCCACGTCCGCGTCCAGGATCTCCCGGCAGCGGAGCACCTCGTCCCATCGCTTGTGGGCCCGCACCACCGGCAGCAGCAGCTCAGCCATGGCCTTGGCCTGCTCCGGCACGTCGAGCCGCGCCGCGGCGACGGTGAGCAGCAGCTCCTCGTCGTCGCTCAGGGCGCCGCGCTCGACCGTGGCCGGCAGGAGCGCCGCCGCGACGCGCGCGACCGTCTCGTCTGGCGCGTCGTCCGTCAGCTCGACCCGCCGCACGCCGGCGGCGGCGCGCGCCGCGGCGCTCCCCACGGCGGTCGCCAGGTAGGCGTCGAGGGCCTCGCGAAGCCCGGGCTCGTCGCCCGCGCGCTCCAGCGCGGCGAGCCGCCCCGCCCACGCGTCCTCGTCGTCGGGTGCCGCCTCGATGACCGCCGCGTACAGCGTCGCCGCCTTGGCCGCGTCGTTGGCGACGCCCGCGCTGACCCCGGCGGCCCGGCGCAGGGCCTCGACCCGCTCTTCCGCGTCGGCGCAGCCCGCGAGCCGCTCCACGGTCGTCACGACCTCCGACCAGCGGCCGGCTTCGGTGAGCACCAGCTCTCGGACCTGAAGCGCGTCGACCGCGTCGCCGTCCGCCAGGAGGCTGTCGACCAACGCGAGCGCTGCGTCGAGGGTGACGCCGCCGCCCGCTGCCCAGGTCGCGGCGGCGAGCAGCGCGGGTCGCGTGGTGTCTGCGGCGTCGTGGCGCTGCGCCGCGTCTGCGATGGCGGCGATGACGCCAGCCCCGTCGTCGCAACGCTCCGCGGCCTCACACAGCCGGTCCGCGTCCAAGACCAGCGTCGCCGGGTCGGTCGCCGCGGCCACGGCGGTGAGCCAGGACGCGCGTGCGTCGGCCCAGTCGTCTCGGTCTTCGGCCCGCTCGGCCAGCTCTCGGGCGACGCCGGCACGGCCGTCGGTGGGCCCGCGCCGGCTCAGCGCCTGCAGCGCCTGCTCCTGCCACGCGGCGTCGTCCGTGGACCGTGCGTACCCCAGCAGGGCCGTGGCGGCCCGGTCGACCAAGGCGTCCCCCGCTTCACCGTCGACGCCGTCGGCGTGGGCGAGCGCGAGCCCGGCGAACTCCGTCGCCCGCTCCGGGGACTCGAGCTCGTCGGCGCTGACCTGCGCCGCCGCCAGCAGCGCGTCGACCGCGGCGCGCCCCTCGGCGTCGGCGGCGAGGGCCTCGAGCCGCTCGACACACCGGGTTGCTCCGTCCTTGCCGGGCCCCATGGCCGCCCGCAGGCCCGCGAGGTCACCGGAGGCCAGCGCTGCTCGCTCCGCGATCTCGGCCGCGAGCGGCGTGTCGGGGCGGAGCGACTTGAGCTCGTCCACAGCGGCCTGCGCCGCCTCCAGATCGCCCTTGCCTTCCGCCAGGGCCCGGACCAGGGACGCGAGCAGGCCGACCCGCTCCCCCTCGTCGATGTCTTCCGCGAGCAGCGCGCGGATGGCGCCGATCTGCGCGTCGACGTCGCCCTTGGCGGCGTAGAGCCGGGCGAGCCCGCGCAGGGCCGCCGGATGCGTGGGGCGCAGGCTGCGCAGATCCTCGAAGAGCGCGATCGCGCGCGGCCGGTCGTCGAGGGCCCACGCCGCCAGGGCGGCCGCCTCTTCGAGCAGCTCGACCGCGTCGTCGTCGGAGTCACACGCGGCGCGGCGCCGCTGCAGCGAAGACAGCAAGAGCTGATCGTCGCTGAGCGCCCGCGCGGCGCGCTCCACCAGGGTCAGGTCGGCGTCGGAGTCGGCCAGGGTCGCCAGCGCCGCGCGGGCGCGCGCCTCGTCGTCGAGCTCGTCGAGGGCCAGGGGGAGCAGCGTCCGCGCGGCGTCGCGACCTGCGTCGCTGTCCGCGAGGCGCGCCTGGAGCCGGTCTGCCAGCTCCGCCAGCTGGCCCTGGGCGCGCAGCGCGCCGTCGAGCGCCGCGTCGGCACCGTCGCGATCCGGTGTCAGCGCGACCACCTGCCGCCACAGGTGCAGGTGCACCCGCGGGTCGGCCAGCGCCGCCTGCGGCCCGTGGAGCGCGGCCCGACGGGCCAGCGCGTCCGACTGCGCCGCCTTGTCGCCCGCGGCGCCCGCCGACTCCGCCAGCCTCGCGAGCAGGTCACGCAGCTCAGCCCAACGCCCCGCGCGCTCGTAGTGCGCGGCGAGCGCCGTGGTCGCGGCCGCGTCCCCCGGCGCGAGCGCCAGCACCCGGTGCCACGACTCCACCGCCCGCTCGGGGCTCTGCATCGGCCCCTCGGCCAGCTCCGCCATGCTCCGCGCCATGCGGAGCGCCGCGTCGCCCACGGCTCCTGGCAGCCGGTGGCTCAGCACCATGTACAGCCGCTTGTGATCGCCGGACTCCGTGTACAGCCGCTCGAAGAAGTCGAGGGCGTCCGCGTTGCGCGGGTCCAGGGTGCGCACGCGCCGCATGAAGCGTTCGGCCTGGGCGGCGTCGGAGCCATGGATGGCCACGCGGGCCAGCGCCAGACACACCAGCGCCTCGGCGTCGCGATCCCGCTCCTTGACGGTGTGCAGGCGGAGCTGGTCCAGGTGCTGCTTCGACGCGGCGTCGCCAGCGATGGCGCGCAGGGCCAGCAGTCGGGCCTGCACGCCGAGGTCCGTCGGCAGCGCCTCGTGGAGCACCTCGAGCGCGCGCCGGGCCACGTCGGGCTGGTCCACGTCGATGCCGGCCCGGTTGGCCAGCTCGTCGGCCGTGCGCAGCCGCTCGTGCATCGGCTGGTCACACTCCAGCGAGGCGGCCAGGGCGCGGCCCAGCATCTCGGGATCGCCCACCGCGCGCGCGACCTCAGCCCACAGCGGGGCGGCCTCCTCGCGGTTCGCGCCGGCGTCCACGGCGTCAGCCAGGACCATGCAGGCGTCGGTCAGCGGCTCGTCGCCGGCCAGGAGCAGCTGCGCGTACTCGAGCAGCACGCGACCCCGCTCGTCGTCGGTGGCCTCCGCGATCTCCATGCGCTTCGAGGTCAGCATCTCGTCGCGGGCGGTCACCTGCGACTGCGCGATGTCCCGGAGGTCCCGCGGGTCGTCGGCCATGGCCTCCATCGGTGTCCCGAGGGCGTCCAGCGCGGCCAGCGCGCGCCGACCGTGGCCCTGCTCCACGTGCACCCGCGCGGCGCGCAGCAGCGCCCAGGGACGCTCGTCCTCTGGCGCCAGCGCCGCCGTCGCGTCGAAGAGCAGCCCGATCCGCCCGAGCCGCGTCAGCGACTCGTCGTCCTGCACCAGCTCGCACAGGCGCACGCCCACGTCGTAGCGCGGGTGCTGCCGGAACGACTCGCGCAGCAGCAGCCCGGCGCGCTCGTCGTCGTGATCGGTGACCAGCCCCGCCGCACGCTCGAGCAGCGCGCCCTTGGCCCGCGGGTGCTGCTCTTGGGCAGCGAACACCACCAGCCGGTCTGCGACCTCGCCGCGGACCGCCTCCGTTTGATCGTCGCGCAGCTGGGCGATCAGCTTGCCGATGTCCTCGGTGGAGGGTGGCTGCACGGGGCTGGGCGTGGCGTCGGACATCGGCGTTCCTGCTCACAGTCGACCGGGCGCGGCCGAACCTGCACGAGACGGGGCCGAATGTACCGGTCAGCGAGATCGCGGACAAGGAAGGGGCAGCGGATCCCAAGCCCCCGTCTCACGGACTTCCAGGCCTGGATCCACGTCGTTTTTCGACCGAGCGCTCACAGGCGCTAGCGGCGGTAGCGGTCCTCGAGCCGGACCACGTCGTCCAGCTCGGGCGTGCTCACCTCGACCAGCCGCACGTCGACCTCGTCGGCACAGAAGCGGTGCACCGTCCCCGGCGCCACGTGGAAGCTCTCGCCCGGGTCGAGGTAGCGGATCTCGATGTTCGGCTTGCGCCCCAGCTCTAGCCGGAGCCGGCCGTCGAGCACGCACACCGTCTCTTCCTTCTGTTCGTGATACTGGCGCGACAGCTCCTCGCCTGCGCGGATGATAAGGAACTTGCCGGCGTAACGAGCCGTCTCGGCCCAGATCTCTTCGTGTCCCCAGGGCTTGTCTACGATCCTCATGGGGTCTCTCCTTCAGCGTGTGGGCGCCCGCGGTGTTGGGCGAACCAGGCGGCTCCGACGTGGACAGAGAGCGCGCACACCACGGCGTACGCCAGCTGCGGCACCAGGGTGAGCGGCCAGCTCAGCTCCCCCAGCGCCTCCCACAGCGCCAGCGGAGCAGGGTAGCCGTCGCGGTTGTGCACCACGACCTCGATCGCGGCCGCGAGCCAGAAGAACAGGGTCGCCAGCGCCACCGCGGCGCCGCTCAGCCAGTCGCCGCGAAGCGCCTGGCCCGCGCCGGGCAGCAGCAGCCCCGCGCTCAGCGCGCGGCGATCGGGGGCAGGGCGGGGTGGAGCGTCACTCATGTCCCGCACGCTGCCATGCCCGCGCGCGGGAAGAAAGGTGTTCAGCCACGCAGTCGGCGCCGCGCGGGGTGAGCATTCTCGCAGACGGCGGCAGGTCGCCCTTGTCACGGAGCGGGGGACCGGGCTATGCGGTCCCCACGTCTTCTCGCACCGAGGTCCACACCATGGCCGTCCCGCAGCACACCTCTGCGTTCCGTACACGCCGGTTTCTCAACTGGTTTCCCATGGGGCTCACGTACGCGTTCCTCTACATGGGGCGCTACAACCTGACGGTGGCGAAGACCTCGCTCGGCGACCTGATGACCAAGGAGGACTTCGGCATCATCTTCGCCGCGGGCACCTTCTGTTACGCCTTCGCCTTCCTCATCAACGGCCCGCTGGTGGACCGCCTCGGCGGCCGGCTGGGCATCTTGTTGGCGTCCGCCGGTTCGGCCGTCGCCAACCTCGTCATGGCCTTCTATCTCAACGGCCTGCTGGCGGATCCCGAGGCGGGACGCGAGAGCATGGTGGTGACCTTCAGCGCGCTCTACGCGGTCAACATGTACTTCCAGTCCTTCGGCGCGGTGAGCATCGTCAAGGTCAACGCCAACTGGTTCCACGTCGGGGAACGGGGCGGGTTCTCAGGCATCTTCGGCACCATGATCAGCTCCGGCATCTTCCTGGCCTTCACCGTCAACGGCTGGCTGCTCAAACTCGCCACCGCCCAGCTGGGGCCGGGGAGCCAGTGGGTCGTGTTCGCGGCGCCCTCGCTGCTGCTGGCGATCATGTTCTTCGTCGAGCTGGGGCTGCTCCGCAACCAGCCGAGCGGCGCCGGTCACGAGGACTTCGACACCGGCGACGCCTCCAGCGGGGACACGTCGGACGAGCCGATCCCCACCCTGCAGCTCTTCAAGCAGATCCTGACCCACCCGATCATCATGACCGTGGCGCTCATCGAGTTCTGCACCGGCATCCTGCGCAACGGCGTCATGCACTGGTTCCCCATCTACGCCAAAGAGGTGTGGGTCCTGCCCAGCAACCATTACCTGGCGTACGGGCAGTGGACCCACGTGTGGCTCATCGGCGTCATGTTCGGCGTCGCGGCGGTCAGCGGCTTCCTCGCCTCCCGCTCGCAGGGGCGTCGGCGCGCCTTCCTGGCGGCCATGGCCCTGCTCAGCTTCCTCGCGCCCTTCGTCCAGGGGGGCTGGGGCGGCATCCTCTTCATCGCCGGCGTCATTGGCGGCAACGTCGCCGGCTGGGTGTCGGACCTGGTCTTCCAGTCGCGCCGCGGTCCGGCCGCGGGTGGCCTCTACGCCGCGCTCGCCGTGTGCACGGGGCTGATGTTCTTCACCCTGGGAGAGCCGGCCAACGAGGTGGGCTACGCCAAGGCGGGCATCGGCCTGGAGGCTGGCGACAAGGTGCTCGAGCTCGGCGGCCAGAAGATCGAGGGCTGGGCCCAAGCCGCCACGGCGGTCAAGTGCTGGCCGGCGCAGTGCGTCGAGTCGAAGTGGGACAGCAAGCGCTGCGCCTGCACCACGAAGTCGAGCGCCCAGGGCACCGGCGCGCCCTCGCAGGGCTTCATCCCCGCGACCGTGCTACGGGCCGGCAAGGAGCTCCAGCTCAAGCTCCCCGATCCCATGACCAAGCAGCGCGCGGGTGACAAGCGCAAGCTCAAGGTCCGCCCGGTGCTGCCGCTCTCGCCCTACCTGCTCGGCACGCTCGTCTTCCTCATGAGCCTGTGCGTCATCGGCACCCACGGCCTGCTCTCCGGCACCGCGACCATGGACTTCGGCGGTCGCAAGGGCGCCGGCACGGCGGTGGGGGTCATCGACGGCTTCGTGTACCTGGGCACCGGCGTGCAGTCGCTCTCGCTCGGCTTCCTGACCTCGAAGTCGTGGTCCTACTGGCCGCTCTTCCTGCTGCCTTTCGCGGTCATCGGCTTCTTGCTCTGCCTGCGCATCTGGAACGCCAAGCCCGGTGGCTCGGGCGGCCACTGAGCGCTCAGCGCGCGACGCGCAGGGACTTCACTGTGGTCGCGACCGCCGCGCCGAAGCGCTTGTAGAGCGACACGGGCATGTAGACCGAGGCCACGTAGACGCCGTCCTCGGTCTCGGCCGCGACGAGGAAGAGCGCGCGCCGGTGCTGTCCGACGACCTCGACGGCCTCGACATAGCGACCGTCGAGATCGCCGAGCTCCACCGCGTCGTTGCGCGTGATCCCCGCCTGCCCGCTCCGCTGCACGGCCTGGATGCGCATGCGCAGCCAGATCTCCAAGCCGCCCTTGGGCGCCGGTGTGCGGACGACGTTCAGCACCATCACCAGGCCGCCGCGCTGCTTGACCGCCCAGACGCGGTCGGCCACCCGCTCGAAGCCCTCGGGGACCTCCAGCGACGCCTTGGTGCCGCGCACGGCCTGATGTCGCGGCTTTCCGAGCTTGATCTTGTCCGGGTCGAGCTTGTGCACGACCTGCGTGCCGCCGCTGCACGCGCTCAGCACCACGCCCAGGAGCGCGGCGAGCGTGCCCCGCCACAGGCGAGCCCTCAGCGCGCTGGGCGGCCGGGTCAAGCGGTCAACGAGCGTCGGTAGCGGCTGCTTCGTGGTTCACCAGAGCGCGGACCCGCGCGGTCAGCTCCCGTGCGGTCTGCTCGGGGTTCGACGCGCCAAAGACCTGGACGTCGGCGTCGACGAGTCTGGCGTTTCGATCCGGGCTGAGCAACACCGACAGCTGCGGCACGGCGAGATGCTCCTGCAAGAAGGCGTGGTCGGCGAGCCCGATGCTGTTGGTCGTCGCCACCACCAGCAGCCCCGCGCCCAGCAGCGGCGCCAGGGTCCGGCTGAGCTGCTGCGCGAGCTGCTCGCGGGCGGTGTCGAGGCTGGTGTCCCGTGGGGCGTCGCCCAGCACGTTGGCGCTGTCGAGCAGCACGGCGTGCACGCCGGCGTCCACCAGCTGGGTCACCAGCGCCTGTCCGAGCGCCGCCTTGCCCTGGCCGCGGTCCCCCGCCAGGACCACGAGCCCGGCGCCGTGGCCGTGCAGCTCAGCCCAGCGCGCAGCCGCCACGGGCTGCGGGGTCCACGCGAAGTCGTCCAGGAAGTCGACCGCCCGGCGGCCCTCCCGCGGCAGCGGCTCCAGCGAGAGCAGCTGCCCGCCGCCCCAGAGGTCGTAGCCGTCGAGCAGCACGAAGCGCCGTGTCTGTGGGCAGCCGCCGTCGAAGTCCGCCGCGATGGGCTGCGTCAGCCGCAGCTCCACCTCGGCGATCTGGTTCCGCTCGACCGACGAGGCGTCGTAGAGGGTCTGGAGCGTCGCCGCGTCGGTCGTGTTCGGCACGCTCACGACCTCACACTCCAGCTCCGCCGTCCCGAGCCGCAGCCCGTAGACACCGCCCACACGCAGCGCGCGCTTGCCGAGCCAGAAGATCCGGCCGCGCAGCAGCTGCCCGGTCAGCGGCGCCCCACCGACGTGGTGCATCATCTCGCCGCGAGGCACGAAGAGCTCGTCTTCGAGCACCACGGTCGCGTTCTCGCCGGCGGCCGCCGCCACGGGGTCTGGCGCCGAGAACACGCGCAGCGCCTTCACGCGGCTCGACTTGCCGCTGGGGCTGAAGCACACCTCGTCACCCACGCGCAGCACGCCGCTGTCGACGCGGCCCACGATCATGCGCTCGTCGTTGCCCTTGCGGTTGAACTTGTAGACGTCCTGCACCGGCATGCGCAGCGGACCCTCGAGCAGGCCCGGAGCGCGCTGCAGGCTGTCGAGCGCCTCCATGAGCGTCGGCCCCTCCCACCAGCTCAGCTTGTCGGAGCGGAACACCACGTTCTCACCGCCGCGCGCGCTCACCGGCACCCAGTGCGTCGGGGTGATGCCGCAGTCGGCCAGGAAGGCGCCGTAGGTCTCGATCAGGTGCTCGAAGCGGGCCTGGTCGAAGTCGATGAGGTCGAGCTTGTTGATCACCACGACCATCTGCTTGACGCCCAGCAGGCTCAGCAGCTTGCCGTGGCGGCGCGAGTTCTCGCGGATGCCCTCGTTCGCGTCCAGCAGCAGCAGGGCCGCCTCGGTGCGCGCGGCGCCGGAGACCATGTTGCGCAGGAACTCCACGTGGCCCGGCGCGTCGACCAGGATGTAGTCCCGCTTCTCGGTCTGGAAGAAGGAGCGCGCGCTGTCGATGGTGATGCCCTGCTCGCGCTCCGCCTCCAGCGCGTCGAGCAGAAAGGCGAACTCGAACATCTTGCCCTGACGTTCGCAGAGGTCGCGCACGGCCTGCACCTTGGCGGGCGGGATGGTCTCTGTGTCCACCATCAGCCGACCGACGAGGGTCGACTTGCCGTGGTCCACGTGGCCGACGGTCACCACCTGGAGCAGCTCCCGCTCAGCCACGGCCTCGACGTTGGTCTGCGTCGCCCGAGGATCGGCCGACGAGGTGTCTGGCGACGGTTGCGCTTGTGCCACGGTGAGCTCCGGAGAGGGGGGCGCGCTGGGCGCGTCTTGTGTGGGGCGCTGCTTCACAGCGGTCGCTGCGGCCTGCGCGCTGAACTGGGGCGTCATGGTCCCCTCCTACATGTACCCCGTGCGACGGAGCTTCTCCATCGCGTGAGGATCCTCGGCGTCCTGGGCACGACCGGCGCGCTCGGGGGTGTTGATGACGCGCAGCTCGGCGACCACCTCCTCCGGGTTCTGCGCCGTGCTCACGATGTTGCCCGTGCACGGCTCGCAGCCCAGCGACCGGTACCGGGTGCCGGCGCCCTTGTCGTAGTACAGGTCGATGATCGGGATCTGCTCCTGGGCGATGTAGACCCACAGGTCGATCTCGGTCCAGTCGAGCAGCGGGTGGATGCGCACGTGCGTGCCGGGCGCAAAGCGGGTCTTGAACTGATTCCAGAACTCCGGCGGCTGCTCCGCGACGTCCCAGTCGTTCTGCTCACCGCGCGGCGAGAAGTAGCGCTCCTTGCTCCGGCTGCCCTCTTCGTCGGCCCGCGCGCCCACGATGACGCCGTTGTAGGGGCGCGGGTTCCAGTCCCGCTCGTACACGCCCTCCGCGTTCATGCGCTTGCGCGGTCCGGTGCCGTCCAGGGTGCGGCGCAGGGCCTCGGTCTTGAGCGCGCTGCAGCACTTGAGGCGACCCCGGGTGTGGTTCATGCCGTCGGCGAGCGCCTCTTCGTTCTGACCGACGATCATCGTCAGCCCCCACTCGCGCGCGACGCGGTCTCGGTACTCGATCATCGCTGGGATCTTGTAGCTGGTGTCGACGTGCACCAGGGGAATCGGCACCTCACCTGCGAAGGCCTTGCGGGCCAACCACAGCATCACGGTCGAGTCCTTGCCGATAGACCACAGCATGCAGAGCGAGTCGAAGTGCCGGTAGGCCTCGCGCAAGATGTAGATGCTCTGGGCTTCCAGCTCTTTGAGCCGGCTCATGCCGCCGCCGGAGCGGGGCTTGGCGCGCGCCGCGACGTCCGGCGGGGCAGGGGTCTTCAACGTCATGGAGTCCTCCTGGAGCCAAGGCTCCCAGGGAGATGCGCGAGCCGGCGGGCGGGTTCGCGCAAGGTCAGGTCAACATGCGAGTTACGCTGCGCATTCACCGGCGCGCTTGATCACCTGGAAGGGCTCGTCGAGGCCGATGTCCACAAAGTCGGCGTCGGTCAGCTCGTCGGTCCCCAGCTTGAACAGGTCCCCCACGACAGGGTCGAGCTGCTCCTTGGTCGAGCGCCGCAGCACGGCGCCCGCGCTCTCGCCCTCGGTCGCCTGGCTGTCGGCCCACTTCAGCAGACGCTCCAGCGCCTCAGGGGCGCGGTGGGCAGGCACCAGACCGTAGGTGGTCCCGAACGCGGCACCCTCGCTGTCGACCCCGCCACCGACGAGCAGGCGGTAGTGCGGGGCGGGCCGGCCGTCGATGCGCTTGACCGCGCCGTAGAAGCCGACCGTGCCGATGTGGTGCTGACCGCAGCTGTTGTGGCAGCCGCTGATCTTGATGCGCACGTCGGTGTCTTCCCGGCTCTCGAGCACGCCCTGCAGCTTGTTGGCCAGGTTGCGGCTGTGGGTGATGCCCAGGTTGCAGGTGCTGGTCCCGGGGCAGCTGGTGACGTTGCTGCCCCAGAGCGCCCCTGGCCGCGCCAGGTTGGCCGCGTTGAGCTCGGCGAAGAGGCGGGGCAGGGCGTCCACGTCCACCGCGCGCAGCATGACGTTCTGGTGCACGGTGAGCACCACCAGCCCGTCGCCGTAGCGCTGCGTGATGTCGGCGAGCGTACGCAGGTCGTCGCCCGTGACCCGGCCGCCGTTGTCGAAGCGCACCGTGACGAAGACCTTGCCGGGCAGCCGGGTCTTGCGCACCGACGAGCGCGCCCACAGCGCGAGCCCGCTCTGCCTGGCGAGGTCATCGTTGGGCAGCGAGAGGTCCCACGGCGTGTGCTGCCACAGCTCCGTCTGCGCCTCGACCTTGGGCGGCGGATCGGCGAGCACCTTGTCGAGGTAGGTCTGGTACAGGGCGCTGAACTTCTCGGCCTTGAGCTTGCGCAGCACGTGCTTGATGCGGGCCTTGGAGCGCACGCGGCGGTTGCCGTGATCCTGGAACAGGTCGATGGCGGCGAGGATCGGCGTGAGCACGTCTTCCGCCGGCCACTGCTCGTGCAGCACCAGGGCGTTCTGCGGCATCGACGCCAGACCGCCACCGACGGCCACGCGGAACGCGGGTTTGCCGTCGTCTCCGGCCACCGCCACCAGGCCGACGTCGTGGATGGCGGTGAGCCCCCGGTCGGCGCTCGAGGTCGACAGGGCAATCTTGAACTTCCGCGGCATCAGCCGGGCGCGCGGGTGGTCCAGGAAGAAGCGGGTGATGGCCTGCATGTAGGGCGTCGTGTCGAAGACCTCGTCCGCGGCGAGGCCAGCGTCTGCGTCCTGGGTCACGGTGCGCACGGCGTTGCCACAGGCGTCGACCTGGCTGATGCCCCCCTCGTTCAGCCGCGCCTTCCACTTCGGCACGGTGTCGGGCTCCACGTGGTGGATCTGGATGTTCGAGCGCGTCGTGATGTTGCCGAAGCCCAGCTTGGCCTCGTCGAGAAGCTCAGCGATCTTGTGGGCCTGCGTGGGCGAGAGCAGGCCGCCGGGGATCTTGACGCGCATCATGTACACGCCGTCCTGGCGCTGGCCGTACACGCCGCGGGTCAGCCGGTAGGCCCGATACTCGTCCGCCGACACGTCGCCGCGCTCGTAGGCCTCGGTGCGGGAGATGAAGTCGGCGACCTCGTCCATCTGCACGTAGTTGAGATCGAGGGCGGTCTGGGGAGAGGTGGTCGTCATGGTGTCCTCGTTGTCCGGGTCGCAGGGCGTCTAGGGTGCGGTTGTTTCAAGTGAAACATGGGGTGCGTGCCGACGCGCGTCCAGGGTGGGCGGGCTAACCCGCCTATTTTCCTGCGTTGTGGTGAAGTTCTTGGGTGTGTTCGTCGATCGTGGTGGGGGCCTGCGGAGGCTCAGATCGTGTCACGGGTGCGGCTCAGTGGGCCCAAGGTCGGTCGTGCGTCCTGCAGGTCATGGCCGTGCAGCGGGGGTGACGTGGGGCCTGGCGTGAGACGGGTGGTCCCGCGAGAGATGGCCCGCGAGAGATGGGGTGCCCTGGCGCCGCGTGTCGGAGTCTCACCAACGTGCTTGAACGCGCCAGGGCCCTGGACAGGCGCAGGTCGTGCGCGCCTCGGGCTCGGCACAACAGCGGCGCTCGCACGCGACGCGAGTGCGCGGCGTGGTCTGGGGAGCGATGGGTGTGCGGCGATGGAACACAGTGGTCTCCGGGGCTGTCGGCGCAGCCTGCCGTTCGGCCTCGTGTGCTGTCAAGATTCGCAGCGCACGTGGTCCCGGGAGGTCGCGCCTTGGCGCCGGCGGGGGCCCGGCTGTCTTTGGTGCGAGCTCAAAGCAGCGCGCCGACGGGCGCCGTGCGCTGGGCCGCGCGGGGACCTTGGCGGGGCGTGGCGCGACGATGTTGTCGGGTGCAGTCGCCGCGCCTACCATGCCGACACGGTGGGAGGGTGCATGAAGCGGTTGATCGGGCAGAAGGTGTGGGTCGTGCAGTTCGACGACGAAGACACCTCCGTCATCGGCGTCATCGACGCGGTCGACAGCGGCTTCATCGCCCTGCGCAACGAGCGCGAGACGGAGCCCTCGCTCTACGTCAATCTCGCCAACGTCAAAGAGATCGAGGTGTTCCGGGAGGAAGGCGAGGGCGAGCTCCGCATCCTGCGCTTCCCGGGCGGGGACGACGACGCGCCCTCGTAGCCCCCGTCCAGCGCCGACTCTGTCCCGCGCCCACCCCGCTCTGCGCCCACTCTGTCCCGCGCCCGCTCTGTCCCGCGCCAACCCTGTTCGGCGCCAACCCTCGCTCCCTCAAGAGGCCGCATGTCCCACGCCCCCACGCCTTCGCCATCCCCCAGCGCAAGGGCCTATCGCTGTGGCGCCGAGCTCGCCCACGCCGACGGCTGGCGCGCGCTCATGGGCCGGCGCGTCGGCGTGGTGTGCAACCCCACGTCGCTCGTGCGCGAGGCGGGCCGCCACCTGCACATCGTCGACGCCATGCGCGCGGCCGGGGTCGACGTGGTGCGGCTGTACGGGCCCGAGCATGGCGTGTGGGCCACGGCCCAGGACATGATCGGCGTGGAGCCCGGCCATGACCCGATCTTCGGCCTGCCGGTCGACAGCCTCTACGGGGACAGCGAGGACACGCTGGCGCTCCGGCCGAACGCGCTCGAGGGCGTCGACGTGCTGGTCTTCGACGTCCAGGACGTGGGGGCGCGCTACTACACGTACGCGGCGACCCTGTGCATGGCGCTCGACGCGTGCGCCGCTCGCGACGTGCCGGTCCTGGTGCTGGACCGCGCCAACCCACTGGGCGGCGAGCGCGTCGAGGGCAACGGAGTGCCGGAGGCGTTTCGCTCCTTTGTCGGCTGGATCGACCTGCCGCAGCGCCACGGGCTCACGGTCGCCGAGGTCGCGGCGCTCTACCGCGCCGAGGCCGGGCTGGCGGCGACGCTCGACGTGGTGGCGTGCGAGGGCTGGCAGGTGGGGCGCTACCTGGACGAGCAGGAGCCCTTCGCCGGTGCCCCCGCCTGGACGCCGCCCTCGCCCAACATGCCGACGGTCGACACCGCGGTGCTCTACCCAGGCGGTTGTCTGGTGGAGGCGACGAACCTCTCCGAGGGTCGCGGCACCACGCGGCCCTTCGAGGTGGTCGGCGCGCCGGGGGTCGATGCACGGGCGCTGTGTGAGGCGATCGAGTCGCTCGCAGGGCCGGGGCTCAGCGCGCGCCCGCTGCTCTTTGAGCCCACGTTTCAGAAGTGGGGGCGCCAGGTGTGCGCGGGCGCCGCCCTGCGGTGTACGGACCGAGACGCCCTGGCGTCGGTTCGGGCCGGCCTCGCGGTCATCGCGGCCGCGATGCGGGTGGCGCCCGAGATCTTCGCCTGGCGGGCCGAGGCCTATGAGTTCGTCACGGACATCCCGGCGATGGATCTGCTTATGGGCAACACGCTCGCGCGCGAGGTGTTGGAGGCCGGGGGCACCCTCGACGCTGCCACAGCGGACTTCGCCGACAACGAGCGTCGCTTCGCCAGCAGGGTCCGGCCCCACCTGCGCTACCCCCGACGCCGGGGCGTCTTGGCGTGAGTCCAGGGGACCGGCCCGGCGCGGCGCCGACACGCGTGGCGCTCTTCGGCGGCACCTTCGACCCGCCCCACGTGGCTCACGTGCTCGCGGTCGCTGGTGTGCTCAGCGTGTGCGACGTGGACGCGGTCTGGGTGCTGCCGGTCGCGCGCCATCCCCTGGGCAAGTCCCCCACGTCCTTCACGGACCGCCTGGCGCTGTGCCACGCGGCGTTTGGCCTCTTTGGCGACGCTGTCGCGGTGCGGGACGACGAGGCGCGAAGCTCTGGGCGCACCTTCGACCTGGTGACCCGCCTGCGCCGCGAACACCCGGCCACGTACTTTCGCCTGGTCATCGGCAGCGATCAGCTCGCGGTTCGTGACCGGTGGCACCGCTTCGACGACATCGCGGCCCTCGCGCCGCCGGTCCTGATCGCGCGCCCTGGCTTCGACGATTACGGCGAGCTCATGCCGGCCTTCTCCCTGCCCGACGTCAGCTCCACCGCGGCGCGCGCGGCGCTGGCGGCCGGCCAGGTGCCGACCTGGCTGCCCCGACAGGTGGGCGCGGTCATCGCGGCGCGGCGCCTCTACGGCCTGGAGGAGGCGCCATGAGCCCTCCGCCCGCCGGATCCGCGTCACGTGGTCCGCACGTCGCTTCGGCTGCACAGGCGGCCGCCAGCACGCTGCCCCCTCTCGCGGTGGTGGGCGCGGGCCGCGCGGGCACCGCGCTGGCCCTCGCGCTGGCCGACGCTGGCGCGCCCCACGTCACCCTGGTCTGCCGACGGGCCGAGCGGCGGCGGCGGCTGCGGGCCGCGCTGGGGCCCTCCGGCGTGCACGTGGTCGAGACGGTCTCATCGCCGATCCCGGCCGGCTCGGCTGCGCCGGTCGGGGCGGTGGTGGCGGATCTGCCGCTGGTCTGCATCGCCACGGCGGATCGCGACATCGCGGCCGCTAGCGCGCAGCTCTCACGCGCGCGCCACGGCGGCGCGGAGCCCGCCCGTGGTGAGCCCGCGCGTGGCGCGCCCGAGCCGCGGCGCTCCGGCGAGAGCGCCGCGGTGTGGCTCCACCTGAGCGGCGTGGCGCCGGTCGACGCGCTGCGGGTCGTATCGACCGGGCAGGGCGCGCCGGCTGGGCTGCCAGCCGCGGCGTTGGGATCGTGTCACCCCCTGGCCGCCATCGCGGACCCGCTGAGCCTGCCGAACCCCGAGGATGGGGGCTGGTGCCTCCGGGCGACCGCCGCGCTGCGGGGCGCCTTCTTTGCGGTGGACGGCGAGCCGGCCGCCGTGGAGCGAGCGCGGCAGATCGCGGTCGCCGTCGGTGGCGAGCCCGCCAGCGTTCCCGCGGCAGGGCGGGCGGCCTACCACGCGGCCGCGTCGGTGGTCGCCAATGACCTGGTGGCCCTGCTGTCGCTGGGCGAGGCGCTGTGCGCGGACGCGGGGATGCCGCCGGACGCCGTGCGGCCTGCGCTGCTGCACCTCGCGTCGACCGCGCTGGCCGCCGTCCAGGGCGCCAGCGTCCGGCCCGGCGCGACCCTGGCCGACGGCCTCACCGGCGCTGTGGGGCGCGGCGACGCCGGCACCTTGAGCGCGCACCTGCGCGCGCTCGCAGCCCGGCCGTCACACGCTGACATCCATCGAGCGCTCTCGCTCGAGCTGCTGAAGCTGGTCGAGTCGTCCGGCGCCCTTGACGCGGGCGCGGCCGCCGCTGTGCGCGCGACGCTGGAGAGGTGACCCAGGAGCCGCGTCGGCCCTGACGGCCGGCGTCAGCTCGCGGGGGGACCGCGCCGCTTGCCGCCGCGAAGCTCCCCGTCCAGCCGACGGTAGAGCGTCGCTCGGCTCATGCCCAACACCTGTGCGCTCTTCTTGCGGTTGCCCTCGAGTCGCTTCATCACGAGGCGGATCGCCGAGCCCTCCAGGTCGTCCATGTTCGGCAGGACCTGCGCGTTGGGGAACGCGTAGGCGAGCGCCGCGTCGAGCCGTGACGAGACCGACGCGCCCTCGGGCATGGGCGGCAACATGTGCAGGTCGGGCTTGCTCCGCGGTCGCACGTCCAGCGACTCGGGCAGCTGCCGGGTGAACGAGCCCGGCAGGTCGTTGATCGTGACCCATCGCCCGTCGCCCACGACCACCGCGTGCTTGATCACGTTCTGCAGCTGCCGCACGTTGCCGGGCCACGGGTGGGTCTCCAGCAGCTGCATCACCTCGCTCGAGATCTGCGGCTCGTCCTTGCCCTCTTCGACCGACGCCGCGCGCAGGAAGTGGTGCACCAGCGGCGCGATGTCGACCTTTCGATCGGCCAGCGCGGGCAGGGTCAGCGTGAACACGGCGATGCGATAGTAGAGGTCCTCGCGGAAGGTCCCCTCCGCCACCATCTCCGTCAGGTTGCGGTTGGTCGCCGAGAGCACCCGGACGTCCACCTCCACGGTCTGCGTGCCGCCCAGGCGCTCGAAGCGACCGTCCTGGACCACGCGGAGCAGCTTCGCCTGCAGCGGCAGCGACATCTCGCCGATCTCGTCCAGGAAGATCGTCCCCTGGTGCGCCGCCTCGAAACGGCCGATGCGCCGCGCTACGGCGCCGGTGAACGCGCCGCGCTCGTAGCCGAAGAGCTCGCTCTCGAGCAGCGTGTCGGGGATGCCCGCGCAGTTCACCGCGACGAAGGGGCCGCTGCCCCGCCGGCCGGTCTCGTGGATCGCGTGCGCGACCACCTCTTTGCCGGTGCCGCTGGCGCCCTGAATCAGCACGCTGACCTTGGACGAACCGAGCTTCTCGATGTCAGCGAGCACCTCCTTCATGTTCGACGAACCGGCGATGATGCGGGTGCGGCGCGGCGCGTCGCCCCCGATCGCCTGGCTGGGCGCCGGCTGCGCCTCGAGCGCCATGGACGCGAGCGCGTTGCGGGTCGAGATCAGCACCCGGTTCTGAAACTGCGCCGGGTCCGCCTTGGAGATGAAGTCGAACGCGCCGGCCAGCGTGGCTGTGACCACCGCCTCGAGCGCGACCTCGCCGGTCATCAAGATGATCGGGTTGTTCGGGTTGCTGGACTGGAACTCCTCGACCATCTCGAGGCCGTTTCCGTCCGGCAGGTTCACGTCGAGCAAGATGACGGCGCGCTTGCCGAGGGCCATCCACCGGAGGGCCTCTTCCTTCGTCGCGCAGGACTCCACGACGCAGTCCAGCATCTCCAACACGCCGCGGATGATCTCCACAATCGCCGGCTCGTCGTCGACGACAAAGACTCTCCCGATCGCATCACTGCTCGACACTGGCTCTCTCCGCACACGACGCGCCGCCCCGGTGTCGGGTGGTGGCGCGTCCAGAGTGTTTCATGGTGAGACAGAGGCTAGGAGGTTCGAGGGCGCCACGCAAGCTGTCCGTGCGCGAAAGAGGCTCCGCTCTGGTCGACGCTCTCGGCGGCCCAGCCCTCGCTGCGGGTAGGCGAAGCTGGCGGACGCTGCTATGAGCAGAGCGCGCTGCGTCGACCTCTGGCCGCGCCACAGGAGTGAGCCATGACCGCCGCATCGCCAGACACCACCGACTGGGCACAACTCGATCTCGCGAGCCTCCCGCGGGCGGCCCTCCGCGAGGCGTTCAAGTCAGCCGGGCTCAAGCCCTTTCGGGCTGAGCAGCTGTTTCGCTGGCTCCACGTTCGCATGGTCCGCGACTACGAGCAGATGACCGACCTGCCCAAGGCGCTGCGGGCGCGGCTGCGGGAGACGCGACCGCTGCCGCACCTCGAGGTCGTCTCCGCGCCCGTGTCGGCCCTGGACGGCTCCCGCAAGCTGGTGCTGGGCTGCCACGACGGCCAGATCGTCGAGGCGGTGGTGATGCCCATGGCCGGCGGCTGGACCACGGAGTGCATCTCGTCGCAGGTGGGCTGCAAGATGGGCTGCGACTTCTGCGCGACCTCCCGGCTGCCGGTCCGGCGCAACCTCAGCGCGGCGGAGATCGTCGAGCAGGTGGCGATCGCCTGTCGGCTCCGCGAGGCCGACGGCCTGGTGCGTGGCGGCGTGTCGGGCGGCGAGCAGGGGCCGCTGTCCGCCCGTCCTCAGAACATCGTCTTCATGGGCATGGGCGAGCCGCTCGACAACTTTCGCGCGGTGGTGGACGCCATCTCGATCTTGACCGATCCCAAGGGCTACGGCTTCTCGCCGCGGCGGATCACGGTGTCCACCGTCGGCTTGGCCAAGCGTGTGCCCCAGCTCATCGAAGCGCATCCCCACGTTCACCTGGCCTGGTCCCTCACGGCCACCACCGACGAGGTCCGCGAGCGGCTGATGCCGGTCAACCGCGGCGTCCCCATCGCGCGCATGGTCGCAGCGCTCCGCGACCTGCCGCACAGCGGGCACCGCAAGATCACCTTCGAGTACGCGCTGCTCAAGGACGTCAACGACAGCGACGAAGACGCGCGCCGCCTCGCCAAGATGGCCCAAGAGGTCGGCGCCCACGTCAACGCCATCCCCTTCAACGTCTGGCCCGGCGCGCCCTACGAACGCCCGTCGCGCGAGCGCGTCCGCGCCTTCGCTGCGACCGTGTCACGCCTGGGCGGCTCGATCAGCCTGCGAGAGTCGAAGGGGCAGGACATCGGTGCGGCCTGTGGCCAGCTCGCCGGCCAGGCCAAGGGCGCCGTCGCGGCGTCATGACGCCCTCCGAACAGGCACGCTGAGGCGCGTCTCGACGCCGCACGCCCAAAGACGTCGGGCCCCGCGACGTCGTGTCGCGAGGCCCGAAGCGTCACGTCCGTAGCGTCTGAGCCTACGCGAAGCGCCGGCGACGCAGGAGCGCGACCAAGGCGAGCAGCACCAGCACGCCGCCAGCCGAGCCGGTGGACACCGGGCCCGCCGTGCAGCCACCCGAGGGCGCGGCGCCGCCGCTGGCGAGGTTGCTCGCGCCGTCCCCGGCCGCCTGTCCGTTGCCGCCCGACGTGGTCGTGGTGCCACCCTCGCCGCCAGCCTCGTTGCTGGTCTTGGTGCCGCCGCCCGACGCGTCGTTCGACCCGCCGCCGAAGCCGCCAGCGACCGCCAACTCGAGCTTGTCTTCCTCATTCTCGAGCGCCTTCTCTGCGGCAGCAAAGCTGTCCTTGCAGGTCGTCTCGAGCTCGTCACAGGTCTTGGCGCTCGCGTCGATGGCGCACTGCGCCGCCGCCTGAAACTCCTTCTCGGCGATCTTCTCCGCCTTCAGCACACCGCAGATGAACTCGCACGCGGCCGTGTCGGCCTCCGACGCCTTGCCCTCGTCTTCGCCGGGCTTGGGCTCGATCTTCGTGCCGTCCGGGGTGTCGCCGGCCTTCTTCTCCGACGCGCCGCTCTCGTCGTCGCCCTCGCCGTCGTCGTCCTCGGCGCCCGGGGTCTTGGGCGGCGTGTCGCCGTCGCTGCCGCCGCTGGACCCGCCAGACGAGCCTGCGGAGCCGGACGAGGAGCCTCCGTCAGCGGAGCCCGAACCTGTGCCCGGGGCCGGCGCTGGCTCCGTGCTGCCGGAGCCCGTGCTGCCGCTGCTGGAGCCGGAGCCGCCGAAGCCGCCGCACTGGGTCGCCGCCTTGCAGAAGGCCTGGCACTGCGCGTCCGCCTTGACCTTGTCCATGGACGCGACACACACGCCCACGGTCGTGGGGCACGTGCTCGTGGCCGTGTTGCTGCTGGCCCCGCCGCTGCCCGAGCCGCCGCTGCCGGCCTCGTCGTCATCGGCCTTGAAGCCGCTGCCGGCGTCGCTCGCGCCCGCAGACCCGGACGATCCGCTGCCGGAGCTGGCGCCGCTGCCGGCGTCCGCGCTGTCCGTGCCCGTCTCCGTGGGGGGCACCTCGACGGAGATGGTGCTGCTTCCGCCGCCGTGCGGGCAGGTCATGTCGCAGGCCTGGTGGCTCGCGCAGTCCGCGTCGGTCTTGCACTGCAGGGTCTTCGGCAGGCACACGCCGCCGTGGCAGACCTCTCCGGTGGCCTTGCAGTCGGTGTCCTTCTCGCAGCTGTCGAGCGCGAAGCCTGGGGCCGCGCTGAGCGTCAGCGCGGCGGTCAACAAGAGGGAAAATGAGCGTCGCATGGGAATCTCCTCGGGGTCAGGTCGCCTTTCGGTGCCGCGCGCAGCACCAACGACGTGGTCACGCCGTGCGCTTCCCTACAAGAGCAGCAATCGTGCCAGTGTCGTCGCGCGGCGGGAGATTTTTCCGGCGTGCGTCAACAAGGTCAGATATTGCAGCGAGTTGCCCTGCGCCCGGGCTCAAAGTCGTGCGTTGGCGACGCGCTCGCCGAGCGTCGCTGCAGAGCGGCACACGCGAGCTCTGGTGAAAAAGCCAGCAGCCGGGGTGGTGAGCGTGTTGAATTTGTCGACAGTCGGCTCGCCCTCGCGCGACGCGCAGGCGGCCGGCCAGCGGTAGGGCGGCGCCTGGGCACCGACTGGAACGGGCCTCAGACGCGCTGGCGCAGCACCGTGGTGATGAGGCCGACGCCGTAGCCGGTCGCGCGGTTGTCGCGAAACGAGGGGCCCGCGAGGTCGATGTGCAGGAAGGGCACGCCGGTGTCCTCGATGTGGCTGAAGACGAAGAAGCCGGCCGCTGCTGACGACGCGTTCATGCGGTCGGCGACCGAGTTGCGCATGTCCGCCACCTTGCTCTTGAACTCGGCGCGGAGGTGGGCGGGGCTCCACAGCATCGCGAGACAGTGGTCCCCGCTCGCGAGGCCCGCGTTGAGCGCCGCCTGCTCCAGCTCCGGGTTGGTCGCCACGATGCCTGCGTGCCCCTTGCCCGTCGCCATCAGCTGGGCGCCCGTGAGCGTCGCGGCTTCGACCAGCAGGCTCGGGGCGTAGTTGCGCGCCACGTAGCTAGCGGCGTCGGCCAGCGCGAGGCGGCCCTCAGCGTCCGTGTTGTTGATCTCGACCGTCTTGCCGCTGTGCATGGCCAGCACGTCGTCGGGCCGATAGCTGTTGGGGCCGATGGCGTTCTCCGCCATGCCCAGGGCCGCGATGACCCGCTGCGGGTAGCCCGTCTGCGCCAGCGTGACGAAGGCACCGAGCACCGCGCCGGCGCCGCCCATGTCGCACTTCATCGTGAGCATGCGGTCGCCCACGATCTTCAGGCTCAGGCCGCCGGTGTCGTACACCAGCCCCTTGCCCACGAGCGCGATCGTGTCGGTGGCGCCCGGGGGCTGGTAGTCCAAGAGCACGAGCCGCGGCGCCTTCATGGCGGTCCGGCCGACGGCGTGCAGCCCGCCGAGACCCTCGTCGAGGAGCGCGTCGCCGACGATGCTCTGCACCCGCACGTGGGCCAGGGACGCGACCGCGTCCCGCGCCTCCTGCTCGAAGGTCTCCGTGTCGAGCTCGGCGGGCGGCATGTCGACCACGCGCTGCGTCAGCTGGATCGCGTCCGCGGCGGCCTTGAGCGCCTCGACGTCCTGCACCAGGCCGCCGCTGTGGCGGAGGCCGAGCGTGACGCCGGTGAGCTTCGACGGCTTCGACTTGCGGTTGTAGAGCGGGAAGGAGCGGGCGACACCGAGCGTGGCGCCGAACGCGTGGTCGGCGTCGGCCAGCGCCACCAGCACGCCGAGCTGCCCCTTGGCGCTGCTGGCGATGCCCCTCAGCTGGTACCAGATCTCTTCGCAGCGGGTGTCACTGACGTGGTGGGTGACCGTGTCGTCGAGCGCGATGACGCTCAGCCTGCCCGGGCCGGCGCCGTCGGGGAGCAAGCTCGTCGCCGAGCCGCCTGTCCGACCGGGGCGCGCGTCTTCCGCGAGGCGTGTGGTCCAGGAACGGACGGGGTCAGAGAGGCCCTCGGTCGCCCAGCCCTTGGCCAGGTCAGCGCTGCGCGCGACGACGACCAGGTGCTCGACCGCCGCGAGGTCTTGGAGGCTGGCGGTGATCTGGACCTGACTCATGGGTACTCCGTGCGCTGGGCGAGCGCTCGACTGGCGACCGATGCCGGGTCAAACGAGAAAAGGCCACTCGCAACTTCGTACGAATGGCCTCTTCGAGGGGCGTCGGCCTGTTGTGTGCGCTCTTGGAGCGCGTCCGCTGCGCGGAGGGCTGTCGACCGCCTACGTGTGCTTGAGCACGGCGGCGCAGGCGTCGGTGGCTGCGGGCACACCCGACAGACACCGCGGTGGCGTTGCGTCTGACGACGCGTGGCCGAAACAGGGTGGTGGAACCGAGGGGGATCGAACCCCTGACCTCCGCATTGCGAACGCGGCGCTCTCCCAGCTGAGCTACGGTCCCTTTGATGTCGAACCACCCAGCGCGAGGCTGGGAGGTGCCCAGAGACGGAATCGAACCGCCGACACGGGGATTTTCAATCCCCTGCTCTACCGACTGAGCTATCTGGGCGCTTGTGTGATGACGCGTCGTCGATGACGGGCGTGTCGTCCTCTCGCCACCTGCATCGGCGGCAGTCGAACGAGCTCCGGCGGCGCACAGCCCCCTGGAGCGGACGCGAAGAATGCGTGAGCCGAATGTGGGTGTCAACACCTTGCAACACGCCTTTTTCTTGGCTGCATCGCGCTGCCGGAGTCCGTCAAAACTCCCTGAAATTACGCTGGTGCTGCGCTCGTGATCACGGGGAACCGTAGGCAGGTTCGGCCAAAAAGCGGAGCGGGGAGGGCGCATCGCTGCACCCTCCCCGTCCGTCTCACGTCCGCCGGGGCGGCCGCGCTTGCTTGTCGAGCTGTCGTCGTGGCGTCAGCTCGCGCGGGCTACTTGTCGCCAGCGAGGCACAGCGCGAAGTCGCCGTCGCAGTTGTCCTTGAGGCAGTCCTGGCAGCCCTGGCTGCCGGCGTCGACCGCGCACTTGGAGATGCACTTCTTGGCGCCGCACCAGCCCTTGTAGGTGCCGTAGCATGCGCCGCAGTCGCTGCTGAGCTTGCCGTCCTTGGCGATCTGCGCGTCGAGGATGCAGTCACGGATGCAGTCCTGCTGCGCCTTGTCGCCGCTCTTGGCCATGCAGCCCTTGGTCAGCGTGCAGTCCTTCACCACGCCGGTGAACTCGCTGCCCTTCTTGCTGTCGTCCGAGAGCATCTTGTTGAAGGCCTGGTCGTCGGCAGCGGTGCAGCCCTTGCCGAACGAGGTCGTCGCGCCGCCCGCGTCCGTGGTGCCGCCCGCGTCGGAGCCGGTGGTGGCGTCGGAGCCGGTGGTGGCGTCCGAGCCGGTGGTGGCGTCCGAGCCGCCGCCTGTGGAGTCGGCGCTCGACGCGCCGCTGTCGGTCGCCGTGTTGCCGGTGTTGCCTTCGTCGCTGCTACATGCCACGGCCATCATCGCGATGGTCATCAGGGCGATCAGCTTGATGCTGGCCTTCTTCATCATTCACTCCTAATCGGGACGAGTTCGTCCACTCTTGTTCTGTGTCCGCGCCCAAGAGGCTGGGGACTTCCTGTCGTTGCGAGCGCGCCGGTCTACACCGGTCTTCAGCCGCGCGCAACTCCCGACATCATCAGGCCGACCGCCTGCCGCCGCCAATTTTGCGTGTGCGACGCTCCGGCCGCGCGCCTTTCTGCTCGTCGTCAGCGAGCAGCCGCGCGACGCCGGCGCCCCAGCCGCCGCTCGTGGCAGCCACGGGCGCGACCTCGTCCGCCTGCGAACGGTGCGTGGTGGCCTCGTAGACACCGACGATCCGCTCGAAGGTCCGCGCCCAGGAGAAGTGTCGGTTCGCGAAGGTGTGCGCCCGCGCGCCGAGCAGCCGCGCCCGGCCCGGCTGTAGGAGCTCCAACCACGCCTCGGCGATGGCTCGGGGGTCGCCGTCGGCCACCGGCACACCGGCGCGGGACTCCCGCAGCATCTCGCCGACGGACAGCTCCTCGCTGCCGATCAACGCGTTGCCTGCAGCCATGGCCTCTGCGGCCGACAGCCCGAAGGTCTCCGTCGGCGACAGGGCCGCGACGATGTCGACCGAGGCCAGCAGCCGCGCCATGTCTTCGCGACGCGGCAGGTACCCGAGGTAGTGCACGTCCCCTGGGTAGCGGGCGGCCAGATCCTGCACCAACGCCTCGTCGGGGCCGCGTCCCGCGACCACCAGGAGCACGCGCTCGCCGCGGGCTTCGCGGACGATCTCGTAGGCGTCGACCATCGCGCTGAGGTTCTTCTCCTCGCAGAGTCGGTGCGGAAAGGCCATGACCACGTCGCGGTCGCCGGCGCCCCAGGTGCGCCGCAGCGCGGTGTCGCGGCGGGTCGGGGTGAAGAGCGCCAGGTCCACGCCCAGGGGCGTGTAGCTCACGCCGGGGACGCCCTCAGCCTCGAGGGTCGAGCGCACGCAGTCTGCCGCTGCGAGCGTCGTGTCAAAGCGCCCGTAGGTGCGACGGGCCCACCACCACGCCATGCGCTCTGCGGCCTTCGCCAGCTTGGGCGAGCGCCGCGACAGCGGACGATGGGCGTAGGCGACCGGGTAGTGGGCGTGCCAGAAGCCGACGATGGCACAGTCCAGCCCACGCGCGGCGAAGCGCACGATGTCCGGCAGCACGTAGGGGCTCCCGACCTCGACGACGTCGGGCTGAATCCGCTTGAGCAGGCGCCGCAGACGGAGTGGGTTGACCAGGAAGCGGTAGCCGGAGCCGAGGGCGTTGGTCGCAGGCAGGTGGTGGATCGTCGCGCGGCCGTAGCGCTCGACCTCGGTCCGGTCGCTGGGAACGACGACGTGGTACTCGAGGTTCGGATCTTCGCTGAGGGCCTGCAGCTTCTCCAGGTGGTAGCGGCGCACGCCGCCGCCGGTGGCGGAGAAGAAGTTGTTGACGTCGACGACGCGCAGCGGCCTCTGCATTCGCTCTCTCCTTCTGACTGTCCCGCCGCTCTCGTGCGCAGCTGGCGCTGGAGGTCCCGCGGCGAGCAGGCGCGAGTTGGAGCACGCGTGCTCCACCCGAGGCCTCCGCCCGAGGGTCTCGTGACCCCGGTCGCAAGCGCCGAGGATCACAAACGGATCTAGCATCTGACCTCGGGCGAGCAAGAAAAGCGCCCCCGGGTTGGACAGTCGCTACTCCACACCGGGTGGATGCTGCGCGGGTGCCCTGCGATGCATGGTGGGTCAGTGAACATGCGAGAACCCTTGAACTCTCGCGAGAAAAGACGCGGTCCTGTACGGTCCGCCCGGGCCTGATGAGGTGCACAGCGCGTGCCAGCGTGCGTTCGCTCGGGCTCGTCGTGCGCCGCTGGACGGCCAGTTCGGGGGCGGCCGCTTCAGGGGCGGGCCGACGGCGCTTCACCCCGGCGCTTGGACAGGAGAGACCTTGGGACAGCAGAACACCATCGGTGCGGGCAGTGAGATTCAGGTTGGAGCGCCGCAGCGCCCCTTGCCGGAGCCGGTGGAGCTCGCGCTCAGGGACGTGGTCCAGGCCCGCCATGAGATCGCCTTCGCTTGCGTCCCGGTGATCGCCTTTCCCGGGCAGGAGCCCAGCGAGGTCCTCGTCGTGTTCCTACGCCGCGGTGTGGACCCGGAGGCGCTGCTCAGCGCGCTGGCAGCGGAGGTGAAGGCGGCGGTCGACACCACGCTGCGGACCCACAAGGGCGTGCGCGCGCCTCAGCTGGCGGTCCTGCCCATCTCCCTCGGGCGGCCGCTCGACGGGCTGGCCCAGGCCGTGCTCCAGAGCGACACGGCGCTCCATGTCGCCGACGTGGCCGCCTACGACGTGGCCAAGCGACCGCCGAGGCCGCTCTGGCTGCGCATCTTGTGGCCTTGGGGGCGCTAGCAGACTGCGCCTTTTCTCCGTTCTTGCGGCCACGCCCACCGCTTCTCGGGCTCAGCCGCCGCCGACGAAGGTGACGATCTCCACCTCGTCACCCTCGGCGAGCACCTCGGACCCGTGGTCCTTGCGCCGAATCACCACGCGGTTGCGCTCCACGGCGACACGCGACACGTCGATGTCCAGCGACGCGAGCAGGCCGGCGACGGTGGTCCCCTCTGGGATCTCGTGAGGCTCGCCGTTGAGGACCAGGTTCGCCGTGCTCATGACGTGCTCTCCGGAGCCTGCGCTGCGGCCAGCCCGAGGACGGGCCAGGCGACCAGCAGGATCTGTGTGTAGGCCAGGAAATAGTCGACCATGCTGTGGAGGCCAAAGCCCAGGCAGGCCACCGTGGCCGCCAGCGCGATGGGGCTCTGCGGCGCTCCCGCGAGGAGTCGCGTGACGAAGATGGGCGCGAGCGTGCCGAGGAGCAAGCCGAGGGCGAGGAGGCCGAGCAGCCCGAGGTCTGCGGCGGTCTCGAGGACGAGTGAGTGGGCACGCGCCCTGCCGTCCCAGGCCTTGTCGGGCACCCAGCCCCGGTATTGATAGCGAAAGCGGTCGGCGCCGTGACCGAGCCAGGGTCGCGCTTCGAAGAGGCGGAGCGCGGCCTGCCAATAGTGCTTGCGTGCCAGCTCGAGAGGCCGGGTCTGTAGCTGAATCGCGGCGCGCGACAGCGTGTGCGGGGTCCCCTTCGGGTCGTCCGCCCCGGGCGTGACGACGCACGTCGCGCGGCCGACCTCCGTGCCGGTCGCGCTCAGCCAGATGACCCCCTTGCGCCGGATGTCCAAGACGAGCTCCCAAGGGCCTGCGATGTCAGGCAAGTGCACGTCCAGCGTGGTCTGAAAGGTCGCGCCTCTGTCGAGCACCGGCAGCTTGCGATACGAGAACGCGCGGGGATCGGGCTTGCCCTCGCGCGGCCAGATCAGCCACCCGAGCTCGCCTGGCGCGTGTCGGTCCGACAGCGGCCACTCGCCCTCATTGGTGACGGTGACCGGGACCTGCACCGTCGCCGCCCGTCCGCCCTCACACGGCCCGTCGAAGGCATAGTCCACACGGTACTCCCGCTTGCCGAAGCCGAGCCGCGCGCGCATGTCGGGGTTGCCCAGGTAGGCGACCGACAGGAGCGCCGCGAAGGCGAAGGCCGCCCGCGCCAAGCGCCCGCGGTCGAGCACGCGGCGGGCAGACCAGCCGAGGCACAGGCTCGCGAGCACCCCGGCGAGCAAGCCCGCCCGCGAGTAGGTCAGGCTGAGCATGGCCGCGCACGCGAAGGCCCACAGAGCCATGGCGACCCGTTGGCGGCGCGAGACCACGGGCAGGCACGCCGCCACCAGGACAAAGGGGAAGGTGAGCTCGAGGAAGGCCGCGAGCGTGTTGGCGTGATAAAACACAGTCGACAGGCGAGGTTCGCCCAGCATCCACGTCGGCTCGTCGCGAAACCACTGCAAGAAGGGCTCGCTCGCCTGGCCCAGCGCGCGCTCGACCCCGGCGATCAGCGTCACCAGCAGCAGCCCGCTCATCACGCCAACGGCCACGGTGCGACGGTAGCGGCGAAGGGCGCCGAAGGTGGCGCAGCTCACGGCCAGACCGATCCCGCCGACCACGCGCAGACCGAACTTGAGGCTGTACGCGGGCGCGTCCGACCACAGCGCGCTCGCCACGTGGACGAGGGCCCACAGCACCAGCGCGAGCGCGATCGGGCGACGTACGCCGCGGCGGACCAGCGGATCGCGGCGTAGGGTGAACGCCGCCCAGCCGTTGCAGAGCAGGGCGACACCGGCCAGCACCTCCACCGACGAGACCTGCAGCCCAAAGAGCGGGACCATGGCGTGGCGCAGCTCCAGCGGGCCGAGCGCGGTCACGGCGGCGACGGACCAGGCCGCGGCTGAGAGCGCGGACTGCTTCGACCTCGCCAGCGCAGGTGGCCAGCGCGACAGCATCAGACGCCCCCTTGCAGCGACGCGCTGCGCTGCTTCAGCGCGCGGCTGACCATGGGGGTGATCGCCACGAGCAGCGCGAGCTCGGTGACCGCGGTGGCGTACGCGGCGCCCCGGCCACCCCAGAGCGGGATCCACACGGCGTTGAGCCCCACGTTGACCGCCACGAGGCCGAGCGAGACGAGCATCTGCTGACGCACCAGCCCCAGCGCCACCAACATGTGGGTCTGGAGGTAGTTGACGAACATGAGCACGACGCTCGGCGCCAGGGCCGGCAGGATCGCGACCGCACCGTCGAAGCGATCGCCGTAGAGCAGCGCGATGATCCAGGGTGCGCCGACCGTGATCACCAGCGCCGCGGCACCCCCAGCCAGAAGCAGCCACCGCAGGGTCGCTCCGTGCAGCGCGCGCGCACGCGCCGGGTCGCGGTCCACGGTCTCGCTGAGGGCCGGGAAGGTCGCGGCCATCAGCACGCTCGGCACGATCGCGAGGACCTCCAGCAGCTTGTAGCCCGCGGTGTAGTACCCGGTCTCGAGGTCGCCATGGAGGGCGCGGATCATCGGCACGTCGATCTTGTAGTAGATGAGGCTCGCGACGATCGCGATGCCCAACGGCAGCACCTCGACGCGGAAGCGCTGGACCATGGCGCGCGTCAGCCGAACCCGCGGCACGACGATGGGTCGAACCATGGACCAGCTGTAGCCAGCGCCCAGGATGCCAGCGACGGCGAGCGCCGCGACGTAGGCCAGGGTCGCCTGATCGGTGGACAGCTCGAGCGCCCACACGACCGCGAGCGTGAGCCCGCCCAGCGTGACCTGAATCGCGGCCATCACGGTCCCGGCGCGCGCCTCGAGCTTGAGGTCCTGGACGCCACGGAAGACGTGCAGCGCTGCCTCCAGCGCGGTCTGGCCCAGGGCGATCACGGCGCTCAGCGCGAGCGCGGCGGCGATCACCGGCTCGTCCAGGTGGCCCAGCGCGAGGCCGGTCAGCAGGACCAGGTAGCCGGCCGCCAGCACGAGCTTCAGCGCCAGCACCTGACCGACAAAGTCGCGGTCGACCCGCCCCGCGCGCGCCACCTCACGCGAGAGGAAGAGCGAGAGCCCAAGGTCGGTGAGCTGCACGAAGAGGAGCGCCAGCGTGAGGGCGTAGGTGTAGCGACCCCAGGCCTCGGGGCCCAGCAGGCGGGCGGCCGTGACCACCAGGCCGAGGCGCAGGCTCTTCTCGGCCGCCGTGCCCGCGAGCTTCCACGCGATGTTCCGGCGGATGCGCCCGGAGAGCGCCCAGCGTCCCCCGCCGCTCACGGCTGGGCCTGTGCGGACGGGATCACCATCGGCGCTGCGGGCGCTCGCCTGGCGTTCACAGCTGCGCCAGCCGCCGCCGGCGCGCCAACCCGGAGTGGGCCTCGATGGCGCGGCTCAGCTCAACGCGCATGCGGTCGAGGAACACCTCGCGACGAAAGCGCGCCGCGTTGGCGCGGCAGGCGGACTCGGAGATCTCGGCGGCCACCAGGGCCCGCACCGCGTCGGCGAGGGCCTGCGGGGTCAGCTCGTGGAAGAAGACCCCGGTCTCCCCCTCGACCACGCTCTCCAGGGCCCCGCCGCGGCCGAAGGCGACGACCGGCACGCCGCAGGCCTGCGCTTCGAGCGGCACGATGCCGAAGTCCTCTTCACCGGCGAAGACCAGCAGCTCGGCCCCGCGGTACCAGTCGGCGAGCTCCGACTCCGGCACGCGGCCTCGGAGCTCCACGTTGGGGGGCGCCAGCCGGCTGATGCGCTCGAACTCCGGTCCGTCTCCGACCACCACCAGGCGTCGGTCGGGCAGGTGAGCGTAGGCCTGCACGGCGAGGTCGACGCGCTTGTAGGGGACCAGGCCGGAGAGCACGAGGTCGTAGCCGCCGTGGGTGCGCTCCAGAGCCGCGAAGCGCTCGGTCTCCACTGGCGGCGCGACAACCGCCGCCTCGCGCCCGTAGAACGCGCGGATCTTGCCGGCCGTGTTGTGGCTGTTGGCGACGAAGTGGTCCACCCGACCGACGGTGTCCAGGTCGTAGCCGCGCAGCCAGGTGGCCGCCGCGCTCAGGGCGGGGCGCGCCAGCCGCACCGCGGCGTTGGTGCCGTCGATGTAGTCGTCTGTGCGGTCCCAGGCATAACGCACCGGCGTGTGGCTGTAGCACACGTGCACGGCCCCAGGCCCCGGAATCACAGCCTTGGCGACGCAGTGGCTCGACGACAGGATCAGGTCGCAGTCGCCGACCGGCAGGCGCTCCACCGCCGAGGGGTACAGCGGCAGGAGCCAGCGGTGGCGCTGTCGTGCGCCAGGGACGCGGTCGACAAAGCTGCTGACGTGGCGCATGGCCTCGATGCGCGGCGTGGCCACGCCAGGACGCCGGACCAGGGTGTGCACGGCCGCGTCGGGAAAGAGCTCACAGAACGCGTCGAGCACACGCTCTCCGCCGCGTAGGGTCACCAGCCAGTCGTGGACCAGCGCCACCCTCAGCCCCGACAGCGTCGTCGACGTCGAGCCCGCCGGGGGCTGAGGCTCTGGGGACGCGACCACGGGCATGGGGGGCTCCTCCTGGGTGACCGACCGACCGGCGGCGCGGGCGCGCGAGCATAAGGGGCGCCCGGCGCGGCTCGCAACCAAGCCAGGTAGGGCCCCGTCGGCCCCCTGGCTTGCCGCCGCCCGCGAATCACGCCACCGTCCCTCGCGGCGCCCTGTCCTGGGGCCCGCGAGACCAGGAGCCCTCCATGCCCGCAGAACTCGACGTCATGGCAGCGACCCGCGTCGACGACGACGACACCTGGCAGGTCGGACCGCACACCTTTCGCTCGCGCCTGCTCGTGGGCACGGGGCGCTACGCCGACATCGCGCAGGCCCGCCGCGCCATCGCCGAGAGCGGGGCAGAGCTGGTCACGGTGGCGCTGCGGCGGGTCGATCTCAGCGGGCAGGGGCCCAGCGTGCTCGACGCCATCGACCTCGACCGCCACACGCTCCTGCCCAACACGGCGGGGTGCTACACCGCCGAGGACGCCGTGCGCACGGCGCGCCTGGCTCGCGAGGCGGGCATGGGCGATCTGCTGAAGCTCGAGGTGATCGGCTGCGCGAAGACGCTCTACCCCGACAACGAGGAGACCGTGCGTGCCGCGGCGATGCTCGCCGAGGAGGGCTTCGTGGTCATGGCCTACTGCGGCGACGACGTGGTCGTGTGTCGGCGGCTCGAAGACGCTGGCGTCGCCGCGGTGATGCCGCTGGCCGCGCCCATCGGCAGCGGGCTCGGCGTGCGCAATCCACACAACCTGCGGCTGATCCTTGAGGAGGTCGCGGTCCCGGTGGTGGTCGACGCTGGCATCGGCACCGCGTCTGACGCCGCCGTGGCGCTGGAGCTTGGCTGTGCCGCGGTGCTGATGAACAGCGCCATCGCGGCAGCAGACGATCCGGTGGCGATGGCCCGCGCGATGCGGCTGGCGACGTCTGCCGGACGGCTCGCCTTTCGCGCGGGGCGGATGCCGCGAAAGCTCTACGCCACCGCGTCGTCGCCCCTCGACGGCTTGATCGCGTGACACCGCGGCTCTTTGCCTTGTGCGACGGCAGCGGGCCCTCGCTCGCCAGCGCCGCGCGGATCGCGGACCTCGGCTGCGGTGGCGACGTGGCCTTGGTGCTGCGGATGCCGCACGCGCACGCCACGGACTGGCGCGGGCCGCTGGCGGAGCTGTGTGCCCTCGCCGAGGTCCCCGGGGGACCCGTGGTCGGGCTGAACGTCGGCGGGCGAGAGCGGGGCGCGACTGCAGCGCAGGTGTGCAGCGTGGCGCGCGATCGCCGCCTGGCGTGGCTGTGGTTGCCCGAGCGCGCGGAACCGGCGGACCAGTTTGCCCCGGCCGGGGCTCGCGTCCTCCGGGCGTGCCACTCGCAGGCCGCCGTCGCCGCAGCGCTGGCTGGCGGGGCCGACCTCGCTGTGGTGTCGCCCGTGTGGCCGACCCTGAGCAAGCCCGGGGCGACGCCCTACACGCTGGCGGGGCTCGGTACGCTCACGCGCCGGTTTCCAGGTCGCGTCGTCGCGCTCGGAGGGGTCGACGCGCGCACGGCGCCCCTCGCGTTGGCCGAGGGCGCTGCTGGCGTCGCCGCGCTGCGTGGCGCCGAGTCGGTCGCGCGATGGCTGCGGCGCGCGCCCCGCTGAGCGCCCCCGGCGCCGGGTCGGCCACCCCGGCTGTCCCACGCCGCGCCAATGTGGCTCTCACCGCCCGGTTGCACCCGGGACGACCGCCGACCAGGGCAGGGGACTGCGCCTTGACGGCACGATTGCCCTTGCCGACCATAGGCGCCGCTCCAGACCCGAAATCGGGGGCGGCGACGGCCTTTTTTCAGCCGCGCTGTCGATGACAGCTCTAGTCCGGCGATCCGTCCTGCGGCTCCGGAGGTTGGATGTTCAGCGTCACCATCCGTGAGAAGAGTGGGCAGGTGTACACCTTCCACTTCGACAAGCCCGAGATCATGATCGGTCGGGTCAAGGGCAACGACGTCATCTTGCCCAAGCAGAACATCTCGAAGCGTCACGCCCTGGTGCGCGTGCACGGCCCCCGGTTCGTGGTCGAAGATCTCGGCAGCACCAACGGCACCTACGTCAACGGGCATCGCATCACGACGCCGGTCGAGGTGGGGTCGGAAGACAAGGCCTATCTGGGCGACTTTGTGATGCAGTTCTTCGACCTGGGTCAGCCCAACGACGGCACTGCAGCAGACGACGCGGCGCCGCTGGGCGACGACCTGGGCCTCGACGCAGCGACGTCTGAGAGTGGCCGCGCGGTCTCCTCGTCAAGCCAGCCGGCGCAGTCGGCCGACGGTGGCGCGGACTTCGACGCGTCGGGCTTCGGCGCCGACGAATTCTCCGCCGACGCGTTCGGCGACGACGCCTTTGGAGACGACGCCTTCGCCGCGGAGGCCTTCGACGCCGCTAGCGCAGACGACGCCCTCGCCAGCGGCGCCTTCGGTGCGGACGACCCCTTCGCCGCCCCTGTGGCCGACCAGGGCGGTCCAGGCCTGGACGGCGAGGCCGACGCCCCGCTTGAGGCCTTGGACGCGCTCGACGAGTCGACCCTGTCGCAGCTCGGTGACGCCGCGAGCGACGCCATGGCCGAGATCGCGGCCCGCCGTGAGGCGGCCGCTCCGATGGTGGGCGACGCGGCGGTCGTCGCGGCAGACCCTGTCGCGGCCATGGAGGCGGTGGACGATCGCATGACTGGACCGGTCGACGGGCTCGGCGCGGCCCTCGACGCCGCCGCTGCCGCGGTCTCGGGCGTTCAGGCGCCGGATCTGTCTCTCGACCTGTCCATGCCAGACGTCGCCGCCCCGATGCCGGTGATGAGCACCGCCGAGGGCGACGCCTTTGTCCCTCCTAGCGGGCACTACGACGCGCTCGCCCTGCTCCACACGCAGGCCAGTGAAGAGCTGGCCGGGTCGTTCACCGGGGACGCTGCACAGCTGAGCGACTCCGAGTGGGCAGAGATGGAGGCGCGCGTCGTGGCCTTTGTCGACGGTCAGCACGCCTCCCTGCCGGACACGCTCGACCTCGACCGGCTCAAGCGCGATCTGATCTACGAGCTGGTCGGGCTCGGCCCGCTCGAGACGCTGCTCGACGACGCCGCGGTCGAGACCATCGAGGTCAACGGCCCTGAGCAGATCTGGGTCCACCGGGACAGCGAGCGCCAGGAGACGGAGGTCCGGTTCAGCGGGCAGGCCGCGCTCTCGTCGGCGGCGGAGCGCCTGGTGCGAGCCAGCGGCGCGCCGGACAGCGCTGGACACTGGGTCGACGGAACCCTGGCGGACGGCACCACGGTGCGGGTGGCGTGGCCCCCGCTGTGCCCCAACGGCCCGGTGGTGTTGATTCGAAAGCCCCGGGGTGACGCGCCCTCGCTCGACGACCTGGTGGGGCGTGGCGTGGTCACAGAGGACGCCGCGGGTCAGCTCCGAGACCTCATGCTCGCGGGCCGGAGCATCGCGCTGGTCGGCGCCGCGGGGTCGGGCCGCCGCACCGTGCTCAACGCGCTGGCGCGCGAGGTCCCCGACACCGAGCGCATCGTCGTCACGGAGCAAGGTGTGCGGCTGCACCTGTCGCAGCCGCAGGTGATCCGCCTCGACACGGCGGTGGGCGACGAGGCGCTGCACGTGGCCCGCATGCTGCGGCCGGACCGGATCCTCTTGGGGGAGTGCGGCGCGGCGCAGCTCATCGGTCTCATCGACCACGCCTGCGACGGCATCGCGCCCTGGCTCGGCTTCCTCCACGCCCGCAGCGCTGAGGAGGCCATGCAGCGCGCGCTCAACGCGCACGCGGTCCGCTACGCTGGTGTGCCCATGGCGGTCGCGGCCTCCCGCACCGTCGCGGCCCTCGACGTGCTCGGTGTCTTCTCCATCGTGGACGGCGGCGCAGTCCTGGATCGCATCGTGGAGGTGACGCTCGAGGGCGCTGACCTACGTGCGGTCGACCTCAAGGCCTAGGAAGCCCATGTTCACGCTCATCATCGAGGACAAGTACGGCGCGATCGTCGACGAGTACTCGTTTGAAGATGGTGAGTTCGTCATCGGCCGCAGCCAGTCCTGCGACATCGTCCTCGCGGCGGACAACGTCTCTCGCCGGCACGCCCGCCTCTTCACCGTCGAGGGGCGCTGCTACATCGAGGATCTCAACGCCGCCAATGGCATCTGGCTCAACGGCAAGCGGATCTACAACGTCACCGAGCTGCCGCGCAGCGCACAGGTGCGCATCGGCGACTTCTACCTGCACATCGAGGGCGCTGCCTTTGCGCGGCCGATGGGATCGAGCACCTACGCCCACCTGGTGCCCGTCCACGGGGGCGCGGAGGCCTTCGAGCTGAACCGGGCGACGACGCTGATCGGCCGCGGCAAAGACTGTACGCTGGTCATCAACGACCCCTCCGTGTCGCGTATCCACACCAAGATCACCCAGGACGACGACGGCCGCGTGGTGGTCGAGGACCTGCGGAGCTCCAACGGCACCTACGTCAACGAGCGCCGCATCGACGTGCAGGACCTGCGCCACGGCGACCGGGTGCGCTTTGGCACGGTGGGCTTTGTCTTTCAGGTGGAGGGAGAGACCGAGGCGCCCGTGCCTGAGCCGTGGCAGGAGCCCGCACCGTCGCCGCATGCGGCGAGCGCCTCCGGGTTCCGGCCGGCCGCGCCCATCAGCTCCTATGGGGACGCCTTTCCCGACTACTACGAGCAGCAACAGCCACCCGAGCGCTCCTCGATGCTGCCCCAGGTCGCCGCCGTGGCTGTCATTGTGCTGGCGATCACGGGGCTCGTCGTCATCGTCGGCTTCGCCTACGACAGGTGGATCTCGCCTGCCATCTCGGCCAGCGAGGCCCAGCGCGACGAGGGCGAGGGCGCGGCAGACATGAAGGCCAAGGCCGCGGCGCTCGAGGCCAAGCGCGCCAAGCGCCTCAAGGAGTACGACGAGCTGCTGGAGAAGGGGCGCGAGGCCATGAACGGTCGGCAGTGGGACAAGGCGGAGCGAGCCTACAAAGAGGCGCGTCGACTCGATCCCACCGAGAGCAAGCCGACGAAGGCCCTCAACCGGATCACGGCGGAGAAGAAGGCGGGCGCGCGCTTCGTCAAAGCCGAGGCCGCCTTCGCCGCCAAGACCTACGGCGAGGCGATTCGACAGCACCAGCTGATCCCCAAGGAGTCCGTCTATCGGGCGGACGCCGACGCCGCGTTGAAGGCCATCGCGGGGGTGTTGGAGCTCGACGGCGACACCGCCTGCAAGGCTGGGGACACCAAGCTCTGCAAGGAGCGCTACAGCCTCGCGCTCTCGACCCGTTTCGCGTCCCAGGCGTTGGAAGACAAGTACGCCGACCTGCTGAAGAAGGCCGCCGCCCCGCCGCCGAAGAAGAAGCGCCGCAGGGGCCGTCGTGGTCGCCGTCGCGGTCGGTAGACAACAGCGAGCGACGGCGAGCGACGGGACGCTGCTAGGTGTTCGACGCGCCCCGCGGCGTCGTCGTCTGCCGTGAGCGCCGGCGCCCCTCCAGATAGATGAGCAGCGCGTCCATCGCGCCCGCGGTCAGCCCTGGGATCCGGCCCGCCTGGCCCAAGGTCTCGGGTCGCACCTGGCTCAGCTTCTCGACGGCCTCCGTGGAGAGCCCGCCCACCTCCGCATAGTCGAGGTCGGGCGCCAGCCGGACATGCTCGGCTCTCGCGGATCGCGCCGCGCGCTCGTCGGCCCGCTGCTCGTAGCCGGCGTAGCGCAGGCCCGTCACCAGCTCGTCGACGACGTCGTCCGGCAGCTCGCGCACGGCCACCGGCAGCAGCTCGCGCGCGCCGCGCCAGTCGAGGTGCGGACGACGCAGCAGCTCGGCCACCGTCATTGGGCCCCGGATCGTCCCAGTACCGGTCGCCTCGACAAGCGCGCGGGTCTGCGCGGTCGGTGTCAGCTGGGCTGCCGCCAAGGCCGTCGCGCCCTGCCGCAGCTGCGCGCGTCGCCGCTCAAAGCGCGCGAAGTCGGCGTCGGACACCAGCCCCAGCGCTCGGCCGGTGGGGGTCAAGCGCAGGTCGGCGTTGCCCACGCGCAGCCGCAGGCGATGTTCGGCGCGGCTCGTGAACATGCGGTAGGGCTCGTCGCCGCCCCGCGTCACCAGGTCGTCCACCAGCACGCCGATGTAGCTCTCGTGGCGCGGCCACTCGGGGGCCGCGGTGTCCCGCGCCCAGGCGACGGCGGCGAGGCCAGCGACCAGGCCCTGCGCCGCCGCCTCTTCATAGCCGCTCGTGCCGTTGACCTGGCCGGCGAAAAAGAGGCCTGGCAGCTGCGGCAAGCCCAAGGAACGGTTGAGCTGTGTCGGGTCGATCGTGTCGTACTCCACCGCGTAGCCAAAGCGCACCAGCTCGGCGCGCCCCAAGCCGTCGATGGACCGCACCACGTCCACCTGCACCTCCGGCGGGAGCGAGGTCGACAGCCCGGACAGGTACACCTCCCCGGTGCTCCACCCCTCCCGCTCGAGGAAGAGGGTGTGCGTGTCGCGCTGGGGGAAGCGCTTGACCTTGTCTTCGATGCTCGGGCAGTAGCGCGGAGGACGGCCAGTGATCTGACCCGCGGCCATGGGCGAGCGGTGCATGGCCGCCGCGATCAGGGCGTGGGTCTTGGCGTTGGTGCGCGCCGCGTGGCAGTCCATCTGCCGGAGCTGCGGGGCGCCGCCGTAGCGGGACAGGGGCGCCGGATCGCGCTCACCGGGGTCGACGCGGAGCTGGTCCCAGTCGACGGTGCGTCCGTCGAGCCGCGGACACGTGCCGGTCTTGTGGCGGCGCGTGCGCACGCCGACCTCACGGAGCTGCGCGCCCAGGTCGTTGGCCGCGCCCTCGCCCGCGCGGCCCCCCGCCTCCTGCGCGTCGCCCGTGTGACAGACCGCGGCGAGGAAGGTCCCGGCGGTGAGCACCACGGTGTCCGCGGCGAACGCGACTCCGTGCGACGTGACGACCCCGACCACCCGGCCGTCCTCGAGCCACAGCCGAGCCACCGTCCCCTGCTTGACCTGGAGCCGCGGCTGCGACTCGACCACGCCCCGCATGGCGGTCGCATAGGCGAGCTTGTCGCACTGGACCCGCAGCGCCTGGACCGCCGGTCCACGTGAGCGGTTGAGCCACTTGTAGTGGACGCCCGCGCGGTCGGTGTTGCGCGCCATCTCTCCACCGAGGGCGTCGATCTCCGCGACCAGGTGCGACTTGCCTACGCCGCCGACCGCGGGGTTGCAGCTCATCCACCCGATTCGGTCGACGCTCTGGGTGACCAGGAGCACGTCGCAGCCCAGGCGCGCCGCAGCGAGGGCCGCCTCGCAGCCCGCATGACCGCCGCCGACCACGAGCACGTTCCAGCGCCCTGGATAGGAGACAGGCTCGGGCATGTCAGCCCGCCTTGTCGGCGGCCTTGGGGGCTGACTTGGCCGCTGGCGGCGCGGACTTGGCGGCCGGCGCGGCCTTGGCCTTCGGCGCGGGCTTGGCGGCCCCCTTGGCGTCCGGCTGGCCGCCCTTGGCCGGCGTTGCGTCGGCCTTGGCGCCCCCTTTGGTCTCCGCCCCAGCCGGGGCGTCTGCCTCCGCCTTGGCGTCGGCCCCCGCCTTGGCATCGCTCGCCGCCTTCGTGCTGTCGGCCCCGTCGCTCGCTGGCTTGGCCGCGCCGTCGTCGCTGGCCTTCGCCGGCGCCTTGCTGGCAGGCGCGGCCGACGCGTCGGTGGCGCCCGGCTTGCCGGCGTCCTTGGCAGTGGCGTCCTTGGCAGTGGCGTCCTTGGCAGTGGCGTCCTTGGCAGTGGCGTCCTTGGCAGTGGCGTCCTTGGCAGTGGCGTCCTTGGCAGCGGCATCCTTGGCCGCGCGGGCCGCGTCCTCCTTTGCCTTGCGCTCGGCGGCCTCCTTCGCCTCTGCCTCTGCCTCTGCCTTGGCCTTGGCGTCCCGCGCGGCGCGTGCCTTGCGAATGGCCTCTTCTTCGGCCTTGCGCTTGGCCTCTGCCTCCGCCTGGGCCTTGGCTTCGGCGTCCCGGCGGGCCTGCTCCTCAGCGGCCTTCTTCGCCGCTGCAGCCGCCTTCAGCTTCCCCGACGTGCGCGCCGGCAGCCGCACGGTCCCGGCCTTGCAGCGCGTACCCTGTGACTTGAGCGCAGCCTGCGCAGCGCTCGCCTGCGCGCCCTTCTTCATCAGCTGCTTCACGTAGCCGAGGACGTCGCGGGCCTGCTTGCACTTGCCCTGTGCCTCGAAGGTCGACGCGATCCCCATCAACGCCGTCGCGACCTCGGGAAGGCGCTTGCCGTCGAGCTCGTCGTGCACCGCGCGAAAGGTCTTCACGGCGTCGCCGAAGCGGTGCTCCTCGTAGGCGATGCGCCCCTGGATCAGCCCGCAGCGACCGGCCTGCTTCGTCCCCTGAAAACGCTTGCGGCACTCCTTCGCGATGGCGTCAGCGACGCGCACCTCGCCCCACCCGAACCGGTCTTCGGCCAGCTTCACCCAGTCGTCTGCGTGCTCAGGCAGGTCGCGCGGCAGCGCCAGAATTGAGATCCCCGCCCGGTCTCGCAGGTCCGCCACCAGCTGGTCCAGCTTGCGGCCGGTCACCTGCAGCGCGGCGTGGTCGGCCTTGCTCTGGCGGCTCACAGTGGACAGCCGGTGGGCGAGGACCTCGTTGGCCCCCTTCTGCCGCCGGCCGGCGTCTTCGAGGTCGTCGAGGCGCGAGGTCATCTGCGCGCCGTTGCGACGGAGGAAGCTCGAGCTGCTCTCGATCTCGTCGCGGAGCCGCGTCATGCGCTTCTGATCGCGGGCGTAGGCGAGCTTCAGCGCGGCCCGATCCTTCTCGAGCTGCACGATGCGCGCCTCGAGCCGCGCGACGCGACTGTTGGTGGCGCACCCAGCTGTCAGGACGCCGACTGTCACGACGATGGCGCGCAGCAGCGCCGCGCGTGGCACGACCTGGCTCAACGCGCCACGAACTCAGCGCGGCGGTTGCGCGACCAGCAGCTCTCGGACGAGTCGTTGCACTCCGGACGGGCCTTGCCGTACGACACGGTGCGGATCTTCAGCTTGCGCGCCACGCGCTGGAGGTAGCGCTTCACGGCGCGGGCGCGGCGGTTGCCGAGCTCCAGGTTGTAGGCGTCGGTGCCGCGCTCGTCGCAGTGTCCTTCCACCGTCACGCTCGTCACCTTGCGCTCCTTGAGGCAACGCGCGTTCGACGAGATCGAGCTCTGGGCCGAGCGGCTCAGGTTGGCGCGGTTGAAGGCGAAGTTCACCGGGATGAGCTCGCAGGCCCCGTCCTTGTTGACGCACTTGCCCTCTTTGCACTTCAGCGAGCCACCGCAGTCTCCGTCGGAGCTGCAGCCGGCCGCGTCGGGGCTGACGCAGGCGCCCTGCTCGTTGCAGGTCTTGCCGCCGACACAGTCGGCGTCGCTCGCGCACTGGTTCACGCAGGCGTTGGCGCTGCACTTCTTGCCGCTGGGGCAGTCGAGGTTGTTGGTGCAGCAGCCCGCTTTGCGGACGCACTGCCCTTTCTCGCAGGCGACACACGCGTCGGTGCTCGCGTTGGCGCAGTGCGACGTCAGCCGGCACTGGACGCACTTCTTCTCCAAGCAGTACTCGCCCTTGTCCTTGCAGTGGCTGTCGCCGTCGCAGTTCGGGTACGTGGGGCCACAGGCACCGAGCAGCAGCGTGGCCGCCACGAGCGCGGACCGCGCAATGGACATGAACCGGCGCTCTCGGCTGGCAAGGGGGGAGGTCATGCTGGGCTCCGTGGCGGCGAGGGCGGGGCCTCGCCAACGCCCGATGGCCGGGCGCTTGGTCTCAAGCGGGCTGCACCTGTCGGCCGACAGCGCAGCGGGCTAGGTACGCGACAGCCACGCCGACGGGACCCCAGGGTGGCGGGGTCGCGCCGGCGTGGCATCAGTCACGCGGTCAGTGTGTGGACGGCCAGCGCCCACGTCGGCGTCCGTGCGGACACCTTCACCGAGCGATTAGCGGCACTTGCCGCCGCGGCAGCGACCGCCGTTGCAGTCGGCGTCGGTGGCGCAGCAGCCGGCGACCTTGGTGCACTTGTTCGCCTCGCAGCGACCGCACGGGCCCATCGAGGCGCACTGGCCGTGGTCACGGCACTGCACGCAGGAGCCGCCGACGCAGACCTGGCCGTGCGACGCGCAGTGCGCGTCCGTGCTGCAGCTCGGGTAGGCCGGTGCTGCCGCGGGCGTGGGCGCCGGGGCAGCGGCTGCCTTCTTCTTGCCACCGCAGCCGGTGAGGGTGAGGCCGCCGAGGACGAGTGCGCCAGCGGTGATCAGGTGCGAGACCTTCATGTTGTTGTTCTCCTGAATGATTGTGTCGCAGCGACGCGCAGCGCGCGCGGCCCGGTTCACGAGTGGGGGGGCCAGTTGCCGCGTAGGGGTAACGCCGAACGCCAGCCGGTGTCAATGGCCCGCCTGCATCCTGCAGGCCTGCGATCTCAGCAGAATTCGGGGCGTCGGGACCGCTACCGGCGGTTCGAACAACCCACGCGACGCCAGGGGCGCGATCCACCCCCGCCTGCGCCGGGTTGTCGAGTCCGCGTGTCGGCCCTCAGACTCGTCGCCACCAGCCCGCAGCGCGGCGCCGCACGTGATCGCCAGGCGCAGGACACGGTCCGCTTTTCTTGCACGCGCGCCGCGTGTCATGCTGCCGGCCGCTCAAACCCTGGCCTGCTGCACGTCCCCGCGACGTTGGAGCCGCGCACTTGGAGCCCCGTGTCGCCTCCCGCCTCAGCCTTGCCCCCGGACGCCGCTTCGCACCTTCGCCATGAGGGTGCGCCGCCGGTGGCGGTGCTCGACGGCGTGCACAAGGCCTTCGCCGAGTCGACCGCGCTTCGGGGCATCACCGTCGCCATCCCAGCGGGCGTCGTCGGCCTCCTCGGACCCAACGGTGCCGGCAAGTCGACGCTCTTCCGCCTCCTGCTCGGGCTCGACAACGCCGACACGGGGACCGTCGAGGTGCTCGGGTGGCCCATGCCCGAGTCGGCCATGGAGGCCCGCGCCGAGATCGGCTTCATGCCAGAGGACGACAGCCTCTTTCCCGGGCTCAACGGCATCGAGCAGGTCGTGCACGCGGCCCGGCTGTGCGGGCTCAACCACACCGACGCGTTCGCGCGGGCGCACGAGATGCTGGATCTGGTGGGCTTGAGCGAGGCCCGCTACCGGGCCGCGTCTGGCTTCTCCCTGGGCATGCGACAGCGGCTGCGCCTCGCCATGGCCCTCGCGCACGGGCCGCGGCTGGTCTTCCTCGACGAGCCCACCGCTGGCCTCGACCCCCCGGGACGCGCCGAGATGCTCGCGCTCATCGCCGAGGTCGGACGCGCGGGCACCTCCGTGCTGCTCTCCACCCATGTGCTGGGCGATGTCGAGGAGGTGTGCGACCACGTCGTGCTGCTCTCGCGGGGGCAGACCGGCTTCGTCGGCCCCATGTCGCGCTTTCGCGCCGGGTCCGGCCATCGTGCGGTCCGGCCCAGCGGCGTGCCGGGTGTGCCACCCGCGGCGACCGGCGCCCACCATGTTGTGGACCTGGTGGGCGACGTGGCTGCTGTGGCGGCGGCGCTGCGGGCGGCGCAGGTGCCCGTCGACATTGACGGCGACCGAATCCGCATCCAGCTGACGGAAGGCGACCCCACACCCCTGTGGCGGGCCGCGGCCGACGCCGGCGCGGGCATCCGCAACTTTCGCTTGGAGCAGGAAGGCATGGCCGAGGCCTTTGTCCGTCACCTGCGCCTGGACGATCCTACACGCAAGGCGGGGGGGGCATGAGCGAGTCGCCCTTCGTCCGACCGGCGGGGTTCTCGGCGTGGCACGGCGGGACCGTGTCCGAGGCGCAGCGCCTGGGCGGGCTGGTCTCCGTGTTCGCGCGCGACCTGCGTCGCGGGCTGCTGCGCACGCTCTTGTGGTTGGCCTTCGCCCTACCGGCGCTTGGGGTGACGGTCTACGCCGTGGCGCGCTTTCAGATCACCGCCTTCGCCGTTCCGGCCGCAGAGGAGGCCGCCTTTGCCTTGCAGACCCTGGGCCTCGTCTTCGGCATCAACGCGGCGTGGGCGCTGCTGCTGCAGGCTGGGCTCGTCGCGCCGACCCTGGCGCGTGATCTGCGCTTCGGCGCCCTCCTGCTCTACTTCTCGCGTCCCGTGCGCAGGCGCCACTACCTCTTTGGCCGCGTCATCGCGGGCACGCTCCTGGCCTCCGCCGGCGTCGGCCTGCCGCTGCTCGGCTTGGCGCTGGTGCTCCTGGTCGGCCTGGGCCTCCAGCCGGGCGGCGCAGGGCCGCTCGCGGCGTCCTGGCTCTTCTGGCCGGTGGTCTTCGCCGCCGTGACCGTGGCGTCTCTGGTCGCGGCGCTGCTGAGCACGGTGGTCGGGCTCGCGGGCAGCGTGCTGGCGAGGAGCCCCGGGCGGGTGCCGCTGTACTACGGCGTGCTGGTGCTGGGCAGCGTGGGCATGAGCTGGGTGGGGCAGCTGATCTGGGGGCGCAACAGCTACGCCCGGTCTGTGGACCTGCACCACGGCCTCAGCGCGGCGTGGACGCTGCTGACGCGTTGGGTCGACACCGCCTCGACGCCCGACTTTGTCTTGCTCGACGCGGCGGCCGGCCTCGGGCTCTGGGCGCTCCTGGCGCTGGTGAGCTGGCTGCTGCTCGACCGCTTCATGAAGGACCCACCGCTGGGCAGGGGGCGCTCATGAACGACGTCCTCCAGCTCGAGCGCTGCACGCGCCGCTTTGGCGCCAGGGTGGCGCTGCTCGACGTGACGCTGCGGCTCCAGCCGGGCCTCGTCGGGCTGCTCGGCCCCAACGGCGCTGGCAAGACCACCTTTCTGCGTCTCGCGGCCGGGTTGATTCGGCCGACCAGCGGCTCGGTCCGGTGGAAAGGAGGGCTCGAGCGACGCCACCCGGACCTCGCCAATCGCATCGCCATGTCGTCGGACGGCGACCAGCTGCCGGTCGAGGACACGCCGGCGCAGTTCCTCGCCATGTTGCTTCGGTGCGCGGGGCTCGGCCTCGATGACGCCGAGGGTCGCGCCGACGTGGTGCTGCGTCGGCTCGGACTGGCGGAGAAGGTCGACGCGCCCATCGCGACCCTGTCTCGCGGGCAGCGTCAGCGGGTGAAGCTGGCGCAGGCGCTCGCGTTGCCCGCGGACCTGGTCTTGCTCGACGAGCCGCTCAACGCGCTCGACCCGGTGTGGCGGCTCGAGATCGCGGGGCTGATGCGCGAGGCGGCGGACCGCGGCGCGTGTGTGGTCATGAGCAGCCACATCCTCGAAGAGGTGGAGGCGGTCTCGGAGCGGCTGGTGCTGCTCTACCGCGGGCGCGTCGTGGCCGCTGGCAGCCAGGCCGAGATTCGTGCCTTGCTGCAGACCCGCGGCACCGCCGTTCGGCTGCACACGTCGGATCCCAACGGGCTGGCGCGGGCGCTGCTGGAGCGCGCGGGCGTGCGCGTGCTGCGCTTTGAGCCCGGCGCGCTCATCGCCCAGGCCGACGGCTTGGGTGGGATCTACGCGGCGCTGCCGCCCGCCATCCTCGCGTCGGGGGCGCGCGTGACCGAGATCGAGACCGAGGGGGACGACCTGGTCAGCCTCTTCGCCGCGCTTGGGGAGGAGATGCGATGAGCGTCCTGCCCAACCACCGCGCAGACCCGATGCCGCCCCAGGCGCTCCCCGATCCGCCCAGCGTCGGCGCCGCGCTGTGGTTGCACGCTGAGCTCCACCTGCGGCGCACGCTGCGCCTCAAGCAGCTCTGGCCTGGGCTGTTGCTGGTGGCCCTCGTCGCCGCCGCAGCGGTCGGCGTCGCCCGGGCCTCCGCTGGGGAGCCGCGCGCGCTCTTGGCCTTCGTCGGCTCGTTGGGGGTGCGCGCCATCGGCCTCATCGCCCTCGGCTTCGGCACCCGCGCGCTCCGCGCCGACGCCGACCACGGCGCGCTCTCGGCCTTCCTGCTCCGCCCGCGCGCCGCCACCGCTTTGCCGCTCGGACGCTTCGTCGCCACGAGCTGCGTGGTCGCCGCCTATGGCGTCGCCCTGGTGGCTGCCGTTCAGCTCGCGGCGCTGGGCTTCGCGCTGCCGATCCCCTGGGGTCACCTGCCCTTTTTGCTCGTGGCCATCGTCCTCGCGGCGGCCGGTTACACGGCGCTCTTCATGCTCCTGGCCGCCGTGGCGCGACCGGCGGCAGCGCTCGGGCTCGCTTGGCTGGTGCTGGTCGATCTCGGCCTCGGGGGTCTGTCCTCGCGCATCGGCCTGCTCTCTCCCGGGCCCACCGCTGGGGTGGTCATGGGCGCCGACACCGACGTCGCCCTGTTCAGCGCCGACGCCCTGGACGTGTGGCTCAACGCCGGCGCTTCCGTGATGGTGACCTGCATCTGCGTCGCGCTGATGACGGCGCGCTTCCGTGGCGACGCTCCGGAGTAGTCCAGCGGGGCAAGCCCGACCGCTCCAGAGCGCCGCCCTGAGGCGCGTTGGTGCCCTGGATCGCGCCCACGTGTCGCTTTCGGTTGCTTCCCCTTCCCCACCGCAGGCAAGCTCGCGGTCCCTGGAGGTGCTTGGGCTCTGGTGAGTTCCCCGGTCTTCAAAACCGGTGTGAGGCGTGACGAGCGTCTCAGGGGGGTTCGATTCCCCTGCACTTCCGCCACGAATCGCCTCGGCGCCCGAGCGGGGCGCGAGCGGCCCAAGGCGCCGGCCTTCGCCCCCGCGCCTCCGTCGGCTTGGAGTAGGGCATGTCGTCACCGCAGGACCTTCCGCTCGTGACCGTGGTCGCGGCCGAGATCGTGGACAGCCACGGCCGCTACCTCATCGCGCAGCGCAACGCCCACGCCGTGATGCCCCTGCTGTGGGAGTTCCCCGGAGGCCGCGTGCGCAGCGGCGAGAGCGAGCAAGACGCGCTGAACCGCTGCCTGCTGGCGACCCTCGGCGTGCGCATCTCGTGCGACGAGCCGCGGCTGGCCGTCGAGCGGGTCTACGACCAGTACCGGCTGCGTCTGGTGGCTTGGGCGTGCACGATCACCGAGGGTCAGCCCGAGTGTCGCTACGTCAACGACTACCGCTGGGTGCCGCCAGCTCAGCTCACCCACTTCGACTTCCCGCCTGCAGACCAGGCGACCGTCGATCGGCTCCTCGGGTTTACCGCGGAAGGGTAGGGCGCAGCCGACCCGAGGCGCCCCATTGCCGGGCGCGGGTCGGGCTTGTCGGCGGAGCTGACGGTCGTGCGAGGTGTCGTGCGAGGTGTCGTGCGAGGGGCCGCCCGAGGGGCCGCGCTGCGCCGACTCGAGGCCTACTTGAGCGGGTTCTTGCCGCACACGCCCTGCGTGCCGATCGACACGTACTTGGTCGAGTTCTTGATGCAGTCCGGCAGGTCCGCGTTCCACTGCTTGCACTCGCTGTCGGACTTGCACGCGCGGGCGCACACCTTGACCGGCTGGTCCGAGGTGCGCTTCGTGTTGCCGCCCGACTTGCTCTTCTCAAACGCAGACTTGTAAGTCACGCCCGAGGGGCTGTTGTCGTCGTAAGCGCAGGTCGCGGCGTCGCCGCCGGTGCAGCCGTTGTTCTTGGTGCAGTAGGAGATCGAGTCGTCGTAGCCCGTCAGGTGCCCGCCCTTCATGCAGTAGCCGTACAGGCACTCCTCGTGCTTCGTGCACTTCTTGCCGTGGTCGAGGCCCGTGCCCTTGACCGGCGGGCAGGTCCACCAGGGGTCGCTCGGCCCCGCGTCCTTGGCGCCGCCGTCGCTGCCCGCTCCGCCGTCCGTGCCGCCGCCGGTGCCTCCGGTGTCTGCGCCGCCGGTGCCTCCGGTGTCTGCGCCGCCGGTGCCGCCCGTGTCGGTGCCCGAGATCGTGCCGTCTGCGCCGGCCTTCTGGCAGAACTTGTTGCCCTGGCTGTCGAGCGCCACCGTCTCGCCCACGCCACAGCTGATCCCAGCGCCGCTACCCCCCTGGCCTTCGCTGGATCCGCACCCCACGAGGGCGAGGGCGAAGACTGCGACAACACAAGACAAGATGCGGGGAAAACGGGCCATGACGGGACTCCTAGCGACGTTGGGAGCCGGAAGTGTGGCGAACCCCCATGGGAGCGTCAATCCGCCCTGAGCGTCGGCTCCGCAGGGCGCGCTCCGAGGGGCGCCGCGCGTTGACCGGCTGGGCTCGAAGTGGTAAGCCGCGCGCGCCGCACCGGGGGTCCACCCCAAACGGTGCCTGCGAGCCGCCTGCGCGCTTCTGCGACAGGCCCCGCACTACGGAGGCCAGCTGCTCATGTTCGCTACGCTTTCCACCGCCCTGCAGGACCGCGCCTGGGAGCTCCCCGTCGCCGCCGCTGGGCTGGTTGACGTGGACGCGACGGCCATCGTCCAGTTCGCGTTCTTCCTCGCCCTCATCCTGGTGCTGCCCAAGCTCGTGTTCGAGCCCCTGCTCGCTCGCTTTGAGCAGCGTGACGCCCGCACAGAGGGCGCTCGCGCCGAGGCCAAGCGCATGCTCAAGGAGGCCGACGAGCAGGTCGCCGTGTATGAGAAGGCCATGTCGCAGGAGAAGCAGCGCGCCCTCGCCGAGCGTGCCACCGCCCGCAACGCCGCGCAGAAGGAGGCCTCGACCCTCGTCTCGCAGGTGCGCACGGAGACCAACGCGCGCATCGACGCCGGCATCTCGGCCCTCCGGGTCGAGGCGGACAAGGCGCGCACGGCCATCGAGGCGGAGGCCGAGCAGATCGCCGCGCTCATCACCGACAAGATCGTGGAGGGCCAGGGCTGATGCGCATGTCTTCACTGTTTCAGAACCTTCGACGCGACGCCTCGCGCCTCGCGCGCGTGGGCGTCATGACGGTCGGCGCCTCGCTGGTGCCGAGCGTCGCGCTGGCGAGTGGGGGGGGCTTCACCTTCACCATCCACGGCTACTACCTGATCGACTTCGCCGTCTTCCTCGGCATCCTCATCTACTTCGGTCGCAAGCCCATCGCGGCGGCCCTCGACGGTCGCTACAAGACCGTCGTCGAGGAGATCGAGGAGGCCACGCGCCTCCGCGCCGACGCCCAGGCGCGCTACGACGAGTACAAGGCGCGCCTCGAGCGCCTCGAGGAGGAGCTCGCCGAGGTCATCGCTGAGGTCCGCGTCGGGACCGAGGTCGAGTGCAAGCGCATCCTCGAAGAGGCCAAGGCCACCGCCGACCGCATCAGCGCCGAAGAGGCCGCGCGCGTCGCGCAGGAAGGCAAGAAGGTGCGCGAGGAGCTGGCGGCCCACGCCGTGGACGTCGCGCTCAACCTCGCCACGACCCAGATCGCGGCCAAGCTCGACGCCCAGCGTCAGCAGGGGCTGGTCGACCGCGTCATCGCGGAGCTCGAGACCGGCGCCGCCACCGTGGAGGTGCAGGCATGAGTCGCTCACCTGTCAGCAAGCGCTACGCACAGGCCATGTTGGAGCTCGCCGACGAGACCGGCGGCGCGGTGGCCCTGCGGGCCGACTTCGACAAGCTGGCCACCGTCCTGCGGGACGTGCCCACCGTGGTCGACATGCTCAGCAACCCCACGGTCGCCATGGGCACCCGCGCGACGCTGCTCGACGACATGCTCGGCAAGCTCGGCATCACCGGCAACATCAACAACCTCGCGCGGCTGCTGCTCGAGAAGGGGCGCTTTGACGTCGCCCTCGAGATCCACGCCACGTTCAGCGAGATGCTCGACGCTCGCTCGGGTCGCGTCACCGCTGAGGTCACCAGCGCGGTGGCCCTCGACGCCGCCGCCCAGGGCCGCATCCAGGCCGCGCTCGCCAAGCAGCTCGGCAAGGACGTGCAGCTCGAGGCGACGCAAGACAGCGCCCTCATGGGCGGGCTGGTCATCAAGGTCGGCAACGTCGTGTACGACGCGTCGGTCAAGAACCACCTCGACCGGCTGCGGGAGCAGCTCCTCTCGAGCCACGTGGCCTGAACCCCTTCGCTCGCCCGGTTCATACCAGGCGAGCCGCGGGGCCCTGTCCCGCACAACGCACCCCGGGGCCGCTTGCCGAGCAAGCCGAGCCCGCACCCCTCGCCCAGAGCGAGGTCCTCAAGGAGAGTCGACATGGACATCGGAGTCGCTGAGGTCAGCCGGATTATTCGCGAGCAGGTCGCCAACTACGACGCGAAGCTCGACGTGCAGGAGACCGGCCGCGTGCTGACGGTCGGCGACGGCATCGCCCGCGTCCACGGCCTCGAGAACGCCGTCGCTGGCGAGCTCCTCGAGTTCCCGAACGACGTCAAGGGCATGGTGCTCAACCTCGAGCAGGACAACGTCGGTGTGGCGCTGCTCGGCGACGCCAACAGCATCCGCGAAGGCCACCTGGTCAAGCGCTCCGGCAAGATCGTCGAGGTCCCCGCGGGTCGCGCGCTGCTCGGCCGCGTCGTCAACGCCCTCGGTGAGCCCATCGACGGCAAGGGGCCCCTGACCCCTGAGGCCGGCGACGAGATCTCCTACCGCCGCGTCGAGGTGAAGGCCCCCGGCATCATCGCCCGAAAGTCGGTGCACGAGCCGCTGCAGACCGGCCTGAAGTCCATCGACTCCATGGTCCCGATCGGCCGCGGCCAGCGCGAGCTCATCATCGGCGACCGCCAGACCGGCAAGACCGCGGTGGCCATCGACACCATCATCAACCAGAAGAGCACCCACGAGGGCGACGGCAAGGACGCGGTCTACTGCTTCTACGTCGCCATCGGCCAGAAGGCGTCCACGGTCGCCCAGGTGGTCGGCAAGCTCGAGCAGCACGGCGCCATGGCCTACACCACGGTCATCGCGGCCTCGGCCTCGGAGCTCGCGCCGCTGCAGTTCATCGCGCCCTACTCGGGCTGCGCCATGGCGGAGCACTTCCGCGACAACGGCGGCCACGCGCTCATCGTCTACGACGACCTCTCCAAGCAGGCCGTCGCCTACCGCCAGATGTCGCTGCTGCTTCGCCGCCCTCCGGGTCGTGAGGCCTACCCCGGTGACGTCTTCTACCTCCACAGCCGCCTGCTCGAGCGGGCCTCGAAGCTGTCGGACGATCTCGGTGGCGGCTCGCTCACCGCGCTGCCCATCATCGAGACGCAGGAAGGCGACGTGTCGGCCTACGTGCCCACCAACGTCATCTCCATCACCGACGGCCAGATCTACTTGGAGAGCGATCTCTTCAACAAGGGTGTGCGCCCCGCCATCAACGTGGGTCTCTCGGTGTCTCGTGTCGGTGGCGCCGCGCAGGTGAAGGCGATGAAGGGCGTCGCCGGACCGCTGCGTCTGTCGCTGGCTGCCTACCGCGAGCTGGAGGCCTTCTCGCAGTTCGCCTCGGACCTCGACCCGGCAACGCAGCGTCAGCTGCAGCGCGGCGCGCGGCTGGTGGACCTGCTGAAGCAGGGCCAGTACTCGCCGCTGCACGTGTCGCGTCAGGTCATCCTGATCTTCGCCGCTACGGCGAAAGAGGGCTTCCTCGACCACCTCACCCCCGAGGTGCTCGGCCGCTACGAGACCGAGCTCTTCGCCTGGCTCGAGAGCCAGAAGGCCGAGCTTCTCGCGGAGATCGAGGTCGGCGTGAAGAAGTCGGCGCTGAAGAAGGAGTCCGATCCGCTCCGCCAGAAGCTGGTGGGCGCGCTCAACGAGTTCAAGAACCTGTTCCAGGCCTGAGCCACGACGCGCGACGAGCGCCCTTCTGACCCACGCTGGCCGCCTCGGTGGCCGGCACGCTCCCGGGAGCGATGAATGCCCTCCTTGAAGTCCCTGCGCCGACGTATCGGGTCGGTGAAGAACACTCGCCAGATCACCCGCGCCATGAAGCTCGTGGCGGCGGCGAAGCTGCGGCGCGCGCAGGCCAACATCGTGCAGATGCGGCCCTACGCCTACCGCGTCGGCGACATGATCGCGGAGCTCGCGCGGGGCCAAGAGGCCGAGGCGCACCCGCTGCTGGCCGTGCGCGACCCCAAGCGCACCCTGCTGCTCGTGCTGACCTCGGACCGCGGGCTCGCTGGCGCGTTCAACTCCAACGTGTGCAAGGCGACGTTCGCGTGGGTCAACGAGCACGCCAGCGACCGGGACCACATCGAGCTGCACATCGTCGGCAAGAAGGGTCGCGACTACTTCAAGTCGCGCCCGGTCAACGTCGGCAAGCTGCACACCGACGTGCTGCCCGACCCCTCGTGGGACGACGCCCGCGCCATCGGCGACGAGCTGGTTGCCGCGTACATCGACTCGAGCTTTGACGAGGTCTACGTCGTCTACAACGAGTTCAAGTCCGCGATTCAGCAGGACGTGAAGGTGGAGCGGCTGCTGCCGGTCTACCCGAACCACTTCGACGTCGACGACTCCGTGTTGGCGCCGCCCTCGTCGGACACCCTCTTCGAGCCCTCCCGCGGCGAGGTGCTCGACGCGCTGCTGCCGAACCACGTCAACGTGCAGATCCTCCGCAGCCTCTACGAGTCCGTCGCTTCGGAGATGGGCGCGCGGATGACGGCGATGGAGAACGCGACCAACAACGCGGGCGACCTGATCAAGAAGCTGTCGCTGCAATACAACCGCGCGCGGCAGGCAGCCATCACCACCGAGCTGACCGAGATTGTCGCAGGTGCCGAGTCGCTCAACGGCTAGGCCCGCGCATCCATTTCGAAGAGCAAATCGATCCGAGCGGGCACGACCCGCACACACGGCGCAGGCGCTGCGCACAGGAGTGAGCAACATGGCGAACGGACGCATCAGCCAGATCATCGGCCCCGTCGTCGACGTGGTCTTCCCCGACGGCGAGCTGCCGGCCATCAACACCGCGCTCAAGGTGTCCAACGCGGCCATCAGCGACGACCCGTGGAACCTCGTCATCGAGGTCGCCCAGCACATCGGCCAGGGGTCGGTGCGCTGCGTGGCCATGGACACCACGGACGGCCTGTCGCGGGACCAGGAGGTCATGCCCACCGACGGACCCATCAAGGTCCCCGTGGGTGAGGGCGTGCTCGGTCGCATCCTCAACGTCGTCGGCGAGCCCGTGGACGAGGCCGGCCCGGTCGAGCACGACGAGATGTGGCCCATCCACCGGGATCCGCCGAAGTACGAGGAGCTCTCCACGGGCGTCGAGTCCTTTGAGACCGGCATCAAGGTCATCGACCTGCTCGCCCCCTACCAGAAGGGCGGCAAGATCGGCCTCTTCGGCGGCGCGGGTGTCGGCAAGACCGTCATCATCATGGAGCTCATCGCCAACCTCGCGCGTGAGCACGGCGGTGTGTCGGTGTTCGGCGGCGTCGGCGAGCGGACCCGTGAGGGCAACGACCTCTTCGAGGAGATGACCGAGTCCGGCGTCATCGAGAAGACCGCGCTGGTCTACGGCCAGATGAACGAGCCTCCGGGCGCCCGTGCCCGCGTCGCGCTCAGCGCGCTGACCGTGGCCGAGTACTTCCGCGACGTGAAGAACCAGGACGTGCTCTTCTTCGTCGACAACATCTTCCGCTTCACGCAGGCCGGCTCCGAGGTGTCCGCGCTCCTCGGCCGCATCCCCTCCGCCGTGGGCTACCAGCCGACGCTGGCCACGGAGATGGGCGCCATGCAGGAGCGCATCACCTCGACCTCCAAGGGTTCGGTGACCTCGGTGCAGGCCGTCTACGTGCCCGCCGATGACCTGACCGACCCCGCGCCGGCGACGACCTTCAGCCACCTCGACGCGACGACGGTGCTCAACCGCTCCATCGCTGAGAAGGGCATCTACCCCGCGGTGGATCCGCTCGACTCGTCGAGCCGCATCCTCGACCCGAGCGTCGTGGGCGAAGAGCACTACGCGGTCGCCCGCCGGGTCCAGGGCATCCTGCAGGAGTACAAGGACCTGCAGGACATCATCGCCATCCTCGGCATGGAGGAGCTCAGCGAGGAGCAGAAGCAGGTCGTGCAGCGCGCGCGCCGCATCGAGAAGTTCCTCAGCCAGCCCTTCCACGTGGCCGAGATCTTCACCGGCTTCCCCGGCAAGTACGTCAAGCTCTCGGACACCATCAAGGCGTTCAAGCAGATCTGCGACGGCGAGTACGACGACCTGCCCGAGGACGCCTTCTACATGGTCGGCACCATCGAAGAGGCCATCGAGAAGGCCAAGAACCTGTAGCCATCTCTGCTTCGGTCGCCCGCGCCTGGCCAAGCCACGCGGGTTCGCCGAACCCTTGATGTCGCCCGAAGGAGCAGACCATGCAGGTCGAGATCGTGACCCCCCAGGGGGAGAAGTTCAGCGGCGAGGCGGCGTCGATTCGCGCGTCGACGGTCGCCGGTGAGGTCGGGATCCTGCCGGGCCACCGGGACATGATGACCGCGCTGGGCACGGGACCGTGCGCGGTGCTCTCGTCGACCAACAGCGACCCGACGGTGTTCTTGCTCGACGAGGGCTACCTGCAGGTCAGCCAGCAGGGTGCCCAGGTCATCATCGTCACCGAGCTGGCGGAGACGCCTGCTGACATCGACGTGGACGCGGCGCGCAAGGCCCTCGACGCCGGGCGCAAGGCGCTCGACGAGAGCAAGGAAGCCGTGGGCTCCGAGGCCTGGAAGGTCAAGCGCCACGTGGTGGCCCTGGCCGAGGCCCGCCTCGCGGTGGCAGGCGCCAGCTGAGCATGGGGCGCCCTAAGCAACGTCGCGGCGGCCGCCTCCTCAGGGGGGCGGTCGTCGCGCTTTTGTGCGCCGCCGCGTTGGGGGGATGCACCACGTCGAAGGCGGTGCGCCACTGGCACAGCGGCTGGCAGCGCGAGGCGCGTGGGGACCTCAGCGGCGCGGCGAAGTTCTACGCCAAGGCCTACGCGCGGGACGGCCGGCTGCTCGGCGCGGAGCTGGACCGGCTCCGCCTGTTGGCCCGGCAGCCCGACCAGCGCAAGGCGGTCGACACGCGCCTCAAGGAGCTGCTCAAGGACCACCCCGAGGCGGTTGAAGTGCAGCTCTTCGCCGCTGGCTGGGCGCTCTTCGGCGAGGACTCCGCGGGCGCCCTCAAGCGCCTCTCGGCGGTGAACGAGGTCGCCGTGGCCAAGGCCGACCGCAAGCGCGCGGAGCTGGCCGCCGAGTCGGGCCAGATCGGCGGAGCGGCAGGCCCTGCGTCGGCGGCGGCGCGGCGCAGACAGGTCCGCCGGGCGGCTGCGTGCGGCCCGACGCGGCTGGCGTGGCTCGGGCTCCGGCTGCGGGCCCACGCCGCGGCGAAGCACTTTGCCGAGGCCAAGACGGCGGCCGACGCGCTGACGCGGTCCTGCCAGCGGGGGCCAGAGCGCTACGCGCTGGTGCTCGCGAGCACGTACCTCGGGCTCGGCGAGGCCCGCAAGGCCAGGCACATGCTGGCCATGGCGAGCGGCAAGGGCAGCGCTGCGGTGCGCGCGCTCAGCGCCGAGGTCGCCTTCGCCCTCGACGAGCCCGCGCGTGTGGAGCGGCTGGTGCTGCGCCGCAGCGATCCCCGCGCGTTGGCGTTGCGCGCCTGGGCGCAGTGGCGGCAGGGCAAGTCGCGACGCGCGTTCGCGCGGGCGTCGCGCGCGCTGCGCCGGGACACCAAGCAGCTGCTCGCGGTCGAGGTGCAGGCGGCGGCGGCGCTCGACGCGGGTGATCTGGAGCTCGCCCGCGCGGTGCTCCGCGGGGCCCAGACCCTGCTCGGCGCCGAGAGCTGGGCGCTCAGCTTCTGCGCCGGCATCCTCGCCGCGCGCGACGGTGACCTCGACGGGGCCGCCAAGGCCTTCGAGCGTGCGGCAGCTGCGTGCCCCTCGTGCGCGCCGCCGCGCAAGAACCTGTCGGTGCTGCGCGCGGCGCTCGGCCTGCAGCCCGCGAAGGCCCCTGGGCTGCCCTGACGACGGGCCCGCTGGCATCCGGCAGCGAGCCACGATAGCTTCGCGCCGCAACCGCATTGGAGCCTCCCCATGACCCAGAACCACCCGTCTGTCGCACGCGCCGCGCGCCTGCTGCCCCTGTTGCTCGTCGCGACGCTGCTGCCCCTGAGCGCCTGTGGCCCGAAGAAGAAGAAGAAGGTGGTCCGGGCGGAGAAGGGCACGGCCAAGCTGGAGCAGATCATGCTCGAGCGTCGCAAGCGCCTGACCAGCACCGCGCCCAAGGACGGCAAGCCAGGCTCGGACGGTGGCCACCCCTACCTGGAGTGGATGAGCAAGGTGGCCGGCACCGTGTCGCGCTCCGAGTTCAAGAAGGTCGGCGTCATCGCACGCGGCACCAAGATCGCTGGCACGGCCGACGACCTCGCCACCTGGCTCGAGGGGCAGAAGAAGTTCTACTTCAACGCCAAGATGCCGCCGAAGGACTACTGGCGCGACCTGAGCCTCGCCGCCGCCGCGAGCAAGGACACCAAGTGGGAGGAGGATCTGGCCTTCGACAAGATCTTCTTTCATGTGGCTGAGTCGGCCCGCCGCCATGACCTCTTCGGCGAGGGGCGCGGGGCGGACGACGACCGCGTGACCTACTTCTTCACGTACTTGAAGTTGGCCTTCGGCTACGAGCCGAAGACCTCGCTCTTCCGCGAGGAGATCAACGTCATGTGCCGCACGAAGATGAACGACTACTGCAAAGACATCCCGATGGAGCTGCGGCCCACGCAGGTGATGATCCCCTACTACAAGAAGGTCATCGACATGATCGAGGCCTTCAAGAAGAAGTACCCGAGCAGCAGCTACAACGCCTTCAACGACCAGCTCATCGCCTGGTATCAGGCCCGCATCAAGGCGGTGCCCAAGTGGGAGGAGTTCCCCAAGCTGCCTCCGATTCGCTCGACCGTGGCCGCGCCGGTCAACGGCAACGCGGCGCTCTTCGTCACCAAGAAGGGCATCTCGCTCATGGGCATCGCGCTGCGCAAGCTCAACGACGCCGCCAACCCGTGGACGCCGGACTTCACCAAGACCGACGAGGCCCTGACCAAGCGCATCAGCCAGCTGGTGGAGGACACCCGTGCGTCGACCGTGTCGAACTTCAACCAGAGCAACATCCTGCTGGTCCCTGAGGGTGACGTGCCGGTGAGCTATGGCCTGTCGTTGCTCGAGGCGACCATCGTCGGGGAGCACGCCAAGGAGTGGCCGACGGTGATCCTCGTGGGGCGCCGCCGCGCGGATCACAGCAACCGTCGCTCGGGCTTCACCGTGACGCTGCTGGCCCTGGACAAGCGCATCCCCTTCAAGCTGAAGGCGCCCGGCGGCAAGACCAAGTCCTGCAAGGCCGTCGCGGTGGTCGGCCGCGACGCGCTGCAGGCCAAGGGCTTCACGCCGGCCGTCTATCACGATGGCAAGCAGGTCCACACGGGCAAGCTCTCGTCCGACGGCACCTTGCGCAGCGTGCAGAGCGCCGCGCCCCATGGGGAAGGCGATCGGCTGGAGAAGTGGGCGGACAACCAGAGCACGTCCATCGTGGTCGCGGTCGACGCCAACCTGCCCTACGCCGCCCTGCTCGAGGCCCTCAACGGCGTCGCGCTGAAGTGCGACGGCGACGAGTGCAAGAAAGACCGCACGCAGCCGGTGTTCATCGCTACCTGCGAGTAGGCACGGGCGGGCTGCCCCGGGGGGCCAGGGAGGCCCTGTCCGGCCAGCTCCCTCAGTGCACGTCGCCGCCGCGCGTGTGACGCCGCTTCATCAGCTCCCACTCCGCGTGCAGGAGCAGGTCGTTGAGCGTGTCCAGCGCGAAGGGCCCCAGGTGCTCGAGCACGAAGGCGCGCGCCTCGTCTGCGTCCACCACGCCTTCCGCCAGCAGCCCGATGACGCCTTCGGCCTGGTCGCGCCGGACCAGCAGCAGCGCCAGGAGCGCCAGCGCGCCCACCACCGGCGGCTCCCCCGCGACGTCCTGCAGGCTCCGCCACCACAGCGTGGCGTAGTGGTTGTCGCGGGTCGTCCACCGCACCGGCAGGCCGCCGTCCGGGGTCCACAGGCAGTCGGTGTCGTCCGTCGTGGCGCCCGGCGGCAGCGGCGGCGCCAGGGGCTCCAGCGCGACCACGGTGACCTCGGTGACCGGTCCACCGACCTCGTAGGCGTGGAGCGCCAGCGCGCCGGCCAGCGCCCAACGCCGCCCGTCCGCGGCCTCCTCGATGGCGGCCACCGTCACCCGGGCCTGCCGCTCGAGCTCCGCCCGCTCGTTCACTTGCGCCGCACCCGCACCCCGCGCTGCGGACCCTCGTAGGTGCAGCGGTGCTTGTCGGGGCTGTGCTTGCGCTCCCACAGCTGCAAGGTCACCGAGCGCCAGTGCTTCAGCGCAGGGTCACGGAACTCCTTCACCAGCCGGAAGTGGCGCACCACCGTCGGCCGGCGCGGCATGGACGCGGGGGAGAAGTAGGAGCGCGGCCCAGCGACGATGAAGCGCACGTTGTCCTTGCACGCCTTGGTCCAGAACGCCTTGCGCGACACCACGCCGGTCTTGAAGGTCTTCGAGTTGGTGTCCACGTGGTCGCCGGCCATGCGTCGCTTGGCCAGCAGCGCCACCATGGGGGCGTGCGTGCTGGAGCCGGTGACGGTCTCCTCAGACTTGCTGTGCTCCCGGATGTACGCGGCGATGGGCTCGGCGGTGGAGAACCAGCGCTTCTTGCTCCACAGGTAGTGGTGGAGCCCCGACTCCAGGCTGCCGCGCACGCGGTGCCCCTTCCAGAGCAGGGCGCGCGTGGTCTCGCTGACGAAGCTCGGGCCGGGCGCGTCGATCCAGTCGAACTTCAACACCTCGCCCCGACCCTTGGAGCTTCCCCGCGGCGTGACCTCGCTCGGCCACGCCGTGGCGTTCGCCCAGATGTTCACCGGCACCCACAGCAGGGTCAGCGCCAGCGCCGCCGCAAAGATGGGCGCCGCGGCCTTGGGCGCGGGCTGGAAGAGCCCGCGGGCCTCGGGTCCCTCGGCAGGCCGACGCCACCGGGCGCCGCACCCAGCGGCCCAGCGGCCCAGCCGCACCAGACCGTGGAGCCACGCCGCTGCGAGCAGGCTCAGCAGCGGCAACACCAGCGTGTAGTAGAAGTCGTAGCGCTCCTTGAACTGAGCGAACTCCGTCAGCATCGCCCACAGCAGCACGGTCACGAGGGCGAGGGCCCCTCCGGACTTCGGGTGCGTCCACCAGAGCCGTGGGTCCCACAGCATCGCCCAGCGGCCCTTGTCGGCCAGGTGGGGCGGGAGCCCCTTGGGGGCGTGAAACAGGTGCGGCGTGGCCTTCTGCGCGTGCCGGCGAATGGCGACGGTGGCCACCAGCGAGAGCGGCGCGAGGAAGGCCAGCACGTAGTGGGCGCCGTGGTAGTAGAGCGACACCCGAAAGTCCCGGCCACCGAGCATGAGCGCCAGGTTCTGCGGCAGGGCGTGCAGCCCCTCGTCGAGCGGGGTGAAGCCGGCCAGCTTGGCCCGCTTGAGGAAGTGGTAGCGGTAGACCCCGGTGAGGTAGTCCTCGCCGGCGAGCAGGAAGAAGACCAGGTTCACCGCGCCGAACACCACCGCGAACCCGAGCAGGAGCTGGACCCCTGGTTGCCCCAACACGCGGTCGACCATCGGCCGGTTCTTGTCCGGGTCGAGGTCGGGCGCGAGCAGGGCGAGCACGGTCAGCGTGAGGAAGTAGCCGACGCTGTAGAAGCCGGTGCAGGCGGCGGCGCCGAGCAGCGCGCCCGCCAGGAAGCTCTTGCGACGCAGCGCGGCCCAGAGCCCAGCGCAGGCCCACATGGTCGTGAGGTTGATCCCGGTGAGGTTGGTGCTGGACTTCATCACCTCGCCGGCGAAGAGGAAGAGGGTCATGGCGACCACGCCGGTGAGCGGGTCGAACCAGCGCCGTCCCGTTCGCCAGATGAAGAGCCCAGCGATGCCCGCCGCGGCCACCGAGATCGACTTCGCCACGGTGACGGAGAAGCCGAAGATCGCGAAGAACACGGCCGGGATCAGGATGTGGAGCGGAGGATGGCTGAAGAAGAAGTCGTGATAAGGCCACAGCCCCGAGGCCCACGCCTTGGCGGCGTAGAAGTACACGCCCTCGTCGGTGGCCGAGTAGCGCATGCCGTTGATCTTGGCGATGGTCCAGACGCCCACCACCAGCACCACCGCGAGGATCTCCAGCGTCATCAGCGCTTCGTCGTCCCAGCGTGTCGTGAGCCGGTCGAGGGTGAGCCCGACCGAGGCGGCGACCAGCAGCGCGGTGGCGCCGGTCGCGAGCGCGCCGCCGGCCACGACCAGCGTGCCGTCGCCTGAGGACAGCGCCGCCACAGCGGGGACCACCGCGACACATGCCGCGGCGAGGCCACGCATGACGAGCGGCGGCAGGGCCCGCGGCCACAGGAGTGGGACCAACACGAGCAGGGGCGTAAAGGATCCGAGGATCACGGCGCCCGGCGCGTCGACCCACGCCGCCAGCTGGAGGGCGCCCTCGGCCGGCGCCGCGGTACCGGAGAGCGCCGTGAGCAGCGGTACGAAGGACTGCCCGGCGAACCCCAGCGGCGTCCACCACGCCAGCGCGAGGCCGAGCCCGCCGATGAGCGCGACCGTGCGCGCCATGCGCTGCGACTGCCGCTCGGTCACCGCCAGGAGGCCACCGGCTGCGAGACCGAGCCAGACCGCGTCGGGCACGCCGCCCAGGTCCCCTCGGAGCGGGGCCAGCGGCGCGTTGAGGCCCCCTGGAGCGGCGGCCGCTCGGAACACGAGGTGGCCCGCCGCCAGCAGGCCGGACCCCATCAGCGCGGCGTTGGGCAGGGCGGACTCGCCCAGCCCGGCGCGCAGGGCGCCCTGGCTCGCGCTGACGACGAGCGCGACGAGGGCCAGGACCACGACCCCGGCGGTGATCCGCCCGCCTAGCGGCCACGGCGCCAGCGTCGGCTCGCCGAGGAGCTTCCACAGCATCGGCCCCTCGGCCACCAGCGGCAGCAGTAGGGTCGCGCCGAGCGCCAGTGCGGCGATGAGGGCGAGGGCCGCCCACGGCACCGGCCCCGCCGGACGCAGACCGCGGGCGCTTGCGTCGCGCCGCGCCGCGCCGCCGTCGTGCTGAGCCCCTTCGGCGCTGGGAGCTGCCGGAGCGTCGGCGCCGTCGCGGGCGGCGCCCGCACGACCACGGCCGCTTGGGCCCTGCGCGCCAGCGCGCCGAGCGGGCTGGGAGCCGCCCTGCACGACCCGCGGCGGCGGCGCTGCGGTCGGCGCGCGGGCCGCGCCCCCGGCGCTGGCGGCGCCTCCTGTGACGACGCCGCTCCGCGACGCCTCGTAGAGCTCTGTGGGATCCAGGAGCACGGCAGGCCGCTGCGCCGACGACCGGCGGCGGTCCTGGTCGGCCATCGGGTCGTCGAGCCCCGCGGCGAGCTGCGGCTTGCGGAAGTCGCGTGAGCGGAACGACCCGCTGGCGCGTCGGTACTGCTCGCGTCGGTCTTCCAGGACGGCGTCGTCCGACCCGGCCGGCGCGGTGGCGCCCCCGGCGGGGCCGCCCGGGGCCGCGGACCCTGGGACGGCGGGCGGGTGAACGCCGCTGGGACTGGAGGAGCGTGGGGGACGTCGAGCCATGTAGGTCTGCGTTGCTCTCGCCGGGTTCGGTGGAGGGGGGCCGCGGCGTTGTGGGGGAGTCGGGACGCGGCAGCATAGCAGCGTGTGTCCGCCAACTGAAAGCGCGCCGGCGAGGTCGTGATTCTCCGCCACCCACCGCATCCCCCGCCGTGGATGTGCTACAGCGTCGCTCGACCCGCGCACCCAGGAGCTCGCCATGTGCCGTCGAACCTTCGCTCCACGCCAGGTGGAGGCCCGGAGCCCGCTGCTCCCGAGCGGCGCAGCCTGCCGGCGGGGACTCCTGTGGCTGTCCCTGCTCTCCCTTGTGGCCACCTCTGCCCAGGCCGCGCCCCGTCCGGCGTGGCGCCACGTGTTCACCGAGGACGGGGTCCGTGTCTCCGCTCGTGACATCCCGGGTCAGGACTTTCCGGAGTTTCGCGGCGTGACCGTACTGAACTGCGGCATCTTCGACCTGCTCGCCATCCTCGACGACGCGCCCCGTCACTGCGAGTGGCAGGCGAGCTGCAAGGTCATGCGCATCATCAAGAAGTACAACGAGTTCGACCGGCTCATGTACCACCGACTGGACTCTCCCTGGCCCGTGAGCGACCGCGACATGGTGTTCAAGGGCTCGGTGACCGTGGACCCGGTGCGCAAGATCGTCCGCAGCCCCTTTCGCGCCGTGCGCGGGCATGTCCCGCCGAAGAGCGGCGTCGTGCGCATGACCAAGATGCGCGGCTTCTTCAAGTTCGAGCTGCTCAAGCCAGGGCAGATTCGGACGACCTATCAGGTCTACAGCGACCCGGGCGGCTGGCTACCGGCCTGGTTGGTCAAGGCGGCGTCGCGCAAGATCCCGCTGCACACGCTGCAGGGGCTGCGACGCCAGCTGAAGAAGACCAAGGGCCGCTACAGCGCGTTCCACAAGCGCTACAACCCCGAGCAGGGCGGCACCATCCCAGCTCGCTTCCAGCCCAAGAAGGCCGCGCCCGCCAACGCGGCGCCCCCCGTCCGCACCAAGCCGACCCCGCCGGCTGCCCCGCCGCGGCCGGCGCCGACCAGGTAGTCCGACGCGCGGACTGCGACGCGTGGGCCGCGACGTGAGGGCCGCGACGTGAGGGCCGCGACGCGTGACGGGGGTCAGCTCCCGGTCGTCGGGCTCGGCGCGCGCGTCCCCACCAGGCGAAGGAAGAGCGCCAGCGCCAGCGCGGCGGGTGGCAGGACCCACCAGGGCTGGATCTCGAGCCAGGCGCTCCCGAGGTAGCCGAAGCCCGCGGCCGCCACCATCACGGTCAGGGCGTAGGGCAGCTGCGTGAGCACGTGCTGGTCGTGGGGACAGCCCGACGCGGCCGAGCTCATCACCGTCGTGTCGCTGATCGGCGAGCAGTGGTCACCAAAGATCGCGCCGTCGAGCACCGCCGCCGTCGCCGCCAGCAGCCAGATGCCCTCGGGACCCGGGGCGCGAGCGGCCAGGGGCACGACGATGGGCAGCAAGATGCCCATGGTCGCCCAGCTCGAGCCGGTCATGGACGCGACGACCGCCGCGACGAAGAAGCTCAGCACGGGGACCCACGCGTCGTGGACGCCGCCGAGCAGCGCGGCGAGGTAGCCTGGGGTCCCCGCGAGCTCGCACACGACGCGCATCGCCATGGCGGACACCAGGATCGCCAACACAGGCGCCATGGCGCGGACGCCAGCGGCCCAGGCCGAGAGCGCCTGCGCGGGGGAGAGCAGCCGACGCGCCACGGCGCCCACCACAGCGGCCAGTGACCCGGCCGCGCCGGCGGCGGCGAGCACCTTCAGCCCGGCGGACTCGGCGCCTGCGATGAAGCGCGTCAGCAGCCCGCCCCCTGCGCTCCAGCCGAGCGCCAGGTCTGCGCCGACGACCGTGGCGACCACCACCAACACGGGCAGCAGCGCGTCGCCCCAGTGCGCGCGACCCGGCGCGGCGTCGGCGGTCGGGGTCGCGGCGCGCGCCTGCGCCTCGGCCTTGGCCATGGGCCCGAAGTCGCGGCCTGTCCAGGCGATGAGGCCGGCGAAGACGATGGTGAGCACGCAGTAGAACCGGTAGGGCAGGGCGGCCATGAAGACGCCGTATCCCGCCGTGGCGATGCCGTCGAACCTGGCGATCTGGTCTTGGAGCAGGCCGACCTCGAAACCCACCCAGGTGGAGACGATGGCCACGCCGGCGACGGCCGCCGAGGTCGCGTCGACCAGGTAGGCGAGCTTGGCCCGGCTCACGCCGGTGCGGTCCGCCAGTGGCCGCAGGCTGCTACCCACCACCAGGGAGTTGGCGTAGTCGTCGAAGAAGACCACCAGGCCCAGCAGCCACGTGGCCATGCGCGTCCGTCGGCGCGCGCCCTCGGCATGGGCCCCCGCGCCGGCAGCGACGCGGCGCGCGAGGTCGGTGAAGCCGCCCGCGGCCATGGCCACGTGCACCATGCCGAGCATCGTCGCCGTGAAGGCCAGGATCAGCAGGTTGTCGGTGTTCGTCAGCGTCGGCCAGAACACGTCGACCGCGGCGGCGCGGAGCCCGGCCACAGGTCCCATGGCGGCGATGGCGCCCGCGATGACGGCGAGGAAGAGGCCCAAGGCCGCGCGTCGGAGGGCCAGCACGAGGGCGACCGCCGCCAGCGGGCCGACCAGCGAAGACGGGCCCGGCAGCGGCACGCTGTGCGCCGGCGTGGAGATCGTGTCCCCGCCTCCCCGCGCAGCGTCGAGGCGACCGGCCATGCCGGCCTGCGGCGCGCGCGCCGCGACGAGCGTCAGCCGACCGGCCGCAGCGTCGCGCCGACACACCAGCGTCCCGCCGGTCCCGCCTGTGTGCGCCGCTGCGGTCACCGGACACACCCCGTCCGGGTCTTGCACGGGCTGCGCGACCTTGGCGGTTGCCCGGGCCAGGGCGGCGTCCGCGACCGCGTGCGGGTCCGGGCCCCACAGGGCGAACGCCGCCAACACCAGCGTCACGGACGCCGCGGCGCCGAGCGCCGTCGACAGGTTCAAGCGTGGCGGATCCTGGTGCAGGGCCTACTTTCCCGCGCCAAAAGCCACGCCACAGGTCTTGAGGTGCTTGTCGCAGTCGCCCTTGGCGATCTTGGGGTCGAGGCAGGCCTGCACCTTCTCCCACTTGCTCTTGCACTGCGTGGTCAAGCACGACGCGGGGTTGGCGTCGAGCATCAGCGAGCCGATCAGGCAGTTGGTCAGGCAGTCCTGCGCGCCCAGCATCGACGCCGCGCAGCCCAGCCCGGCGCACGAGATCAGCTGACCAATGGCGCACGTGCCACACACGGGCTCGGTCTTGTCGCAGTCGTAGATGCAGGTGGTCGGGCTCTTGGGATCGCACGCAGGCTGACACGCGCTGATGCCCTGACACGCGGGCGCGTCGGCCGCCAGACCCACCTCGTAGGGCTCGCTCATGGTCAGGTAGAGCAGGCACATCTCGTCCAGCGTGCCGTCGCCCCAGGTCACGTTCTTGGGTGTCACCTGCTTGCCGTTCACCCGCGGCTGGTTGGCGACGGAGTTGTCGTAGACACACCGCAGCATCATGCCGTCGCCGTCTTTCAACACGATCGGATCGTCGTGCGGTCGGCGGTAGGCCTGCTGCCAGGCGAAGTCCCACTCCGGGATCCGCAGGGCGCACTCCGTGGTCCCGTCTTTGCGCCGCACCTCGGACTCGAAGCGTGAGCCGAGCAGGTGCATGTGGGCGGTCATGGAGTGGATGCGCACCTCGCTGTCCCCGTAGTAGCGGTAGGTCGCGCTGTGCGACGCGGCCTTGTCGCCAGCGGGGATGTTGAGGTCTCGGATCACCAGCGGCCGCGTGATCAGCACCCGCTTGGGCGGCGTGTCGGTCACGACCAGCTCGAGCTTGGTCTGGTCGGCTTCGGTCTGCCCCGCCGGGACGTTGTAGTGCACCTGCATGACGACCCGGCTGCCCTTCTTCACCCGAATGGCGTAGTCGTCGCCCAAGATCGACGGCTGCAGCCCGGGCACCCACGCGGCGAGCTGGTTCGGGAAGCCGGTGGTGAACCCGAGCAGGCTGCTCTCCTTCTCGTTTGGCAGCGGTCCACCGAAGCAGGTGTAGCCCGGCCCGGCTTCCGCCTTGTCGGCCTTCTCGGCCTTGGTCACGTGGTCTCCCTCCAGGGCGTACACGAGCACGTGGTGCACCAGCTTGCCGCTCCCCGGGACCACCTGCGTCGCCTTGATGAAGCGGTCCTTCGACGTGTCGAGGTCGAGCAGAAAGCACCGGTACGTGTCCAGGTTGTCTTTGGGTGGCGTGAAGGCGACCGGCATGGGCAGCGAGTGTGTGGGCTTGAAGGTCACCGGCGCGGTCGCCTTGGGCTTGGGCGCGTCCTTCGGATCACCGAGGGGCCGACCTCCGTTGACCCAGGCCGAGACCTGCGCAATCTCGGCCTTGGGCATGTCGCCGCGATGCGCGAACGAGCCGCAGGTCGGGTCTGCGGGCCACGGCGGCATGCGGCCGGACTCCATCGCCGACACCGCGGGCTTGCCCATGATCTCCCAGTCTTCGGCCCGGTCGAGGCGGAAGGGGGCGATGCCGCCCTCGACGTGGCAGGAACTGCAGCGGCTCTGGATGATCGGCGCGATGGTCGCGTGCCAGGTCGGCGTGCCCTCGCCTTTTGAGGTCGCGTCCTCTCCCGCGATCACGGTGTCGGCGCCGGCCGTCGCGGCGTCGCTCTCCGTGGCCGCGTCGGCTCCGCTGCCGCTGTCGGCGTCCGTGCCGCAGGCGCCAGCGGTCGCCAGCACGACGAGCGACGCGACGAGGATCGGTAGATGACGGGGGCGAGAGCGGAGGGCGTCACGGAGTCGAACGATGGTCGATGGCATGCGTGTGTCTCCTGGATCGAGCTGGGCTGCGCCGCAGCCTAACCCACCGGGCGGGGTCGTGGGGAGAGTTTGTTCGGCGGGTGGAATGGGCCTCGCTGCGCTTCAGATCGTTCGCGGCGCGCCAGGATGTTGTACCGTTTGGCACCCCTCACTCGCGCTGGAGAACCCGATGACTCGCGTACGGCAGTTGGCCCCGTTTTGGGGGCTGTTGGTGATGTTGGCGACCCAGCCCGGATGTGAAGACGAGGCGCCGACCGGCGGGGCGGACGCCGCGCTCGGAGACGTCGTCGGCGCCACCGACACCGGCGCGGCCCTCGACACGGGCGCTCCGCTCGACACGGGAGGGGGGACCGACAGCAGCGCGAAGCTCGACGTGGCCAGCTGCGACTGTGACCCGAGCAAGGACACGCCGTGCACCTACGAGCGCTGCGTCGCGGCCACGGGCACGTGCGAGACCACGCCGCGCCCCAAGGGCACCCTGTGCGACGACGGCGACCCGTGCACGGTCTCCGCCACCTGCCAGGCGGGGGTCTGCACGCCTGGATCGCTCAGCTTCTGCGGCTGTGTCACCAGCGCCGACTGCACCGCCAAGGAGGACGGCAACCTCTGCAATGGCACCCTCTTCTGCGACAAGGATCAGTTCCCGTGGTCGTGCCGCGTCAACCCGGCGACCGTGGTCACCTGCAAGGGCGAGGGTGGCCCCTGCGCCAGCGAGACCTGCAACCCCAAGACGGGCAGCTGCGCGACTCAGACTCAGCCCGACGCCACCCCCTGCGACGACGGTGACGCCTGCACCAAGAACGAGGCCTGCAAGGGCGGCGTGTGCGAGGCCAAGGTCAACGTGTGCACCTGTGCGAGCGACGCGGACTGCGCGCTGGTGGACGACGACAACCTCTGCAACGGCACGCTCTACTGCGACACCCAGCACAAGGGCGGCGACGGCAAGGTCGCGCCCAAGTGCAAGGTCAACCCGGCCACCGTGGTCAGCTGTCCCGACGGCAACGACACGGCCTGCGCCAAGGCGGCCTGCCAGCCCAAGACCGGCCAGTGCGAGCTGGTGCCCACCGCCGGTGGCACGGCCTGTGACGACGGCGACAAGTGCACCACGGGCGACGCCTGCTTCATCGGCAAGTGCGTCCCCGGCACCAACACCTGCGTGTGCAAGTCGGACGCGGAGTGCGAGGCCAAGAACGGCGACGGCGACCTCTGCAACGGCACGCTCTTCTGCAACAAGGTCAACGGCCTGTGCCAGGTCAACCCCGCCACGGTGAAGGTGTGCCCAGACACCAATGACACCGCCTGCGCGCAGAACACCTGCAAGACGCTGTACGAGACCAAGGCGGGCAAGCAGGTCCCCAAGGAGGCGGCGTGCACCCTGGTGCCGGTCACCGACAAGTCGCTGACCCCGTGCGACGACGGCGACCCCTGCACCAAGGGGGATCTCTGCAAGGGCGGCAAGTGCGCCGCGGGCACCTACACCTGCTACTGCAAGTCGGACAAGGACTGCGCGGGCGAAGAGGACGGCGACCAGTGCAACGGCACGCTCTTCTGCAACAAGCTGCTCGGCAAGTGCGAGCTGAACCCGGCCACCGTGGTCACCTGCCCGTCAGCGGGCGACAACGCGTGCCGCAAGAACGTCTGCGTCAAGGCCACCGGTCAGTGCAAGATGGACACGGCGACCTACGAGGGCGCCGCCTGTGACGACAAGAGCGTGTGCACCAAGAGCGACTTCTGCGCTGCCGGATCTTGCGTCTCGGGGACCTACACCTGCGCGTGCAAGACCGACTCGGACTGCGTCGACGTCGACGGCAACAAGTGCAACGGCGTCCCCTACTGCGACACGTCGGGCGCGCTTCCCGTGTGCAAGCCCAACCCGGCGTCGGTGGTGGTGTGTCCCAAGGGCGACGACAGCGCCTGCATCAAGAACACCTGCGACCCCAAGACGGGCGCGTGTTTCCTGGCCGAGCTCGCGACGCAGACCGGGTGTGACGACGGCGACGCGTGCACCAGCAGCGACGTCTGCAAGGGCGGCGAGTGCAGCGGCACGAACGTGTGCGAGTGCCAGAGCGACAGCGACTGCCTGAGCAAAGACGACGGCGACAAGTGCAACGGCGTGCCCTACTGCGACACCTCGACCCCAGGCAAGCACGTGTGCAAGCCGAACCCGGCGTCGGTGGTGGTGTGCCCGACGGCGGGCGACAGCGCCTGCATCAAGAACACCTGCGACAAGAAGGTCGGGGCCTGCTACCTGGCCAAGCTCGCGGACAAGACCTTGTGCGACGACGGGGACAAGTGCACCGCGAACGACACCTGCGGCAACGGCAAGTGCGTCGGTGGCACCTTCACCTGCACCTGCCAGAGCGACAGCGACTGCCTCGCGCAAGACGACGGCGACCTGTGCAACGGCGTGCCCTATTGCGACAAGAGCGTGCCGGGCAAGTACGCCTGCAAGCCCAACCCGAGCTCGAAGGTGCACTGCCCGCAGACGGCCAACACCCAGTGCCTCGTCAACGCCTGCAACGCCAAGTCGGGCAAGTGCGGCCTGCAGCCCGTGACCAAGGGCAAGGCCTGCGACGACGACAACCCGTGCACCGCTCAGGACAGCTGCGACAGCGGCGCGTGCGTGGGCCCGGTGAAGGCGGACTGCGCCGACAATGACGCCTGCACCATCGACCTCTGCGACAAGAAGCTCGGCTGTGTGCACAAGCAGCAGAACTGCGCCGACGGCAACTCCTGCACCGTGGACAAGTGCCACCCGAAGACCGGGCAGTGCGACTTTGCGACCGTGCTCGGAGACGGCACCGCCTGCAACGCCGACAACGACGGCTGCACCGTCAACGACACGTGCAGCAAGGGCGTGTGCAAGGTGGGCTCGACGATCAAGTGCACCATCGTGACCAAGCACTGCGAGAAGGCTGTGTGCAAGTCCGAAGGGCAGACGGCGTACAAGTGCCTGGTCGTGGGGGACGTGGACGGTGCCCCGTGTGACGACGGCGCCAGCTGCACGATCGGTAGCCTGTGCAAGGACGGCAGCTGCCAGCCGGGCAAGGACAAGCGGCTCTGGACCTGGAGCCAGGGCAAGACGGGCGAGGCCTACGAGCTGAACGCGGCCGACGGCAGCGGGGGGAGCGCGGTGGTCGGCGGCGCGCGCCACGTGCTCAACCAGGGCGCGGTCAGCGCGGCCTACGCGTGGGTTCAGGCCCTGGGGAAGTCGGGCAAGCCGCTGTGGTCGTTCAGCCACAAGGCGACGACGCCCTCGGACGCGGTGCGGGTGTGGACCGTGCATCCGCTCGACGCTGGGGGGACCCTGGCGACGGGGACCACCACGGTGGCGGGGAAGCCTGCGGTGCTCTTCGTACGCCTCGACAAGGCGGGCAAGAGCGTGGCCCTGCGCGAGCACGGCAAGTGGAGCGGTGTCGAGGGCCGCGCGTCGGCGCTGATGCCGGACAAGGGGGCGGTGGTCGTCGGCAGCGCGGTGGACCAGGGCGTGACGCGCGTGCCGTGGATGCGGCTGTCGTCCTCTGGGCACCTCTCGGCTGCCAAGCTGCTGCCTGGCCTCGCCGGCGACGTCGCCGACGCGGTGGACCACACCGGCGCCAACCAGACCGTCGTCGCGGGGCAGAGCGGCAAGATGGCCGGCGACGTGCGCCGCGGGCTGCTGGCCCGTGTGGGCGCGACCGGCGCCGTGCTCTGGCGCAAGAACCTGGCGCCGAACAAGGCCAGCACCGACGCGCGGCTCCGAGCGGTCGTCGCTCAGCCCAGCGCGCGGCTGACCGCGGCCGGACACACGACCGACGGGTCTGGCACGCACTACTGGCTGCTGCGGACCGACCTGCAGGGCAAGGTGTTGTGGCAGCGGGTCTCGCCCGGCGCGGCGGCGATCCACGGCATGTACCTGCACGGTTCGGGTCAGCTGATGGTGTCGGGCAGCGCGCCCGACGGCAGCGGGGGGCTCGACGCGTGGGCGATGCTCACCGATCCGATCGGCAACCCGGTGTGGCAGCAGAACTTCACCCAGATCGACGGCGCCGGCGCTGGCAGCAAGCCCAGCGTCGTGCTCCGCGGCGTTCACGCCATGGACGGCGGGCTGCTGCTCGCTGGCACGCGCACGGCCGCGCTGCAGCGGGCGTTTGTCAGCCGCATGTCGCCCTGGGGTCAGCAGACCTGCGAGTCGGCCGGGGCCTGCGCCACCATCGCGGCTGCGGGCTGCGACGACAGCGACCCCTGCACCCTCGACCGCTGCGATCCCAAGTCGGGCAAGTGTCTGCACACCACCCTCGAGGGCCTGGTGTGCGACCCGAAAGACGGCTGCGCGGTGCAGGGCGTGTGTGCGGCGGGCAAGTGCAAGGCCGACCCCAACGGCGAGCTCTGGTCTCGGCTCTACCCGTGGGAGACGGGCACCGAGGCGTGGCGCGTCCACGCCGGCGTCGGGGCCATCCGCGGCACCAGTGACGGAGGCTCCGTGGTCTTTGGCCACCAGCAGGCGTCGCAGTACGCCAAGTACCCCTACAACGGCTCGCTGGCGACGGTGCGTCGTCTCGACCACACCGGCAGCCTGGTGTGGCAGCGCAAGCTGACCTCTCCCGACCCGCACTCGTTCAAGGGCACCAACAAGTGGCTGCTCGAGCGGAAGAACGGCGAGATCTGGGCCGGCTACCAGCAGCAGACCTCGGCCAACGGCTACGGCCGCTCCAGCTTCATCGTGCGCACCGACGTCAACGGCACAGCGCTCTCGACCCTGAACTGGAAGCAGAAGGTGGGCAGCACCGAGGGCGGGATTCAGGCCATCGCCGAGGCCGCTGACGGCTCGTTGGGCTACGCCATTCGCTATCGCTTCTTCCGCCGCAACACCAGCTACGCCGTGGTGGCCAGCAAGGACTTTCCGGCCGTGGGCGGCGCGGCCGCGTGGCCCTCGCGCATGGCCGCCGCGTCGGACGGCCGGTGGGTCGCCGTAGGCAGCGGCGGGGGCCGTGGCTTCGCGACGCTGCTCGCGCCCGACGGGACCGCCCAGTGGGTCGTGTCGCCGCCCGGCCTCACGGGCATCACCCTGCGCGCCGCGCGGGTCGACTCGGGCAACGACGTGCGCGCCGCGGGCTGGACCACGTCGACCACGGCCAAGCGACGCCTCGTGGTGGTCGGCTTCGCCGGAAAATCAGGCGCCTTGCAGTCTGTGGTCACCACCGCCGAGCTCAACGCCGGCGCCACGGTGCTCGCCGCCACCGGCCCCCAAGACGGGCTCGCCTTCGTCGCGAAGTGGGGGGCTGGCGTCAACCACAAGGTGCGCCTCTTCCTCACGCAGCCCGGCGGGCAGCCGCTGCTCTCCCGCGACCTCGACGCGGGCAACGTCGCGTCGACCTGGGCGCTGGGCGCCGGCGACGACGGGGTCCTCATCGGCGGTTGGGCCATCGCGCAGGACGGCAAGCGCAAGACGACCGTCGCGCGCACCGGGCCGTGGGGGCTCGCCCCCTGCACCGCGGCCGGGCTGTGCAAGGGCGTGGACCCCTCCGACTGCGACGACAAGAACGCGTGCACCACCGACAGCTGCGCCCCGGGCGCCGGCTGCACCCACACGGCGCGATCGTGCGACGACGGCAACGCCTGCACCACAGACGCCTGCGACAAGGTCAAGGGCTGCACCCACGCGCCCGTGGTGTGCGACGACAAACGGAGCTGCACCCACAACCTGTGCAACGTCACCGCGGGCGGCGGCGAGAAGGCAGGCTGCACCTTCCCGCTCAAGCCCGTCTGCAACGACGGCAGCGCCTGCACCACGGACACCTGCGAGGCTGACAGCAGCTGCAAGCACACCAAGGTGGACTGCGACGACAAGAGCGCCTGTACGGTCGACACCTGCGACAAGTCGGCGGGGTGCAAGCACAAGTCGGTCACGTGCAACGACCACCAGCCGTGCACACTCGACACCTGCAACAAGGTCAAAGGCTGCGTGTTCACCGCGCTGGCCGACGGCGCCGTGTGCAAGGACGGCGAGGTCTGCGTCCCCCTCGGCCCCGGCATCTGTGGCGGCGGCGCCTGCAAGGTGGGCGGCAAGGCCTATGTCGGCTGCACCTCGCTGTCGCCTGCGTCGTCGTGCGTCGCCGCCAAGGACGCCGCCGGCGGCAAGCTCGACACCTTTGTCGGGTGGACCTGGCTCGACGAAGACAAGGACGGCAAGAACCCGAAGCGCGAGTGGTGCGACATGAAGGCGGGCGGCTTCAAGCGGCTGTACACCAACGGCGTCACGCGCGCGACGAACTCGTGGGGACCCGGCAGTGTGATGAGCTGCAGCGGCGGTCTCGGCCAGGCCAAGATGTGGAACCCGCCTGCGATCAGCCTCAAGTACGGCAGCGGCACCAAGACCGTCACGCTCAACGGCGCGCTGGACGTTCCGCAGGCGCACACCGCGGTGCGCGTGCGCTTTCGCTATCACATCACCACACCCAACAGCACCTACAAGAACTGGGCGTCGGCGAAGATCCACCTCAACGGGACGCTGATGTTCAACGGCGGCCTCGGTGGCCTGCCGGTGGTCACCGGCTCGAGCAACCCCAAGGCGGCGGGCACCTGCTCGCCGGCGCTCGGCAACATGCACGCGTTGCTGGCCGACTATCAGGTGGCGCACACGGGGCCGTCTGTGGCGCTCTCGGTTCAGTCGACCGGCATGGCGAGCACCATCTGGTACGCGTGGCCCATCGGCGCGGTTGAGGTGTGGGTGAAGTGACGCCGCGCGGGGGCTGAAGCTCTGCGGAGTCATAAGGCACTAGATGGAAAGCGAAACGGCTGAATATGAAGATGTGTGAGCGCATGATCGTGCGCTCAGATCTGGAGCGTGGAGCTCGAAGTCCCCGAATCAGGGCTGTCGCGTCGCGCTATCGGTCAACTCGTCATGATAGTTGTTGACGGCTACCCCACACTTGGGGATAATACCGGCCTTCCAATCACAGAGCTGGTCGTGCGTCTACTAGACAAATGACGAGTTTCGTTCAGACAGCCCTCATTTCGTGGGCTTTGCAATCACCCGGGCCGACAAGACACCGAAAGGTGTCCCAGCGGCGGCCGCAAACCCCGCACATTCCAGGGGCTCTCGTTGGACCCTTGCCCAGATGAACAGTCGCCGCTGTGTGAAGAGCGTGCGCTCTCGGGGCGCCGAGCGTGGGCGATGGTTGTGCAGCGAAATTTCGGCGTAACAGATTGGAATTCAGTCGGATTCTGTGGATCTTGTGCGCCGGGGTCTCCGAGCCCCTGAGAAACTCAAAGTCGTTTGATATTCGGCTTTTACGTTGCTTGCGAGATTTGGCATGCTCTATTCATCGCTCATGCCACCGGTCCGTCCGGAGGTCGAATCCCCAGGGGGGGCACCATGTTCAGTTTCAGCCGCATGCTCAGGATCGGATCGCTGGTCGCAACGTTGAGCTTGCTCAGCGCCTGCGGCAACGACCTGTCCGACCCGAGCGCAAACGCCACCGCATCCGGAAACGGCGGGCCCGGCGCCCTGAGCGAGGAGGACGCCGCGGCGTCGAGCGGTGGGGGCACGGGCGGCAAGGGCTCGGCAGGGAACGACGAGGACGGCCAGGCCGGCGCGGGGGGGTGGAACCAGAGCGACGGCAACGGGGGAGGTGGCGCTTCCAGCGGCGGTGCGGACGGCGGTGCTTCGAGCGGCGGCGCGTCGAGCGGCGGAGCCAGCTCCGGTGGCGGTGCGGACGGTGGCGCGAGCTCCGGCGGTGCTTCGAGTGGTGGCGCGAGCTCTGGTGGCGGTGCGGACGGCGGCGCGAGCTCCGGTGGCGCGTCGAGCGGCGGGTCGAGCTCCGGTGGCGCGAGCTCCGGTGGCGGGTCGAGTGGCGGCGCCAGTTCCGGTGGTTCCTCGAGCGGCGGTTCCAGCTCCGGTGGCGCGAGCTCCGGTGGCGCGTCGAGCGGCGGGTCGAGCTCCGGTGGCGGCGCCAGCTCCGGTGGCGCGTCGAGCGGCGGCGCGAGCTCCGGCGGCGCGAGCTCCGGTGGCGCTTCGAGCGGCGGGTCCAGCTCTGGTGGCGCGAGCTCCGGTGGCGCTTCAAGCGGCGGGTCCAGCTCCGGTGGCGCTAGCTCTGGTGGCGCGAGCTCCGGTGGCGCGTCGAGCGGCGGTTCCAGCTCCGGCGGCGCGAGCTCCGGTGGCGCTTCGAGCGGCGGCTCCAGCTCCGGCGGCGCGAGCTCCGGTGGCAGCAGCTCCGGCGGCGGCAGCTCCGGCGGCGCCTGCGTGTCCACCGGCGCAGAGGTCTGCGACGGCATCGACAACGACTGCGACGGCCTCATCGACGAAGGCGCGCCATGCGACGACGGCAAGCCCTGCACGACCGACATCTGCAAGGGCGCCGCCGGCTGCGCACATGTCAGCGCTCCGGGCGCGACGTGTGACGACGGCAACGCCTGCACTGGCACGAGCTGCGCCGCCCCCGCGGGCGTGCGCGCGCTCTACGACGTCAGCGATGCCATGAACTGCCCCGAGGCCGCCGTCCACGGCTGCAACGGCATGTGGATCAACGGCCTCTACGACGGCGTGAAGGGCCACATCGCCCGACTCCACTTCGCCCCCGGCGCCACCCTGACCTGGTTCACCTCCGGCAAGGCCACGCTCACGGGCACCGCCAAGGTCTACAAGGTCGACGGCGCGGGTGCCCCGCTGGGCAAGCCCTACACCGTTGCGCTGACCTTCAACTACCGTGGCCAGGGCAAGGCGGGCCAGGGCTCCGGCGGGCCGAAGCTCGACGATGGCTGGAAGGTGCCCGCGGGCGCCACCGACAGCTGGCACTACTTCGACCTCGAGTCGGGCGCCATGAGCGAGGTTGGCGGCGACGGCAAGATCACCCTCAAGCAGATGCCGAAGAAGAGCGTCTACCCCTTCCAGGTGGGCGCCGGGGCCAACAACAAGTCGCAGGCCCTCGGGGCGGCCGCGTGGTTCTTCGTCACGCACACCGTCGGTGGCAAGACCATCGAGACCCACGGCGACATCAACGTCGATCTCAAGGCCGCGCCCCTGACCAGCTGCGACACCTGCACCGCCAAGGGCTGCCAGGCCGGCAAGGCGCTGGTGTGCGACGACAGCAACCCCTGCACTGCAGACACCTGCGACAGCAAGGCGGGCGCCTGCAAGCACGTCGCCACCTCGGGCGGCGCCTGTGACGACGGCAGCGCCTGCTCGGCCAACGACACCTGCGCCAAGGGCTCCTGCGTCGGCAAGGCGGTCAGCTGCGACGACGACAACGCCTGCACCACCGACACCTGCAGCGCCTCGGGTGGCTGCGCCCACGCCGCCCTCAGCGGTGGCACCTGCAGCGACGGCGACGCCTGCACCACCGCGGACACCTGCACCGCCGGGACCTGCAAGGGCACCGCCAAGGTCTGCGACGACGGCAATCCATGCAGCGCCGACACCTGCGACGCGGCCAAGGGCTGCAAGCACAGCGCCGTGAGCGGACCGGCCTGCGACGACGGCAGCGCGTGCACCAGCGGGGACGCCTGCAAGGCGGGCACCTGCAAGGGCGCCGGTGCGGTCAGCTGTGACGACGGCAACCCCTGTACCCAGGACCTCTGCGACAAGCAGACCGGCTGTGTGAACAAGCCGCTCACGGGCACCGCGTGCTCGGACGGCGACGCCTGCACGGGCGCGGGCGGCAAGGTAGACCACTGCGTCGCCGGCAAGTGCGTCGGCGGCGCGTCCAAGAGCTGCAGCGACGGCAAGCCCTGCACCGCGGACACCTGCGACCCCACCAAGGGCTGCCAGCACCAGAACCTGAGCGGCAAGCCGTGCACCGACGGCGACGCCTGCACCACGGGCGACGCGTGTGCCCAGGGTGCCTGCAAGCCGAGCGGCAAAAAGAGCTGCGACGACGGCAACCCGTGCACCACGGACAGCTGCTCCGCCAGCAAGGGCTGCCAGTACAAGGCGCTGACCGGCAAGAGCTGCAGCGACGGCGACGCCTGCACCACGAGCGACGCGTGCAAGGCGGGCACGTGCACCGGCGGCGGCGCCAAGGCGTGTGACGACGGCAACCCCTGCACCACCGACAGCTGCGACGCGGCCAAGGGCTGCACCCACACCGGCAAGCCGGGGGCGCCCTGCGACGACGGCAACGCCTGCACCACCACGGACACCTGCCTCGGCGCCACGTGCAAGGGCAAGGGCAAGCTCGCCTGCGACGACGGCTCGCCCTGCACCGCGGGCGCTTGCGACCAGGCCAAGGGGTGCGTCACCAAGGCCCTCACCGGCCAGCCCTGCGACGACGGCAACGCCTGCACCACCGGCGACGCCTGCAAGAGTGGCAAGTGCAAGGGCGCTGGCGGACCCGACTGCGACGACGGCAAGCCCTGCACGCAGGACGGCTGCTCGCCGGGCGAGGGCTGCTGGCACAAGCCGCTCACCGGCGCCCAGTGCGACGACGGCGACGTCTGCACCGGCGCCACCAAGGGCGACGTGTGCAAGGCGGGCACCTGCACGGCGGGCGCGGCCAAGAGCTGCGACGACGGCAAGCCCTGCACCGCAGACGGCTGCCACCCGAGCAAGGGCTGCTGGCACAAGGCGCTGAGCGGCACCAGCTGTGACGACGGCAGCGTGTGCACCACCAAGGACACCTGCAGCAGCGGCGTGTGCAAGGGCCACGCGCCGAAGGGCTGCGACGACAACAACGTCTGCACCCAGGACCAGTGCCACGCGACCCAGGGCTGCAAGCACACGGCCCTGACCGGCAAGGCCTGCACCGACGGCGACGCCTGCACCACGGCGGACGCGTGCGCCGCGGGCACCTGCAAGGGCAGCGCCGCCAAGTCGTGTGACGACGGCAACCCCTGCACCGTCGACGGCTGCGATCCCAGCAAGGGCTGCACCCACAGCGCTGCGAAGGGCACCGCATGCGACGACGGCAGCGCCTGCACCCAGGGCGACGCGTGCGCCCAGGGGCAGTGCAAGCCTGGCGCGGCCGTGGGCTGCGACGACGGCGAGCCCTGCACAGCCGACAGCTGCGACCCCGCCACGGGCTGCGTGCACAAGGGCCTCACGGGCACCCAGTGCAGCGACGGCGACGCGTGCACCGGCGGCAGCGCCGGCGACACCTGCAGCCAGGGTGTGTGCGTGGCGGGCGCGAAGGTGAGCTGCGATGACGGCAAGCCCTGCACCGCCGACACCTGCGACAAGGCCACCGGCTGCGCCAGCAGCCCGCTCACCGGCGAGCCCTGCGACGACGGCAACGCCTGCACCGGCGCCAAGGGTGGCGACGCCTGCAAGGCCGGGACCTGCGTGGGTGGCGCCGCGAGCCAGTGCGACGACGGCAACCCCTGCACCAGCGACGGCTGCGACCCGGCCAAGGGCTGCACCCACAAGGCGCTCACCGGCACCGCGTGCGACGACGGCGACGCGTGCACCGGCGGCGCCGGCGGCGACACCTGCGCCAAGGGCTCCTGCAAGAGCGGCGCGGCGGTGAGCTGCGACGACGGCAACCCCTGCACCAGCGACGGCTGCGACAAGGCCAGCGGCTGCACCCACAAGGCGCTGAGCGGCACGCCCTGCGACGACGGCAGCAAGTGCACCGGCGGCGACGCAGGCGACGTCTGCAAGGCGGGGACGTGCACGCCTGGCGCGGCTGTGGTCTGCGACGACGACAACGCCTGCACCACCGACGCGTGCAGCGCCAAGAGCGGCTGCGTCAACACCCCGGTGTCGGGCGGCAAGTGCAGCGACGGCGACGCCTGCACCGTGAGTGACACCTGCGCCAAGGGCAGCTGCACCGGCAAGAAGCACAGCTGCGACGACGGCAACTCGTGCACCGCCGACACCTGCGACAAGGCCTCCGGCTGCGGGCACAAGCCTCTGAGCGGCACCAGCTGCGACGACGGCGACAAGTGCACCGGGGCGGGCGGCAGCGACGTGTGCTCGGCTGGCACCTGCGGCGGCAAGGCCGTGGGGTGTGACGACGGCAACCCCTGCACGGCGGACGGCTGCGACAAAGCGACCGGCTGCACGCACAAGGCGCTGAGCGGCACCAGCTGCGACGACGGCGACAAGTGCACCGGGGCGGGCGGCAGCGACGTGTGCTCGGCTGGCACCTGCGGCGGCAAGGCCGTGGGGTGCGACGACGGCAACCCCTGCACGGCGGACGGCTGCGACAAGGTCAAGGGTTGCACCCACAAGGCGCTGAGCGGCACCAGCTGCGACGACGGCGACGCGTGCACCGGCGCGGGCGGCAAGGACACCTGCTCGGCGGGCACCTGCGGCGGCGCGGCGGTGAGCTGCGACGACGACAACCCCTGCACAGCAGACGGCTGTGACAAGGCGACGGGCTGCACCCACAAGGCGTTGACCGGCACCAGCTGCGACGACGGCGACACGTGCACCGGCGCGGGCGGCACCGACACCTGCACGGCGGGGACCTGTGGCGGCAAGGCGGTGAGCTGCGACGACAACAACCCCTGCACCAGCGACAGCTGCAGCAAGAGCCAGGGCTGCAAGCACGCGGCCGCCAGCGGCGCCAGCTGCGAAGACGGCGACAAGTGCACCACGGGCGACGTGTGCAAGTCGGGCACGTGCAAGGCGGGCGGCGCGACCCAGTGCGACGACGGCGAGTTCTGCACCACGGACAGCTGCGACAAGGACAAGGGCTGCGTGACCACCGCCAAGCTCGGCACCTGCGACGACGGCAACGTGTGCAACGGCTCGGACGTCTGCACCGCCGGGGAGTGCAAGGCGCAGGGCGGCAAGACCTCGTGCACGTCGCCCAAGACCATCGGCTACTGGAAGAACCACGCGAGCGACTGGCCGGTGGAGAGCATCAAGCTCGGCGCCAAGACCTACACCAAGGCGCAGGCCATCGCGCTGATCAAGGCGCACTCGAGCAAGGACGCGAGCAAGAGCCTCGCCGCGCAGCTGTGTGCGACCAAGCTGAACCTGCTGAAGGGCAGCAAGGACGACGGCATCTCCGAGTCGGTCAAGGACGCGGACGCCTGGCTCACCAAGCACGGCTACGGCAGCGACCCGCAGGGCCAGGCCCGCACCGAGGCGCTGAACCTCAAGGACGACTGCGACGACTACAACAACAGCGGCACCAAGAACTACGGCTGCAAGACCGAGGGTGGGGCGCTGGACTGCGACGACGGCAACCCCTGCACCGCGGACACCTGCGACGCCAAGTACGGCTGCCAGCACACCAAGCTGGCCACCAACAAGTGCGAGGACGACGAGAGCGACTCGGGCTCGGGCAGCAGCACCAGCGAGAAGTCGGGCTCGGGCAGCGACAAGTCGGGCAGCGACAAGTCGGGCTCGGGCAGCGACAAGTCGGGCTCGGGCAGCGACAAGTCGGGCTCGGGCAGCGACAAGTCGGGCTCGGGCAGCGACAAGTCGGGCTCGGGCAGCGACAAGTCGGGCAGCGACAAGTCGGGCTCGGGCAGCGACAAGTCGGGCTCGGGCAGCGACAAGTCCGGCAGCGACAAGTCAGACTCTGGCTCGGGGTCGGGCTCCGGGTCCAGCAGCTCGGACGCCAGCGACAGCAGCGACAGCGGGGGCAGCGACAGCAGCGACGGCAGCGACAGCGGCGGGAGCGACAGCAGCGACAGCGGCTCGGACAGCGGCTGCGACAGCAGCTGCAACGACGGCAACGCCTGCACCGCGGACAGCTGCAACAAGTCCACGAGCAAGTGCGAGAACAAGGCCATGAGCGGCGTCGCGTGCACCGACGGCAACGCCTGCACGGTCAGCGATGTGTGCAGCGGCAGCACCTGCCAGGCGGGCAAGACCAAGACGTGTGACGACGGCGAGGACTGCACGGTGGACAAGTGCGACGCCAAGAGCGGCTGCCAGTTCACCCAGATCCCGAACTGCGGCGGCCTCTGCCGCACCGTGAACTTCGACGCGGACAGCCAGGGCAAGTCCCTCGCCGCGGGCACGGTCATCACCGACCAGTTCGCCGGCTGGGGGCTCACCGTGTCGGCCAAGAACGCCAACTCGAACCACCCGGACAAGGCCATCACCTTCGACTCGGCCAAGCCCACGGGCGGGGACCCGGATCTGGCCACGACCGACTGGGGCAAGGTGCTCATCATCGCCGAGGACGACGACGACACGGCGCCCAAGGACGGCCTGGTCGACGACCCGGACGACGAGGCCAGCGGCGGGGCGGTCACGTTCACCTTCAGCAAGGGCAGCAAGGTCAACAGCATCGGCTTCGTCGACATCGAAGAGACCGGCGGCACGGTGGTGCTCACGTACACCGACGGCAAGACGTCCACCGTGCAGATCCCGGCCAAGGGCAACGGCGCGGCGTTCACGCTCAGCCTCGGCAGCGCCCAGGGCGTGAAGTCGCTGACCGTGACGCTGAAGGGCTCTGGCGCCATGGACAAGCTCAGCTACTGCCTCGACGGCAGCGCAACCAAGGGCTGAGCGCGGCGCGGCTGAGCCGCCCACGGACTCCGACTTCCGATCGCCGCTGCGCGCGGGTTGGCCTTGCATCGGCACACGCCGCGTCGTGTCGCTGCCGCTGGCGATCCGCGCCGATGCGGGCTAGAACCCCGGCTCCTCCCGCACGCCTAAGGAGCCGCCATGAGCGACCCGGTCGTCGACCTGCCACCGCCCCCAGAAGAACACGCGCCCACCCACGAGCACGATCGCTACTGGCTCAAGCACGTCTACCGCGCTGACACCACCGCGCAGCTCACGGCGCGGGCGCTGATCACCGGCTGCATCATCGGCGGGGTGATGAGCTTCTCGAACCTCTACGTCGGGCTGAAGACGGGCTGGGGCTTGGGTGCGTCGATCACCGCGGCGATCCTGGCCTACGCCTTCTTCAGCACGTGGCAGCAGCTCCGCGGCCTGCCGGAGAGCGAGCACTTCACCGTGCTCGAGAACAACACGATGCAGACGGCGGCGTCGTCGGCGGCGTACATGACCAGCGCGGGCCTCGTGGCGGCCATCCCAGCGCTCTACATGGTCACCAAGGAGAGCGGCGCGATCCCGGCGCTCTACCACATGACCAGCCAGGGCGTGCGGCTCGACGTCATCTCGGCGATCCCGTGGCTCATCGGCGTCTGTCTGGTGGGTGTGGTCGCGGCGATCCCGGTCAAGCGCAAGCTGATCAACCAGGAGCGGCTGCGCTTCCCCAGCGGCATCGCGTGTGCGGAGACCCTGGAGTCGCTGCACGCCTCGGGCGCGGAGGGGCTGTCGAAGGCCAAGGCGCTGATGGTGTCGGGCGGCTTCGCGGCGCTCATCGCGCTGGTGAAGGACGGCTTCGGTTGGCTGCCGGGCACGGTGCCGATCTTCGGCAAGGCGCTGCAGAAGTGGACGGTGAGCTTCGGGCTCGAGGTCTGGACGCTCGGCGCCGGCGCGATCATGGGCCTGCGCGAGACCATCTCGATGCTGGTCGCCGCCGCGGTGACGTTCATCTGGGCGCCTGAGGTGCTGCTCGAGGCGGGCTACATCACCTGCGGCAAGCTGCCGGAGGGCGCGGTCTGCGGGCCGGAGTTCATCGGCTACCGCGACATCACCGGTTGGACCCTGTGGCCGGGCGTGGCGATCATGGTCGCGCACTCGCTGACCGGGCTGCTGCTCCAGGCGCCGAAGATGATCAAGGGCTTGCTGAAGACCCTCGGTGGCGGCGACGACGCGGAGCACGTTGAGGGGCTCGCCGAGGTCGAGGTGCCCATGAAGTGGTTCTGGATTGGCCTGGTGGTCGTGGGCGGGCTGAGCGTCGCGCTGCAGGCGGCCTACTTCGACATCCCGCCGCAGTACGGCGCCCTCGCGGTGGTGTTGGCCATCGCGCTGGCCTTTGTGGCGGCCCGCTCGACCGGCGAGACCGACATCACCCCCGTGGGTGCCATGGGCAAGGTGACGCAGCTGGTGTTCGGCGGCGTGCTCAAGGGGCAGATCGTGCCGAACCTGATGGCGGCGAGCGTGACCGGCGGCGCCGCGAGCCAGGTCGGCGATCTGCTGACCGACATGAAGACGGGCTACCAGCTCGGTGCCAGCCCGCGGAAGCAGGTGGTGGCGCAGGTGGCGGGTGTGTTCGTGGGCGCGGTGTTCGCGGCCTTGGCATTCGCGCTGCTGGTGAACCCCGACGACCTCGGCGGCGCCGAGTGGCCCGCGCCGGCCGCGGTGATCTGGGCCAAGGTGGCGGAGCTGCTGAGCAAGGGCCTCGACCACATCGAGGACAGCAAGCTCGCGGCGATGCAGTGGGCGGGGCTCGCAGGGGCGGTCATGGCCGTCATCGAGGCCGTGATTCCTGCCAAGACGAAGAAGTACCTGCCCTCGGTCGCCGGCATGGGCGTGGCGCCGATGGTGCCCTTCCTCTACAGCTTCAACATGTTCGTGGGCGCGGTGCTCGGCGCGGTCTACACCAAGCTCAACCCGAAGCACGCCACGGCGTTCATGGTCGTCATCGCGTCGGGGCTCATCGCCGGCGAGACGCTGATGGGCGTGGGCGTGAAGTTCTACGAGGTCATCTCGAGCTTCCTGGGCGGCTGAGCGGCGAACCGGACCGCGGTCCCGCCGACCTTCTGAACCTGGCCCTCACAACACGGCCGCCACGTCGCGGTCGGGAGCGGACATGAGCGACACCTTGCAGGACATCCACATCCCCGAGCAGCCGCGCGACGCGGCGGACCACTACGTTCGTTTTCTCGGCGACGCGGTGACCCCCTTTCACGCCGTGGTCGAGTGCGAAAACCGGCTCCGCTCGGAGGGTTTTGTGCGGGTGGAGGTCACCGAGGCGCTGCGGGTCAACCAGGGCGACAAGGCCTACGTGGTGCATCCGGACGGAAAGACGCTGATCGCCTTCGTGGTGGGCTCGCGCTCGCCGCTGGCCACCGGCTTCGGCGTGTGGGGCGCGCACACCGACAGCCCGGACCTGCGGCTCCGGCTCAACCCGCTCTCGGCGGACGCCGGCGTGGTGCAGCTCACGACCCAGTATCATGGCGGCATCATCCGCCGCAGCTGGCTCGACCGGCCGCTCGCGCTGGCGGGCAGCGTCTTTCAGGTGGCGCGCGACCCGCGGGGGCGACCGATCTTCAGCCCGGTCGACGGGCAGCCCGTGGTGACCCGAACGCTGGTGCGGCTCGACGAGCCGCTGGCGGTGATCCCCGACCTGGCGATCCACCTCGACCGGAAGAAGAACGACGAGGGCGCCATCAACCCGCACACCATGCTGAACGCGGTGTTCTCGACCGGGGAAGACGTGGACGCCGCGATGAAGGCGCTCTCGCTGAAGCTCGGCATCCCGCTCGACCAGATCGACGGCTTCGACCTGCACCTGGTGCCGTGGCACCGGCCGCAGCGGGTCGGCGTGGACGGCTCGTTCATCGTTGGACCGCGGCACGACGACCTCGCCATGGTCTTCGCCGGGCTGACCGGGCTGACCGAGGCGGTGGAGGCCGATCCGGCGCCACGACGGACCCTGGTGGGCGCCTTCTTCGACGCCGAAGAGACCGGCTCGCAGACCGCCTCGGGCGCGCAGTCGAGCTTCTTGCGGGACGTGCTGCTGCGCCTCGCGCGCAACCACCCGGCAACCGAGGGCGGCGACCCGGAGCAGGCCCTGCTGCGGAGCTTTGTGGTGAGCGGCGACATGGCCCACGCCCTGCATCCGAACCACACGGACAAGCACGACAGCCAGCACGCCCCGCTGATCAACGCGGGCATCGTCATCAAGGCCAACACCAACGACCGCTACGCCACGACCGGCGAGACCGCGGCGGTGTTCCGCGCCATCTGCGACGCCGCTGGCGTGCCGGTGCAGGCGTTCATCGTGCGGCAGGACATGGGCTGCGGTTCGACCATCGGACCGATCACGGCGGCGCGGCTGTCGGCCCGGACCGTGGACATCGGCGCGCCGATGTGGGGCATGCACAGCACCCACGAGACCATGGGCGCGCAGGACATGGCGTGGACGGTGGCCGCGGCCAAGGCGTTCTTCTTGGGGGGCGCGGAGACGAGCCCCGCGACCGCGGCGCCGGAGCCGTCGGCAGAGCGGGGCGAGGCCGCCGAGGGCGACGTCACCGAGGGCGAGGCCACCGAGCGCTGAGCGTCGGCGGCCTGGGGCGGCGCGCGCTGTCTCGTGCGGCAGTTCCCGCGACGTCTTCCGCGACTGTGTCTGCTACTTCTTCGTCTGCTACTTCTTCGTCTGCTACTTCTTCCGCTTCTTCTTGCCCTTGGAGGCCGCCACCGGCGCTGCCGCGGGGGCCGTTGCCGGCTGTGGCGTCCACGGTGAGGGCGCGGCCTGCGCGTCCTTGGGCTGGCGCAGCGCCCGGACGACGAAGAACACGCCCACGAGCACCGGCAAGATCGACAGGTACTGGCCCATGGTCAGCTGAAAGCCCTCGGCGCCGCTGCGGATCTGGTCGGCCTTCTCGATGAACTTCTCGACCTGATACTCCTTGAAGAACTCCACCAGGAAGCGAAACGAGAAGTAGAAGATGAGGAAGACGCCCAGCGCCAGGCCTGAGCCGGCGTAGCGGACGTCGCGCTTCTCCAGGGTGCGCAGCACCGCGTACGTGACCAGACCCATGGCCACCTCGTAGAGCGCCGTGGGGTGTCGGGCGATGGGCGGGTGCACCCCCATCATGCGGTCGTAGCGGGTGAAGATGACCGCCCAGGGGCCGTCCCAGGCGCGGCCGACGATCTCCGAGTTGAAGAAGTTGCCGATGCGCACGCCGCCTGCGGCGAAGGCCACCGCGGGCGCCAGGAAGTCCGCCACCTTGAGGAAGGGGGTCTTGTTGTTGCGGCCGAAGAGCCAGGTTACGAAGAAGAGGCCCAGCGTCGCCCCGTGGGAGGCCAGGCCGCCCTTCCAGAAGTAGAGGATCTCGATGGGGTTCGCGAGGTAGCGCTCGGGCTCGTAGAAGAGGCAGTGGCCGAGGCGCGAGCCGAAGACCACGCCGAGCACCCCGTACCAGAGGAAGCGCTCGGCGTACTCGGGGTCCTTGCCGTACTTCATCGCCTGGTTTCGCCAGATGGCGAAGCCGGTGTAGATGGTCGCGGCGAAGCAGATGCCGTACCAACGGATCTGCCAGAACCCGAGGTCGATGGCGATGGGATCGATGTCCCACGTGAGGGCGGCGAGCATGAGGGTGTAGGGCTCCGTGGTTGGGGGGCGGTCCAGGGGACGTCACGGCGAGGGCGCCGCGGGTCAGCCGCAGACCACGACCGCGCTGCCGGTGGCGTCGTCGTCGCCGGCGAAGGTGAGGCGTTGTTCAGCGGTGAGGGGCAGCTCGCTGCCGGGGGGGACGGGCGTGTCGTCCACCTGGACGGCGCCCTGGGCCAGGTCTTTGGAGACGTGCAGGACCAGCGCCGGGCGATCGGCCGGGTGCTCGTCGTCGAGGGTGGCGCGCACCTCGACGCCGGGCGCCAGGGAGGTCGGCGACGTGCGCACGCGGAGGAAGTTGCCGCGGTCCTTGCCGCGCGTCAGCAGCAGCACGGCCTGCACGGGCGTGCCCTGCTCGCGCTCGTTGAGCGAGGTCCCCCGCGCCGGCGCGCCCTGGTCCCCGGGCAGGTCGTGGGGCAGGACCTTCCACTCGCGGCCGGCCCAGGCGATGCGGTCACTCGGCTCGACCGGCAAGCCCCGTCCGCGCTGCAGCTGCCGCGGGCTGGGGAGCAGGAACGCAGAGGGGAAGAAGCCCAGCCAGGACACGGTCACACGCGCTCCGTCGAAGTCCACCGCGACGCCGCAGTCGCGCAGCTCATGGCGACCCGGCGGCAGGGCGACGTCCCGCGGGTGGGGCGCGCCTTGCTCGAGGACAAAGACTCGGGCCTGCGCTGGCATTCCTTCCCCCCGCGTCGGTGGTGACGCTCGATCCCGGTCGGCGCCGGATGAGCGGCGGGAAGGTAGACCAGGGCGCGCGACCGGTAAACCGAGGCCTGACGGGGTGGTCTGCCGCGGGTCGTGACGGGAGCGCGCCCACGCGAGGCGGGTCGGCGCCCGCGGCCGTCGCTCAGAACTCGGCGCGGATGCCAAACGAGGGGATGATCGGCAGGCCGGTGAGCGGCTGGCTCTGGGTGGCGTCGAAGTTGTACTGGATGCCCTCGGGGTTGCCCCGGTTGTAGGCGTTCTGCAGGTCGAGGTAGACGCCGAGCAGCCAGCGATCGAAGACGAACTTCTTGTCGAAGCGGATGTCGAGCTGGTGGAAGGCGGGCAGGCGCTCGCAGTTCTCGCAGGTCGAGCGCACCTGGGTGTAGTTGTCGAGCTGCTCGCCCCAGACCGCCGTCGCCAGGCCCGTCTGTGGGTTGCCGGTGACATAGCGCCAGCGCAGCCCGAGCTCCATGTTGTAGGGCAGCTTGTAGCTGCCGAGGATCGTCAGGATGTGGGTCTGGTCGAAGGAGAAGGGCTTCTCCTTGGCGCCGGGGCGGTCGACCCGCCGCGCGTTCTGCAGGGTGTAGCTGATCCAGCCGAAGAAGTTGTTGGCCAGCTTGTGGCGCAGCAGCACCTCGAGGCCCGTGATCGTGCCGGTCCCAGAGTTGGCGAAGGGGACCGCTGGGAAGAGGCCCTCGGTGGGGGTCGGGATGTCCCAGAGCCGCTTGTAGAAACCCTGCATGTCGATGTCGAGGAAGTCGGTGAGCTTGTACTCGAAACCGACGGCGCTCTCCCAGCTGCGCTGCGCGGTGAGGGCGTTGTTGCCAAAGGGCGCCGCCGCCAGGAAGTTGGGCGCCGGCTGCTGGCTGTTGGTGCCGGTGGCGCCCTTGAGCGTGAGATCCGGGTTCGCCTGCCAGCGCACGTTGAGCCGCGGCGTGAAGGTCTGGTCGTTGGCGAGCTTGCGGAAGAAGTCGACGCGCACACCGGGCACCACCTCGAGGTCCTTGCGCAGCTTGAACACCGCGTCGACCCAGACCGCGGGCTGGTACTCGCTGCCCTTCTGCTCGATGAACTGCGAGGGGCCCGTGGGTGGGCCACCCGTGGTCACCGGCGGCGCGAGCACCTGGATGGTGAAGGGGTTCCACACCCAGTCCATGCCCGTGCGCAGCTGGACCGGGCCGGTGCCGAAGGTGAACTGCTGCCGCAGGGTGACCTTGTTGGTGGTGAGGTCGAAGCGGAAGGCGTCGCCGAGCCCGAAGTTCTGGGACGAGACGACGTTGCCCAGGGTGGTCTTGGAGGTCCACTCCTTGCCCTGGTAGCGCAGGACGCCGAGCACACCGACGAAGCGCGTGGCCGTCTCGAGGTTGCCCCGCGCGGCGGGGAAGGCCGCGGGGGGCTCGTCGAGGGTCAGCGCGAGCGTGTCGGCGCTGCCAAAGGCGAAGACGGAGAGGTTGAGGCGCTCGGAGAAGCGGTGGTCGAGCTTGACCTGGCCGTCGTAGTAGACCGGCGCGACGCTCAAGGGCAGCACCCCGTCGGGGAGCACGGTGTCGAGCACGACGTCGATGTAGCTGCGGCGGGCGGCCACGGTGAGCGTGGTCTTCTCCGTGAGCGGGCCCTTCAGGTAGAGGCCGGTGTGGAAGACGTTGCTCTCCACGTAGCCGGTCCAGCGCTCGTCTTCGCGCGGCAGGGCCAGGCGCGCGCCGAGCACACCGCCGGTGCCGCGGCCGTACTTGACCGCGTAGCCGCCGGGCTGGAAGTCGATGCCGGCCAGCATGTCGGTGTTGAAGATCGAGTAGATGCCCGCGAAGTGGTACAGGCCCGGGATCTCGACACCCTCGACGTAGACCTTGGTGTCGCCGGGGGCCGAGCCGCGGACGACGATGAAGCCGGCGCCACCGGGGGGACGGCCCACGCCCGGCAGGTTTTGCACGACCTTGAAGGCGTCGCCGTTGACGCCGGGGATCTTTTGGATCTCCTCGACGCTGAGCGAGCGACGGGCCATCTCGCCCGGCTCGGGCGGGGCCTCGGCGGTGGCCCGGTAGACGGTGTAGCTCTTGCGCTCAGGACGCAGCGTGAGCTCCGTCGTCTTGCCGTCGCGGATGGTGACCCGACGGCGCACGGCGCGGTGGTCGGTGCCCGGCACATAGAGGGCGTGGGAGCCCTTGGGCAGGAGGCCGAAGCGGAAGCTGCCGTCGCTCTCGCTGACGGTCTCCCGCTTGAGGCCCGGCAGGGTCACCAGGTAGCCGGCGATCGCGCGCCCCGTGCCGCGCTCCACCAGGCGGCCCGTGAGGCTGGAGAAGGTGCCGGGTACGCGCTCGATCCCGCGCCGGTCGTAGCGCCCCAGTCCCCGCGCTGCGCCGCGCCGGTCGACGCGCATCTCCGGCGCGAAGCGGTAGCGGAAGCGGATGGCCACGCGAGTGGGCTTGCCGTCCACGGTCGCGGGCGCGAACTTCAGCTTCTTGGCCGCGGCGACGGCGGCGGCGTCGAACTCCGGGCCGGCCGAGGTCACCACGTCGACCTTGCCCACCGAGCCGTCGGCCTCGACCACCAGCTGCACCACGACCGTCCCGCGCAGCCCCTTGGTGAAGAGCGCCTTGGGATACTCGGGCGCGACGTAGGTCGTCATCTTGGGCGGCTGCACCACGGGCTTGGCCGTCCCCGCGGCCGACAGGGGAGCCGGTGCCAGGGCGAGGGTCGCGCAGACGAGGCAGGCGAGGAGGAGAGGGCGCAGCATGGGGCTCCGGATGGGCGGTCTCAGCGGCCGTGGGGTCGGTGTCGGGGGGGCACCGGGCGGTTCGGCGACGTGGATCGGATGCGCGTGGTGGGCGAGAGGTGCGCGGATGCCGGTGGCATCACGGGTTCAGCCGGTCGAGCCGAAGCCGCCCGCGCCGCGGTCGGTGTCGTCGAGGGTCACGGCGGCCTGCAGGGTCACCTGGGGCGCGGGCGCGAACACCAGCTGCGCGATTCGGTCGCCCCGGGTCACGGTGACGGCCTGGTCGCTCAGGTTCACGAGCAGGACACCCACCTCACCACGGTAGTCGCTGTCAATGGTTCCGGGCGCGTTAAGAACCGTAAGCCCGTGGCGGAAGGCGTTGCCGGAGCGCGGCCGCACCTGGGCCTCCCAGCCGCGGGGCAGGGCCATGGCCAGCCCGGTGGGGATCAACGCCCGCTCCAGGGGGGCCAGCGTCACGGGCGCGTCGAGGGCTGCGACCACGTCGGCGCCCGCCGCGCCGGCGGACATGTAGCGCGGCAGGGGCAGGTCGGCGTCCTGTCGGGGACGAAGCCGCTGGAGCTGCACGGTGACCATGGGAGCCTCCCCCGCGCCGGGACGCGCGTGGGCAGAACGTAGGAGCGCGCCGCGCTTTCCGCAAACGGGGGGACCGCGACCACCACCGTTGGGGTCAAGGCGGGGTCGGCCGTGCTATGTACCGCGTCGGCCGACGCGCGCCGCCGACCTCGACGAGCGCACGCCAGCAGGAGGACTCCCCATGACCGTGACACCAGCCCCGGGCGCCCAGCCCGAAGCCCTCGCAGCGCCCGTGTTCGTGGGCGATCCGCTCACGCTCGAAGACTGCCTTCGCGTCGCCCGGCAGGAGGCGCCAGTCGCCCTCTCTGACGCTGCACGCGGCCGCGTCGAAGACGCGCGGGGGGTGGTCGAGGCGAGCCTGTCCGACGGGCACGCGCACTACGGCATCAACACCGGCTTCGGCGCGCTCGCCGAGGTGCGCATCGATCGCCAGCAGCTGCGGCAGCTGCAGCTCAACCTGGTGCGCTCGCACGCCACCGGCGTCGGCGCGCCCTTGCCCCGCGCCGTGGTGCGGCTCGCGATGCTGCTGCGCGCTCAGGTCTTGGCGGCAGGGCACTCGGGGGTGCGGGTGCGGGTCGTGCAGCAGCTGATCGACCTGCTCAACCACGGCGTGCACCCCTTGATCCCCTGTCAGGGCAGCGTCGGCGCGTCGGGCGACCTGGCGCCGCTGGCCCACCTGGCGCTGACGCTGATCGGCGAGGGGCAGTGTGAGCACGACGGGGAAGCGAAGTCTGCCGCGCAAGCGCTCACGGAGGTCGGCGTCGCGCCGCTGGTGCTCGAGGCCAAAGAGGGCCTCTGCCTGATCAACGGCACGCAGGTCATGACGGCCATCGCCATCGTCGCCCAGGCGCGGGCGGAGCGGATCCTGCGGGCCGTGGACATCGCCGGAGCCATGACCATCGAGGGCATGCTCGGGTCGGTGCGGGCCTTCGACGATCGCATCCAGAAGCTGCGGCCCCACGCCGGTCAGGCCGTGG
>JAUIAC010000835.1 GCA_030425545.1 bacterium | reverse complement strand
GCACCGAGTAGTGCGACTCCGCCGACGAGTAGACGCGCAGCGTGCGTCCGTCGACGCCCGCGTCACGCCCGCTGGGCGCCACGCGCTGGCGCGCGCAGAGCAGCCCGGCGAGGTTGGACAGCGAGCCGCCCGGGGTGAACACGCCCTCCGGGTTCGAGAAGCCAGCGAACGCGCCCATGTGGCGGACGAGCAGGTTCTCCATCAACACCATGGGGCCTGCGACCTTGTAGGTGTACATGCTGTTGTTGGCCAGCGAGGCGAGCATGTCGCCGGCGGCGCTGGCGGCGTCGCGGCCGCCGAAGAGCTGGTTGAAGAAGCGGGGCCCTGCCGTGGCCGGGGTGGCGTGGAGCACAGCGGCGACGCGGTCGAGCACCTCGTCGATGTCGCGGCCCGTCTCCGGGATGGCGAGCTCCAGCGACGACTCCGCCTCTTCGGGCACCAGGACGGGCCGCACCGGGTCGCTCTGGTCGCGGGCGGCGAACGCGAGCGCCAGGGGCGTCACGCGCTCGAGCGCTCTCTGTAGGTCGGTGGTCATGAAGGGCTCTCCGTGTCGGTGGCTGAGGTCAGGCGTCGTTGCCAGGGTGTGCTGCTGTCGCGCGGGGCGGCGCATCGTGACAGCGGGCTCCGGCCGCGCGGGGCGGCGCATCGTGACAGCGGGCTCCGGCCGGGCTGGCCTCGCGCGTCGCAGCGCGGACCACGCGCGGTTCTTGCCGGCGCTGTTTGTGCCCGCGCCGCTCGTGCCCGCGCCGCTCGTGCCCGCGCCGCTCGTGCCCGCGCCGCTCGGCGCCTCGTGGCGGCTGACGCCGCAACGCCCGGGCTACTTCGGGCGGGCCGGACCAGCCCGTGGCGCCGTGGGGACGGTCGCCTTGGGGTCGGCCGCTTTGGGTGCAGCGGAGGCGGTCGGCGCCGCGGCCGCTCCTGCCCCCTGCACGCGGCCTTCCGTCGCCTTGGCGAAGCGCTCAGCCACCGCGGCACCGTGGGCGCCGCCCGCGCGCTGGATCGCCGTGTCGAGCCGACGCACGCGGTCTGACGTGTCCGGGTGTGTGGCGTAGAACGCCTGCTTGCTCGCAGCCCCCGCGGCCATGGTGGTGAGGAAGCTGCGGAGCCCCGTCGTGGCGTAGCCGACGCGCGCGAGCAGGCCCACCGCGACGGCGTCAGCGGCGAACTCGGTCGACTTCGGCAGCCCCTTGGTCAGGTAGTCGTTCAGGAAGCCGTCGATGACCTTGGAGAAGGCGGCGCGGCCAGCGGCCCCCAGGGTCGACTTCACGCCGCTCTTCACGGCGTTGGCGCTCTTGAGGTTGCGGAGGATCTTGACCGCGTGACGCTCCGTGACGTGCGCCACCTCATGGGCCAGCACGCCGGCCAGCTCGGCCTCTGACCTCATCTTGGCGAGGGCGCCGCGCGTGACGAAGACGTACCCCCCGGGCGCCGACACCGCGTTGACCTGGTCGCTCGCCAGCACGCCGAAGTGCCACTTCAACAGTGGCCGACTGCTCACCGACGCAACGGCGTTGCCGACCAGACCGACGTAGCGCGTGAGGGCCGGGTCTGCCACCAGACCGCCGTAGCGCTGCACGATCATGACCGCGATGGCGCCGCCCATGGCGCGCTCCTCTTCCTCGCCCACTGGGAGCTGGGCGGCCATCGCCCGCGGCGCTGCCCGGACCACTGCGTCCGCGCTCTTGCCGAGCGACGCGTTGGCGCGGTTGAGCGACGCGTTGGCGCGCTGCCGAACCGAGGGAGGGAGGCCGCGTGTCAGCTGCCCCGTCAACTCCGCACAGCTCGTCGACAGACAGGCGACGGCCAGCGCGAGGGCAAAGCCACCGGCGCTGCGCGACCGAAGCGGGGCGCTCAGGGCGCTCGGAGCCCCCCTCATGGCGCCACCTTGTAGTCGCCGAGCTTGCCCGCCGACAGGAACGCGTCGAGGG
>JAUIAC010000834.1 GCA_030425545.1 bacterium | reverse complement strand
AGGTGGTCGGTGGCTACGCAGCCGGTGCAGTTGAGCGCCTGCGCCTGCTTGGCGCGGATGGCGTAGGGCACCTGGTGCATCGGCAGACGCGGCAGCTCGGGATCCGACCCCACCTGCACGCCGACCCACGCGGCGTCGCCAGAGAGGAAGGGCTTGAGATCGAGCTTGGTCTTGCCGCCCACGGAGATCGCGAAGACCCCCTTGGTGACCTTGACGCCTGGGTCCACGTAGACCGTCAGCGCGTCCTTGGCCGCGTCCTTCTCGCCCTTGTAGAAGCGCAGGGTGACCCCGTAGTCGCCGTCGGGCACCGGGCTCCCGCCCGCGCTCAGCAGCCGGCCCTGCAGCCGGATCTCGTCGCCGACCTGGGCCGCCGCTGGGCTCGCCAGGAGCGCCGTGGCGACCACGGCCGTGGCGACCCACGCCGCCATCGAGCTCGTCCAACGCATCCAACCCATGGCTGTCCTCCTGCTCTGTCCCACCGCCATGTTCGCCTCGCTTTGCTTGCTGCTCACGTGTGCCATCCGTTGTGCGCGCCGTCTCGCGCTGCTGCGCCCCGTCACGGGAGCACCGACATGAGCCAGGCGATGAAGCCGCCATGGAGTGTCTTCGTCTTGCCCTTGGCCTCGCCGGCGGGGCTGCTGCCGCCGAGCTCCAGCATGGCGCTCCCGGGCTTGCCCGCGACCGTGCCCTGCGTGGTGCCGAACGCGGTGGCGAACGAGCCCGCCACAGAGCCGGCCTTGCAGCCCTCGTCGGTCACGCCGTTACAGCTGTCGTCTTTGCCGTCACACGCCTCGGTGACAGCCGGCACCACCTCGCCCACGCACGTCGCCCCGGCCTTGCCGTCTTTGCAGTAGCGCACGCCGCTCTGGCACTGGCCCTGGCCGGCGGTGCCCTTGGCGCCCGTGTAGCAGGTCTCCGTGACGGAGTTCGCCAGCTGCACGCAGCCCTTCGCCGGGTCGCAGCTGTCGTCGGTGCAGAGGTTGTCGTCGTCGCAGTCCTTGGCCTTCGCGCCGGCCAGGCACACGTGGTCGCCGGCCTTGTCCTTGCCGCAGAGGTCGCCCTCGGTGCACGCGTCGCCGTCGTCGCAGCTGCCCACGTAGTCGGTGTAGACGCACTTGCCGGCCTTCTTGTCGCAGCTGTCTGTGGTGCACGGGTTCTTGTCGTCGCACGTGACCGTGAAGGGGTTGCCGCACGTCCCGGACTTGCCGTCACACTCGTTGGCCGTGCACTCGTTGCCGTCGTCGCAGGTGTCGTCGTCGGTCACGCCGTCGCAGTCGTCGTCGGCGCCGTTGCAGGTCTCGGCCTTGCTCTTGCTCTTCTCGGTGGTGCACACGGCCTCCAACAAGGTCTCGCACTGCACCAGGCCGCCGGCGCAGGGCCCGACGCCGCACGCCCCGCCCACGGCGACCTCGGCCTTGGTGGTCGGGTGCGTCCACGTGAAGGTCTCGTCGGTGGCGCCGTCGCAGTCGTCGTCGTCGCCGTTGCAGGCCTCCGTCTTCGGGGTCTTGGCCTGCTGACACTCGGTCTTGCCGCCGACGCACACCGGCTTGCCGGGGCACGCGCCGATGAGCTGCTTGCACAGGCCGTCGGCCGGGTCGCAGCTCTCGCCCGCCTCGGTGCAGCCGGCGTCGTCGGTGCAGGTCGCCTTGCTCCCGAGCGGCAGCCAGGCCTTCTGCTCACAGGTCACGGTGGCCGGCAGATCGTCGGTGACGCCGTTACAGTCGTCGTCCACCGAGTCGCAGTCCTCTTCCGCTGGGGTCAGCGCGCTGCACGCGGTCAGGCCCGCTGCGCCGCAGGTGCGGGCGCCGGCGCAGACGCCGTGCTCGTTGCTCACCTTGCAGGGCGACGACTTGGCCGCCGACTTCGCCCACGCGGTGCAGGCACACAGCGGCTGGTCGACCACGGCGCAGGCCCCGTCGAGGCAGCTCTC
>JAUIAC010000833.1 GCA_030425545.1 bacterium | reverse complement strand
GACCGAGTGGCCCGTGCTCGAAGGCGAGCGCCGCAACCACTGGGGCTACATGCCGAGCTTCCTGCTCGCGGGTGCGCAGCGCTTCGTCGCCGGGTGGGACGCCGCGCCGCCGGGCGCGTGGGTGGGCCTCGATCGCCGCGGCGCCGTGACCGACCCAGCGGATCAGCTGCGGGCCCTGGTCGCCGAGCTCCACCGCCGGGGTGTGGGCGTCGTGGTGGACCTGGTGTTCAACCACGTGTCGGGGCACGACAAGAACCCGCTGCTGCAGCTGGACCCCGGCCACTGGTTCCACCGCACGGACCACGGCGCCCTGCGCTCCCACAGCGGCTGTGGCAACGACCTCAACACCGCCGCGCCAGAGATGCGCGCCCTGGTGCTGGCCAGCGTCCGCCGGTGGTTCGCGGAGATCGGCGTCGACGGCGTCCGCTTGGACCTCGCGGAGCTCTTGGACGACGTCACCCTCGCGGCTATGCGGCGTGTCGCGCTCGACCTGCGGCCCGACGCCCTGCTCGTGGCCGAGCCGTGGAGCTTGGGTGGCTATCGCCCCGTCGAGCTCGCGCGGGCGGGCTGGGTGGTGTGGGACGATCGCTATCGAGACGGCCTCAAGGGGCGCGAGCCGCGTTCGCCGGCGGCCGTCTTCGCCCCGGACCCCGGCGTGCCGCACGCCAGCGCCCTGGACGCGGCCTACGTCGCGCTCTGTGGCGGGCATCAGGCGGTGGGCGGTCGCTTGCCGGAGGCCCGGCTCGGGCTGAGCTATCTGGCGAGCCACGACGGCTACACCCTCGCCGACTTCGCCCGGATCGCGCTCGGTGACGTCCCCGCAGGCCTCGCCTCTGGCGCGGACGTGCGTCGCCTCAGCCCGCGCGCCCTGGCCCGACTCCGGCTCGCCAACGCGCTCCTGTGCGCCACCAACGGGCCGGTGATGTTCCACCTGGGCCAGAGCTTCGGACGCAGCAAGGTGCAGCGCTCGGAGACCGGCGAGCGGACGCTCGCGCACAACAGCTACGACCGCGACGACGGCACCAACCACGTCGACTGGCAGACCCGCGCCCTCAACGCGCCCCTGGTGGCGCACACCGGCCAGTGGATCGCGGCGCGCAAGACGACGCTGCGTCCCGTCTTCGCCGCCGCGCCGCGCTTCACCCGGCTGCGGAGCGAGCCCGCCGGCGCCGTCGGCTACGTCGCCACCCCGACGCAGGCCCTCCCGCCCGACGCGGCCGTCTCCCCGAGCGATCCCGCGGCGCCGGCAGCGAGCGTGCGGGCGCCGGCCACCACGCCGGTCGCCTTCGTGGCCAACCTGTCGAGCGCCGCGGTGGTCGTGCGGCTGCCGGCCGGACCGTGGCAGCCGGTGCTGACGGATCCGTCCACGCGTGTCCAACACAAACACACGGGCGTCGAGGTGCACCTGCCGCCCGCGACCGCCGCGCTGCTGTCCCATTGCGTCGGTGCAAGTGATGAATCCCTGTGGAACCCCGCGCGCGGCTGCTAGCGTGCACGCGGCGCAGGAGGAGGCCCCCAGGGAATGACCCCAGCACGAAACACCCCAGCACGGTTCACCCCGCCACGGATCGCCCCAGCACGGATCACCGCAGCACGGATCACCGCAGCACGGATCGCCGCAGCACGGATCGCCGCAGCACGAATCACGCCTGCGCCGGACGCCCGCTTGACCCCGCGCTCCCCTCTGACCTGCTCTGTCTCCCCCCGGCCATCTCGCTTGCGGGCCGGCGTCGCCTGGGCGCTGGCCCTGGGCCTCGTGGCCGGCGGCGCAGGGTGCTCGTCGGACACCATCTCTCCCGGCCCCGTGGACGTCACCGGCGGCTCTGTCGACGGCGGCGGCCAGGTCAGCGACGGCCTGGCGCTGGACTCGCTCACCCCGCTGCCACCGGACTGCCCGGCCGGCTACGCGCTGTGGCCGCCCGACGAGGCCAC
>JAUIAC010000832.1 GCA_030425545.1 bacterium | reverse complement strand
AGGCGCGCGCCCCGCCGCCCTCACCAGGCTTGGCGCAGTCGTCAACCAGCAGGTGGCTGAGGCCGTCCGCGCTGCACACGACGGCCTTGTCGCCGGCGCAGCCCGCCGCGCCCGCGGTGCAGACGTGCGGCACGCACGTGGGCGTCGCCGCGCCGCCAGCCACCGGCTTCGTGACGCAGGTCTCGGTGACGCTGCAGACCTTCTTGAACCACTCGACGTCGCTGGTGCAGGTCACCACGGCGTTGCCGACGCACTTCGTCTCGCCCACCACGCACGTCTTGTTGACGCAGGCGCCCCCGATGCACTGCTCGTTGCCGGCGCAGACGTCCTTGACGACGGACCGCGTCCCGCGCGCGCTGCACACGACGATGTTGGCGCCCTCGCACGAGGCGACCCCAGGGGTGCAGACGACCTTGGCGCACGTGGCGTCGTCACAGCGCTCGCCTTCCGCGCAGGGGCTCGTCTGCCAGCGGCCGCTGGCGTCGCAGGTGGCGAGCTCCGTCAGGCTGTGGCAGCTCCGCTCGGCCGGGGTGCAAGCGCCAGCGCCGCCTCCTGCGCCCTTGTCGCCGGCCTGCCCGTCGGCGCCGGTCGCGCCAAAGGGGATCTGCTGCTGTGGGCCAGCGCCGCCGCTGTTGCCGCAACCCGAGAGCGCGGCGCAGGCCAGGGTCACGGCGAGGCCAACCTGGAACGCCAACGGCGCACCAGACGGGATACGAGGCTTCATGGAAGCGGACATGGCGACCTCTCTGGGACCCAACAAGGTTCCGATCTCAATTTGCAAACGCCGCATTGTACACGAAATCGAGACCTAAAAGTGTCCGATTTCCGGAAGATTGCGGCGAAGCGAAGGGTCGCAACGAATTGCCACAAGCCCGCTCTCCATGGGGGCCACGAGCGACCCCAACCACCGCGAGCCGTGGTTCCCCATCTTCCAGAGCACGGACGAAGGGCACCGCGAGCGCGGACACGAGACACTGTCTGCTAGTGGACGCCGTAGCCCACGGCGTGGCCGTAGGATCCGTCTTTCGACCAGCCGTGCAGCACAGCGCTGACCGGTCGCGTGGACTTGAGGGTGTGAAAGCCCGGCGTCACCGGGAGCCGCCAGACCGACCAGCCCGCGTGCGGGAGCGCGACCCCTGCGCCCTTCGGGGTGCCGTCGAGGGTGAGCGAGGCGCCCGTGGCTGTGGCGACGCTCACGTAGTTGGTCGGCACGGTCGACGGGACCCAGAAGCGCAAGGTCCGACCCAGGGCGCCCACGGGGGGCAGCACGGCGAAAGCGGGGTCTCCGAGGCTCTTGCCGGTCAGACCAGACGACGCCATGAACTGCCCCACGAGGACCGGCTTGGTGGACTCGATGACCAGGTCCTTGTTCGCCAACACCTCAAACCACTCTCCGGCCTGCAGGTGGCGCAGCGGGGTGACTTCGGGGCGGATCAGCACCTTGGTCCCGTTGTGGGCCGCCAGCACGCGCCACACGCTCGGCTCGGCGCCGCGGGCCTGCAGCTGCGCGGCGACATGGGCCGTGCCCCAGGCGCTCACCGGCGGCAGCTGCGCCTCGAGGTGGTCCGCGCAACAGGTCTGCGCACAGTCGCTCGCGATGAGGCAGGTCTTGTTCGTGCCGACGCAGACCTTGCCGCTGCCGGCGGGGTTGGGCACGCACGTGTCCGTGTCCGGCGCGTGGGCGGCCTCGGACCCGGCGAAGACCGCCACCGGCTTGGTGGCAGTGACCAGGGTGCCGGTCAGATCCCCGCCCACCTGCGCCGTCTCCAGGTTGAGGACCTGACCGGTCTGGATGCTGATCTCGTGCGGCACGCCGGGCGTCAGCGCCGGGACCGCCCCGCCAGCGACCGTGGCCGCCGTGGGGGTGACGGTGACCTTGGTCGTCCCAGGGCGCGTGGCCACGATCGCGACGTACGCGCGCAGGTTCGCGATG
>JAUIAC010000831.1 GCA_030425545.1 bacterium | reverse complement strand
TGATCCGGTCGCCGTTGGCGTCCTTCGGCCGTGACGCCGCGCAGAGCGCCGTGGTCGCAGAGGTCCTCCGCGCCGCGAGCGTGCTCTCGCAGCGCGGCATCGGCGCGCTCATCGTCATCGAGCGCGAGGCGCCGCTCGACCGCTTCGTGGAGCAGGGCGTGCGCGTCGACGGGCGGGTGGGCTGGCAGCTGCTCCTCAGCCTCTTCATCCCCTCGCACATGAACCCCACCCACGACGGCGCGGTGATCGTGTCCAAGGGCCGGGTCGCGGCGGCGGCCTGCTTCCTCCCTCTGGCCCAGGGCGACGACCTGCCGGCGCAGCTGGGTTCGCGCCATCGCGCGGCCCTCGGGCTCGCGGACGAGACCGACGCCATCGTGGTCGTGGTGTCCGAAGAGACGGGCCAGTGCGGCCTCGCCCACCTCGGTCAGCTCGACTTGGACCTGCGCCCGGCGGACCTGCGCGAGCGGCTCCAGGCCGTCCTGGGGGACGAAGACGAGGGCAAGCGGTCCCGGCGGGAACGCCGCTGGCGCCGACGCATCGTCCCCCACGGCGTGTCGACCTCGTCCGGGCGCGTCACCGGCGAGTTCACCTTTGAGAGCTACCGCGCCGGTGCCAAGGCCACACGAAAGACCGCCGTGGTGGAAGAGGTCGCCCTGCCAGAGGTCGTCGAGAGCGAACCGGAGCGCAGCCCCGTCGAGCGCGTCGCCCAGCTCGCCGTGATCACAGCGGAGCACGTCGGGCCCACCGACAGCGCGCCCGCGAGCGTCGAGGAGGCCTCGTGAGTTGGCTGCGCGGGCTCCTCTTCGACAACATCAGCCTCAAGGTCCTGTCGCTGCTGCTGGCGGTGCTGATCCACCTCGTGGTCCGGCGAGACAGCGTGCGAGAGCTGACCATCAACGTCGGCGTCGCGGTCACGGCCGTCCCGACCGGGCGGGTCTTCGTGGGCGACCTGCCGCAAGAGGTCGAGGTCCGTGTGCGGGGCCGCTGGGGTGGGATCCGCACGCTGCTCACGGACCGCAACCGTCGCCTGGGGATCGACCTGGCGGCCTATCGCGACGGCGAGCGCTACGCCTTCGACCTCCGCGACGTACAGCTGCAGCTCGGCGCCGGCGAGGTCGAGGTCATGAGCGTGCGGCCCGCGGCCATCGACATTCGCCTCGAGCGCGTGGCCAAGCGGCAGGTGCTCGTGCAGGTGTCGACCACGGGAGACCCCATGCCGGGCTTCGGCATCGGCCCCAAGAGCGTGACGGTGGTGCCGGCGCGGGTCGAGATCTCCGGGCCGGCGAACGCCCTGCGCGGCGTCCGGCACGTGCGGGTCGCGCCGATCGACCTGACGGGCGCCGACCGCGACCTGCGGGTGCGGGCGCGCCTGCTCGGCGTCGGAGGCCCCCACGTGAAGATGTCCGTGTCAGAGGTCGACGTTCAGGTGCAGTTCGAGGAGCACGACATCGTGCGCAAGCTCAAGCAGCTGCCCATCGTGGTCCGCGGCTGTCCGGAGGGCATGCGCTGCCAGCTCGAACCCCCAGAGACCACGGTGACCGTCCGCGGCAAGGCGCGCGCCGTGCTCAGCCTGGCGCGACGGCCTCCCGACAACCTGGTGCACGCCGATGTCGCGCCGGCGATCGCCCGCAAGCAGCGCCGCGTGCGGCTTCAGGTCCCGACGTTGAAGGGCCTGACCCTGAGCACCTCCCCGAGCGTTGCAAAGTTCAAGCTGCTGGGTGAGATTCCGGCCGACTGAGCCGGATCGCACCGTGCGGACGCGACGCGAGAGACCGGCCCAGCCACAGGCGAGCAAACGGCCCCGTCCCCTGCACGTCAGCGCCGCGGACCACGGCGAGGCCCTCATCGACCCGCGGGCGCCGCTGAAGCGAGGGGCACGCGCCGCCCATGGGCCCAGACGCCCGACGAGGAGCTCATGGCGACGATTGTGCAGAAGTT
>JAUIAC010000148.1 GCA_030425545.1 bacterium | reverse complement strand
GCCCCGGCTCCGACGCCGGTCAACCTCGGCCTCGACGACATCGGCAAGGCGCTCAACGAGAGCGAAGACGCGCCGCTGCCCAGCGACCGGAAGGTCCCTCGCCTCAAACGTCTGAAGATGCCCGAGGTGCTGGTCAACATCCCGAAGCCCGCGCCGAAGCCGAAGTCGGCGCCCGCCGCGAAGTCGGACCAGGCCCAGCCCGTGTTCGACCGCAACGGTCGCCAGGTGCCCGAGAGCCAGATGCGCGACCCGCGCCGTGGTCGCAAGGTCATCTACGATCGGCACCGGGACTCGGGTCGCTTCGAGGACCGCCGCCGCAGCAAGAAGCGGGGCAAGTCGCGTCAGGCGTCGAAGCCGGTGCAGACCACCGTGCCGAAGGCCGAGAAGCGGATCTTGAAGATCGAGGACACCATCAGCGTGTCGAACCTGGCGAAGCAGATGTCGGTCAAGGCGACCGAGGTCATCCGCAAGCTGCTCGATCTCGGCATCATGGCAACCATCAACCACACCCTCGATCTCGACACGGTCGAGCTGGTGGCGGCCGATTTCGGCTTCACCGTGCAGAACGTGGCCTTCGACCTCGAGACCTACCTGCGCTCCGCGCCGGACGAAGAGTCCTCGGACGAGGGTGTCGGCCGCGCGCCGGTCATCACCGTCATGGGCCACGTCGACCACGGCAAGACCTCGCTGCTGGACCAGATCCGCAGCGCCCGGGTCGCCGCGCGAGAGGCGGGCGGCATCACGCAGCACATCGGCGCGTACAAGATCGAGACCAAGGGCGGCGCAGAGGTGGTCTTCCTCGACACCCCCGGTCACGAGGCGTTCACCGCGATGCGTGCCCGCGGCGCCCAGGCCACCGACGTGGTGGTGCTGGTGGTCGCGGCCGACGACGGCGTCATGCCCCAGACCATTGAGGCGATCAACCACGGCAAGGCGGCCAACGTGCCGATCATCGTGGCGATCAACAAGATGGACAAAGAGGGCGCCGACGTGGAGCGCGTCCGTCGCGAGCTCGCCGAGCACAACCTCGTGGTCGAGGAGTGGGGCGGCGAGGTCACCGCGGTCGAGGTGTCGGCGAAGACCGGCATGGGCGTGGACGACCTGCTCGAGACCCTCGCGCTGCAGGCCGACGTCATGGGGCTCACCGCCCCGGCGGACTGTGACGCGCGTGGTCTGGTCATCGAGGCCCGCCTCGAGCGCGGCCGTGGCGCTGTCGCGACCTTGCTGATTCAGCAGGGCACGCTCAACAAGGGCGACTTCGTCGTGGCCGGCAACGTCTACGGGCGAGTCCGCGCGATGATGAGCGACCGAGCCAAGAACCTGAAGACGGCCGGCCCGTCGACGCCCGTGGAGATCGTCGGTCTCAACGGCATCGCCGCCGCTGGCGACTCCTTCTACGTCACCCCTGACGAGAAGAGCGCCCGCACCATCGTCGACCACCGGGTCGCGAAGGCGAAGGAGAAGAAGGCCGCGCAGACGACCAAGGTCTCGCTCGACACCATGTTCGAGCAGATGGAGGCCGCCGCGCAGAAGGACCTCAACATCATCATCAAGGCCGACGTGCACGGCTCCGCTGAGGCGCTCAACCAGTCGCTGCAGCGTCTGGTGCACGACGACGTCCGCGTGCGCATCCTGCACTCCGCGGTGGGTGGTGTGACCGAGAGCGACATCCAGCTCGCGGCCGCCTCGGGCGCGCTGATCCTGGCCTTCAACGTCAAGCCGGAGGCCAAGGGCAAGCGCCTCGCCGAGGACCTCGACGTCGACATCCTGCCCTTCTCGGTCATCTACGAGGCCATCGACCACGTCATGGCGGCGATGGAGGGGCTCCTCGAGCCCATCATCGAAGAGATCGTGCACGGCCATGCCGAGGTGCGCGCGGTGTTCCACATCGCCAAGGCCGGCTCGGTGGCTGGCTGCTACATCACCGACGGCAAGATGTTCCGCAACCAGCGCATGCGTCTGCGTCGCAACGACGAGCAGCTGTGGCAGGGCTCCTGCTCGTCGCTCAAGCGCTTCAAGGACGATGTCCCCGAGGTGGCCACGGGCTACGAGTGCGGCATCTCTCTCGAGGGCTTCGGCAAGTTCCGCGAGGGCGACATCATCGAGTGCTTCGAGCTCAAGAAGATCCCGCGCAAGCTGGAGCTTCCGAAGGTCTACCGGCCCGAGGGCGAAGACGCCTAGCTTTCGCTTCCCAGCAGGCTGAGGACGCCCACCGCGGCCTCGGAGAACAGGCGCGGTCTGCCAGGCGCCGACAGGGCGGCGCGCTTCGGACTGCGACGCGCACCGTCACGCCCAAAGGACACTGCCATGCGACGGAGACCAGCGTTCACTCGGGTGGACCGAGTTGGGGCGCTCATGCGCGGCGAGATCGAGCGCATCGTGGCGTTCGAGCTCAGCAGCCCATTGGCCCGCCACGTCCAGGTGACCGGCACCAAGCTATCCGGCGACATGGGGCACCTGCGGGTGCGCTATGTGATGCGCGACGGCGTGGTAAACGGCGACAGCGCCTCGGACGGCACCGAGCAGCAGACCTTCGCGGGGACCTCGGGTCGCGCTGGGGGCTCCCACGGCGCCGACGCAGGCACGCCCGAGAAGGCGCAGGCCATGCTGGAGCGCTCCGCGGGCTACGTGGCGCGCGTGCTCTGCGACATTCTGCAGCTGCGCAAGTCGCCCAAGGTGGTCTTCAGCTACGACCGGGAGTACGAGCAGATGCGGCGTGTTCGCGTCGTGCTCGACTCCGAGCGCAAGCTGCGGCCCGTCGCCGAGGACGGGAGCGAGGCGGCGCCGGCCGTCGACAGCACCGACGACGCGGCCAACGACGCGGCCGACGACGTCCTGCCGGGACACGGCTGAGCCCTTGGCGCGACGCAGACCAGCCAAGATCCACGGGGTGCTTCCGCTCGACAAGCCGGCCGGCGTGACCTCCCGAGAGCTCGTGAACCGCGCCGGGCGACTGCTCGGGGAGAAGCGGTGCGGCCACACCGGCACCCTCGACCCTGACGCCACAGGCGTCCTGGTGGTCATGGTGGGCCGCGCGACCAAGGCCTCGCAGTGGCTGACAGACAGCCGCAAGACCTATGTCGCCGACGTGCGCTTCGGCGCGACCACCACGAGCGACGACAGCCAGGGGGAGCCGCTGGCCACCTATGCCCTGCCCGCCCCCTGGTGCGCAGAGACGCTCGCGGCTGCGGCCAACACCACGACGCCCGGCGTCATCGCCCAGGTCCCCCCTGCGGTCAGCGCGCTCAAGCGCGACGGCGTGCGCGACCACGTGCGGGTGCGCAGGGGCGAAGACGTCTCGCGCCCCCCTCGCGAGGTGACGCTGCACAGCGCGCGCCTGCTCGAGGTCACCGGCGACGACACGGCCCGCTTTGAGGTCTCGTGCGGCTCGGGCTTCTACGTGCGTGCGTGGGCGCGCGATCTCGGCGCTGCCCTCGGTAGCGGCGCACACCTGACGGGCCTGCGGCGGGTCGAGAGCAGCGGCTTCCATGTCGACGACTGCCTGAACCTGGACGCTCTCGAGCCGCTCACGGTCGACGAGCGTCGGGCTCAGCTGCTGACGGTGGAGCGCGCGCTGGAGTCCACGCTGCCCACCGTACAGGTGAGCGCGGAGGCCTCGGCATGGCTGGAGTTCGGCAAGCGGCCGCCCTGCCCTGCAGAGCAGGATCCCGGGACCCGCGACGCGCCGGTGCTCGTCGTCGATCCCGCGGGTGCGAGCGTGTGCGTCGCGCGGGTGCTCGACAGTGAGGAAGGCCCGATTCTTCGGGTGATCCGTGGCCTCCGAGCGCGCCTGCCCTCCGACGACAAGCCGCCGCGAGCGACGGACGGAGCGCGTGACGCGGCTGTGGACTCGGCTGTGGACGCGGCCCCGGTCGATCCTGCTTGACTTGTCGGGGCAGATGAACGTAGATTCCGCCGCCCGTCGGGAGTTCAGACCAACGTAGCGACGCTGTGTTGGCCACCGAGACGGCGCCTGGTCCCGCGGGGAACAGGACTCCACATCACACACGGTCGCCCTCGACATCGAGCCGCGACAGTCCGCGGTCGGCCCGCGCGGACGCACGGACATCTGGGCAGAAGCAGAAGGAAGACAAGATATGGCGCTGCACGCACACGAGAAGGCGGAGATCATCGCGACCCACGGGCTGCATGAGAAGGACTCGGGCTCGCCCGAGGTTCAGATCGGCCTGCTGACCAAGCGGATCCACCAGCTCACTGAGCACTTCAAGGTGCACAAGCTCGACCACCACAGCCGTCGCGGCCTGCTCAAGCTGGTCGCGCGTCGCCGCAGCCTGCTCGACTACGTCAAGAACAACGACGTGGTCCGCTACCGCACGATCCTGAAGACGTACGGCCTCCGTAAGTAAGGTCCCACGTTCGCGGTGGGCCGACTTCGCGCCCACCTCCGTCGGCGCCCGGCATCGACCTCGCCTCCCGCTCAGGGTGGCGGGGTTGTTGCGCATGAGCCGCGGGACAGACCGGCGCTTCGAGCCGGCTCCCGAGACTCCTGGTCGACACCCTGCCAGCGGCGCTGACGCCTCTGGCCACGTTGCGCGCTCAGGAGGAGCCCCTCGCACGAGGCTGTGTAGGCCCAGGCAGACACAGGAGCGCGCCGGGCCACACGTCAGGGCGGCCCGCAACACCGAAACCAACATTGAGTAACCGCCGGAACGGATCCGGCGAGGAGAGAAGCATGACTCACGTCGTCAAGACGATCGAATTCGGGGGCACAACGCTGACCCTCGAGACGGGCAAGGTGGCCAAGCAGGCCAACGGCTCGATCTTCATCAAGTACGGAGACACCGCCGTGCTGTGCACGGCCTGCTCCACGGGCAAGCCGAAGCCGAACGCGCCCTTCTTCCCGCTGATGTGCGACTACCAGGAGCGGTTCTACGCCGGTGGTCGCATCCCCGGCAGCTACTTCCGCCGCGAGGGTCGCCCCACGGAGAAGGAGGTGCTCACCAGCCGCCTCATCGACCGCCCCGCGCGTCCGCTCTTCCCCGACGGGTACATGTGCGACACGCAGCTGATCGGCACGACCATGTCGTTCGACCAGGTGAACGACGGTGACGTCGTCGCCATGCTCGGCACCTTCGCCGCCGTGGCCATCTCCGACATCCCGTGGGCCGGCCCCGTGGTCGCCTGCCGCGTCGGTCAGGTCGACGGCGAGTTCGTCGCCAACCCGACCTTCGCGCAGCGTGAGGAGTCGGAGCTCGACATCGTCGTCGCCGTGGGCCCCCAGGGTCTGGTGATGGTCGAGGGTCAGGCCAACTTCGTCAGCGAGGAGACCATGGTCGAGGCCCTGGGCTTCGCCGAAGAGGTCACCAAGCCCCTGATGAACCTGGTCAACGAGCTGGTCGCCGAGATCGGCAAGACCAAGTTCGACTTCGAGACCAAGTCGGTCGACGAGGAGCTCGTCGCGGCCTGCCGTGAGGTCGCCTTCGACAACATGGCCGCCGCCGCGACGATCCCGACCAAGATGGAGCGCTACGCCGCCGTCGACAAGGTCAAGAAGGACGCTGTGGCCGCGCTCGCCGAGCGCTACCCCGACCGGGGCGGCGAGATCAAGGGCATCGTCGGTGGCTTCAAGTCCGAGTTCTGCCGCAAGCAGATCATCGAGACGAACAAGCGCCTCGACGGCCGTGACCTCGACGAGATCCGCGACATCAACATCGAGCTCGGCGTGCTCCCGCGCGCCCACGGCTCGGCGCTGTTCACCCGCGGCGAGACCCAGGGCATCATCGCGCTGACCCTCGGCACCGGCTCCGACGACCAGCGCATCGAGCTGCTCTCGGGCATGACCAGCCGTCGCTTCATGCTGCACTACAACTTCCCGCCCTACTCGGTCGGTGAGGTGAAGTTCCTGCGTGGCGCCGGCCGTCGTGAGATCGGTCACGGGACGCTGGCGCGCCGCGGCGTGCTGCCGATCCTCCCCTCGGAGGAGACCTTCCCCTACGTCATGCGTTCGGTGTCGGAGATCACGGAGTCCAACGGCTCGTCGTCGATGGCCACCGTGTGCGGCACCAGCCTCGCCATGATGGACGCCGGCGTTCCGGTCAGCGACGCCGTCGCGGGCATCGCCATGGGCCTCATCCAGGAGGGCGACAAGGTCGCCGTGCTGAGCGACATCCTCGGTGACGAGGACCACTTCGGCGACATGGACTTCAAGGTCGTGGGCAGCGCCAAGGGCATCAGCGCCCTGCAGATGGACATCAAGATCGACGGCCTCAACGCCCAGATCCTGACCGACGCCATGGCCCAGGCCAAGGCCGGCCGTCTGCACATCCTCGGCAAGATGAACGAGGCCATCGAGCGTCCGCGTCCGGACATCTCGGACTACGCTCCGCGGATCTTCACGATCCTCATCGACCCGGACCGCATCCGTGACCTCATCGGCCCCGGCGGCAAGCACATCCGCGGGATCGTCGCGGAGACCGGTGCGCAGATCAACGTCGAGGACGACGGCTCGGTGAAGGTCGCAGCGACCGACAACGAGATCGCCAAGCGGGCCATCGACCTGGTGCGCATGTACACCGCGCAGCCCGAGGTGGGTCAGGACTACGACGGCAAGGTCGTCCGCGTCGCCGACTTCGGCGCCTTCGTGCAGATCGCCCCCGGCATGGACGGCCTCTGCCACATCTCCGAGCTGGCGGACGGCCGCATCGACCGTGTCGACGACGTCTGCAAGCTGGGCGACACGCTGAAGGTGCGGGTGCTCAACGTCGAGCGGAACGGTAAGATTCGTCTGTCGCACCGTGAGGCCATGCGCGCTGCCGGTCTGCCGGTGCCGCAGGGCAAGAAGAGCGCTGGTGGCGACGAGGGCGGCGGTGGCAACCGTCGCGGCGGTGGCCGCGAGCCCCGTGGCCGCGACCGTGAGCGTCGTCGCAGCCGTCGTCCGCGCAACGAGGGCGGCGAGGGTGGCAACGCCGACAACGGCGACAACGGTGGCAGCAGCGACGCTGCGCCCGCCGCGCCGACCGCGTAAGCACGCGCATTCGCGTACGCCGAAGCCGCCGCGCCCACCCGGGCCCGGCGGCTTCGGTCGTTTTGGCGCTGCGTTGTTTGGACACTGCGTCGCTTGGACACTGCGTCGCTTGGACACTGCGTCGCTTGGACACTGCGTCGCTTCAGCCTCGCGTCGTTCCGCCGCTGCGAAGTTTGGGCGCTGCGCCAGAGCAACGGTGGGGTGCGGAGACATGAAGCCCGAGGGGCGCTGGCGCGGCCGTCCTGTGGTGGACGCTTTCGAGCAGCCGCTAGCGCGGCCGGCCTGGCCTGGACACCTCCAAGGAGCCGCTGGCGCGGCCGAGACGGCCGTCCCAGCGCACGCCAAGGCCGGTCGGCTTCCAGGCACGGGGGCGACCCCACCTCGTGGGCTCCTGGACCTTCTCGGGCCGGCGGCGGAAGGACGGGACACGACTGAGTGGCGCAGCTGGCCGCGCGCGTGCGCCGCGCTGGCACGACGGCACAAGCACAAGCACAAGCGGCCGGCCCCACGAGGGGACCGGCCGCCAGCGCGTGGGTAACCCCGACGATTAGGGCGCGCAGACCGTCTTCAGGTCCGGGCAGCAGTCGTTGTTGGCCGGGTCGGAGCAGGCGCTGTCGCACTGGCAGGTCCAGCCCGCCTCGTACTTGCCGCACTTGCCCACGCAGCTGTTGGTGCCGCCGCCGCCCGCGACGCACTTGCCGTCCTGGCAGGTCTCTCCGGACTTGCAGTTCGCGTCCGAGGTGCACCCTCCCGGCTGGCAGTCCTTGGGGCAGGTCGACGCGGTCTCGGGGCTCTCGCACTTGCCGTCGCCACACACGGGGCCCGTGGTGTCCCCGCTGCAGTTCTTGTTCACGCACTCGCCCAGCGTCTGCAGGGTGCCAATGTCGTTAGGCGCCTTCGTCGCACAGTTGATGAGACAGCTCTCGTCAGCGCACTTGGTCATGCACACGAGCGCGTCGACGCAGGTCTTGCTGCTCTTGCACTTGGCGAAGTCGCTGCTGCACTTCTGCTCGGCGCACGCGAGCGCGGTCGAGATCTCGGGGTCGCAGTCGATGGCGCACGAGGTCTTGCTCTCGCCCGACTCGCACTTGAAGTTGCCGCACACCGCGGTGCCACCGCCGCCGGAGGTCATGCACACGCCGTCGTTGCACTTCTTGCCCTCGCCGCACTCCGAGTCGGCCTTGCACTGGCAGTCCGTCGGACAGGTGGTGTAGCTCTCGCCGGCCTCGCACTTCTCGTTGCCGCACTTGGCCGCGGGCTTGCAGTCCTGCGGGCACGTCGACGGCGTCTCGCCCTCTTCGCAGGACTCGTTGCCGCACACGGGGCCCGTCTTGCCGCAGTCCTTGGCGCAGGACGCGGCCGTCTCACCCTCGTCGCACTTGCCGTCGCCGCACACGGGGGACGTGACCTCGGCCTCGAGGCACTTCTTCTCCGTGCCGCAGGTGGTCATGGCGAAGAGCAGGCCGAAGACCGCGCGGTCCTCGCCGATGGCCTTGCCGCAGTTGTCACGGCAGGACTCGTCCTTGCAGGCCTTGGCGCAGGTGATCAGGCCGGCGCACTTGGGGTTGGCGTTGCACGCGGCGACCTGCGTCGGGCACGCCTTCTCGATGCAGGCGTACTCCTCGGCCGGCGTCTTGCCGCCGCCGGTGCCAGCGTCGCCCGTCGCGTCGCTGCCGCCGCTGGTCCCGTCCACGCCGCCCACGGTGTCGACGCCGCCACCGGTGGTCGGCGTGTCCTTGCAGGTCGCGATCTTCTTGATGCCCTGGGCGTCGTTGGGATCCGTCTCCTCGAGGCAGTACTGGTTGGCGGTGCACGAGCCGGCGTCCACCCAGCTGGCCGTACCGTCCTTGTCCTGACACTGCACCTTCTGGGCGGGGCTGGTGCCCGGCGCGCAACCCTGGTTGTGATACTCGAGGTTGCAGTTGCCACCGACGGGACCACCCACGTTCTTGGGGCCACCGCCACCGCCTCCACCGGCGTAGGATCCGCAGCCCGCCAGCACCAAAGCGGCGCCGAGGAGCGTGGTCAGTCGAAGGTTCATGGGGCACTCCTGAAAAGAAAAGGTAGGGTCGTCGCGAAACGAAGAGCGCGCACGTCGTCGGTCGAGCACCAGCTCGGTCAGCGTGCGCAGGCCCTCGGCCGTCAGCCGTTCGGGCACTTGGACTGGGCGCACTGAGCGACCGCGTCGTAGTTGTTGACAGAGCTCGTGCCGAAGCACTTGTTGGCGCAGGTCTGGTCGCCGCTGCTGCAGTTGCCCAGGCAACCGAGCAGGCTGTTGCACGAGCTGTCGTTCTGGCACTGCAGTCCCTCATTGGAGCAGTTCTTCTGTACGCAGGCACTATCGGTGCACTTGAACTTGTCCGCGCAGTCGACGAGCGCGATGTAGTAGACGATGGCCATGCAGCCCTTGTCGTTCTGACACGTGGCGACCTGGGTCCCGCACTTCTGCTGCAGGCAGGAGCCGCCGCCACCGCAGTCTTGCGCGCACGAGGTCGCGGTCTCGCCGGTCTCACACGTGCCGTTGCCACACACCGGCTTGGGTCCGCAGTCCGACGCGCAGGACGTCGCGGTCTCCCCCGGCTCACAGACGTTGTTGCCACACACGGTGTTCGAGCCGCAGTCCTTGGGGCAGGTGTTCTTCGACTCGCCCAGCTCACACTTGCCGTCGCCGCACACCGGCTTGCAGTCGGCGAGGCAGCTCTGCGGCGTCTCATTGCCCTCGCACTTGCCGTCGCCGCACTGCGGCGCTGTCTTGCAGTCGGCCGGGCAGGTGCTGCTGGTCTCGCCCTCTTCGCACTGGCCGTTGCCGCACTTCGGGCCCGTGGCCTTGCAGTCGGCTGGGCACGTCGCCGTGGACTCACCCTCTTCACACTGGCCGTTGCCGCACTTCGGGCCCGTGGCCTTGCAGTCGGCCGGACACGACGCGTTGGACTCGCCCTCTTCGCACTGGCCGTTGCCGCACTTGGGGCCACCCGGGCCCGGGTCGCAGCCCGACTGATCCGCGCACAGCATCACGGAGATCAGCGCGCTCTCGTCGTCGCCCTCGGCGTTGTTGATGCAGATCTGCGCGCAGCCCTTGTCGGGCCCGCACGCGTCGACACACCAGGCGGCGGTCTTGCACGCCGGCTTGCCGTTGCAAGACCCCCACTGAGCAGCGCACTCGACCTGCACGCACTTGAGCCACTTGCTCATCGCCGGGCCAGCGTCGACCGACGTGTCGGCGGCCGTGCCGTCCTGGCCCAACGTGTCCTGACCACCGCCGTCGGTCGCGACGCCGGTGTCGGTCGTGCCACCGTCGCCGGCGACGGTCGTGTCCGAGACGGTCGCGTCGCCGCCGCCACCGGGGATCGGCTTGCACTCCGAGATCTGCTTGATCCCCTGAGGATCGGCGGGATCCGGCTTGCCCAGGCAGATCTCGCCCGCCGCGCACTTCCCCGCGCTGACCCACAGGCTGGTGCCCACGTCGCACGACACGCGCTCCGTGCCGCTGCATCCCTGGGCGTGCACGTCCGGCACGCAGGCCGAGCCGGGAACCCCCCCGATCACGAGAGAACCCCCACCACCGCCGCTGCCAGCGTACGAGCCGCAGCCCGCGGTGAGGGCGAGCGCGGCGACCATGGCCAGCGTGGATGCAAGTCGATTCATGTGCACTGTCTCCTCTCCCTGTCCCGTCTCGTCCCCTGTCTCGGCGGCGTGGCGTGCCGGGCGGCCGGCGAACCGACGTCCGTGCGCAGTGCGCCGGTGTCGCGAGGCCGACAGCGCGTCCGGGGACCGCATGGCCCGCGTGGGCTGGCCTCCGCGCCTTGGGCCACGGTCGCTCGCTCGACGCGCTCGCTGAGTACGCCCGTGAGCGGGTCGCCAGGCTACGGCGCTCTCACCCGTCACTTGGGGGCTTGGAACCTACCAAATCGCAGAGTCGGCTTCAAAGCCAAAGCAGCGCTCCGCGGCTTGCACGGGGGCACACGGGCCCCGCGCAGGGGGCCAAGGGCGTCGTGCGCGCCCTGGAGTTGGCCACGCCAGCCGACAACGCTACCCTGCGCGCGCGGTCGCCCTGCACCCAGGAGGTCCCGTGACCCTGCCTCAGCCCCACTTCTCGCCCAGCGCGGCGGGCCAGCTGTCCCAGCCCGCTGCCGGGGTCCCGCGCGCTCAACGCGTCGTGGCGGGCGTCGTCGCCCTCGCTGACGTCGCGCGCCGCGGGCGTCCCCCCGCGGCGCGGCTCACCCTGCTGACCGCCCTGCTCTGCGCGCTCGCTGGCTGCGGCGGCGACGAGCCGACCCAGACCGGGGAGACCGACGCAGGCGTGACCCCCGACGCGGGTGGCGAAGACACCATCGACCCGGCGTCCTGTGTCGGCGTCGCGTCAGCGAGCCGGCAGCTCTTCAGCCAGTACGACTTCCAGTGCGACTTCCTTAAGGACTGCCCCCAGTCTGGCAAGTGCTACTGCGGCGACGGCTGCAGCGCGTCGAAGACCAAGTGCGCGGACTCCCTGTGCACCTCGGTCGAGTCCGACTGCTGGTGCGGCGACGAGTGCGCCAGCCAGAGCGACAAGGTCGCCTGCCCGGAGTACGTCTGCGAGGGCAAGAACATCTCCGGATGTGAGAAACAGGACGGCTGCAAGTACGTCGGTCAGGAGATGGCGGACAAGTGCAAGTGCACCACCATGTCGGACACCGAGCCCCCCTGCTACTGCGGCACCACCTGCTCCGCCGACAAGACGGCCTGCGCGCCGGCCAAGTGCGTGGGCAAGAACCCCGACAAGTGCATCATCGTGCCTGGCGCCAAGCACACCAACCCCTACTGCGCGCTGTGCGGTCTGCTCGGCGAGACACCGCGCTGCTTCTTCGTGATCTCGCCGTGAGCGCTCTGCGCGCCGACACGTGGGCGCGGCCATGAGCGGCGGCTGGCAGAGCTGGCTCGCGGTGGGGGTGGGCAGCGGCCTCGGTGGTGTCGGGCGCTACGGCGTCGGGCTCCTGAGCCGACGCGCGCTGACCTTCGCGGCGCCATGGCCTGGGCTGGTGGGCACGCTGACCGTAAACCTGGTCGGCTCAGCGCTGCTGGCCTGGCTGCTGGCGCGCCAGCAAGGGGCGGCGCCCGACGCGCTGCGGCTGGCCGTGACCACCGGCTTCATGGGCGGGTTCACGACCTACTCGACGTTCAACACTGAGGTGGTCGCGCTGCTCCACGCAGGGCACGGCAGAGAGGCGGTGGGCTACATGCTCACGACGGTCGCGGTGTGCCTGCTGGGCGGCTGGCTGGGCTACGCCTTGGGCGCGACGTCGACGGGCTGACCCGCGCGTCGCCCGCGGCGGCCGCTACTTGGCGCCCGCGTTGTCCTTGTTGTGGCGGTCGACGTCTTCGGGCGACAGGTGCAGCGGAAAGGTGACCGTGCCGTTCACCGTCGGCTTGCTCAGCTTGACCTTGGTGTTGTCGATGGCGTCGCGCACACACGTCAGGTACTTCGGGTCAGTGAACTGCGTCTCCTTGAGGTAGAGCTCGCCGGTGCCGCCCTTGCCGTCGTCGCCGTTGCGCACGCGGAAGCGCATGAGCATGCGGCCCTTGGCCTGCGGCGCCCGCTGACGAAGCTCCACGTAGCAGCTGCGCACCTTCGGGAAGATGGCGCGGATGGCCATCTCCGCGTCGATCTCCTCGAGGTCGCCGTCGAGCTTCAGCTTGCCGTGGGGCTTGGCCGGCAGCGCGGTCGGCGCCACCTCGGGCAGGTTCAGCTTCGGCAGCTG
>JAUIAC010000147.1 GCA_030425545.1 bacterium | reverse complement strand
CCCACCTGCCAGCCCTTGGCGCCGAGGTTCAGCAGCACGATGTCGAGGCTGGGCACGCTCGAGTCACCCCCGCCGCAGCCGTTGAGCGCGTTGAAGAACTGCGGCTTGGGCAGCGCCATGCTGGCTCCGAGCACCAGGTCTTCGCGGCCGTCGTGGTCGAAGTCCGCCGCGACCGGGGTCCAGTCGCTCGTGCCCACCGTGTAGGCGGCCAGGGGGCTCTGGTAGCTCACGTCCTGGTACTGCAACGCGCTGCCCGGCTTGCGCTGGTAGAGCGCCGTTGGCCCCAGGTCCGCCAGGGCGATGTCCAGGTGGCCGTCGCCGTTGAAGTCGGCCAGGGCCCATCCCATGGCGTGGGCGTAGGGGTGCAGGCCCGCACCGACGCTGTGGTGGACGAAGCCGGCGCCCTTGCGCTCGAGCAGCCAGGGGGTGTGGAAGTCGGTGCCGATCAACAGGTCCTGATCGCCGTCGAGGTCGACGTCCCAGGCGCTGACGTAGGTCGCGTAGCCCCCGTCGGTCGGCAGCTTCCACTGGGCGGTGACGTCGGTGAGCTTGCCGCTGGCGTCGCGCAGCAGCACGCGGTCGGCGTGAGGGCTGCTCAGCGGTGGCGGCGGCGACACCTTGCAGGTGAACTCCGCGCCCCAGAACTTGCACGAGGTGGTGTTGCACGAGGTGGGGTGCTCGCCCGCGCCGACCACGAGGTCGAGGTCGCCGTCGCCGTCGAGGTCCACGGGCGCGAAGCTGCTGCCCTGGGCGTCGAAGATGGTGGGCAGGAGCTTCGCGCTGGCGTCGGAGAAGGTGGCCTTGCCGTCGTTGAGGTAGAGCGCGACGCCGCTGCTGCCGCCGATGATCAGGTCCGCCCGGCCGTCGCCGTCGTGGTCGTAGACCGTGCAGCCGAGGTTGGGAACCAGGCCGCTGGTGTTGAAGGTCGACAGCACGTGCACCGGCTTGGGTCCGCCCAGGAGCACCGCGCGCACCTGGGCTTGGGTCCCCTGCTTGAGCAGCTCGACCGTGAGCAGGTCGGCGTCGCCGTCGCCGTCCAGATCACCCACCCCCGCGCAGAAGGCGTAGGGCGCTTTCGGGTCGAAGCCATAGGCGGCGGTGACGTCGACAAAGGCCAGCTGCGGCGCGAACGCGGGGTTCTTGGAGACGACCTCGGGGGGGCCGGTGTCTGCCGTGGTGGTGTCTGCGGGCCCGGCAGCGTCGGCGTTCGAGGCGTCCGGGCTCGCTGCGTCGGGGCCTGCGCCGTCGGGGCTCGCGCCGTCCGCGCTGGCTGCGTCGGCGCCGACCCCATCGCTGACGAGGCCGTCGCTGACGAGGCCGTCGCTGGTGAGGCCGTCGCTGACGAGGCCGTCGCCAGTGAGGCCGTCGCTCCCGGCCGTGTCCCCGCCGACGCCGTCGGGGAGCCCGGCGTCGCCGTCGTCCTGGCCAGCGGTGTCCGCCGCGGTCACGTCGGTGGGCGCCGCGTCCAGCGTGGCGTCGGAGAGCGCCGTGTCTTGGGCCGCGGCGTCGCTGTCGGCCGCGTCGGGGTCCAGCGCGTCCGGGGTCTCCCCGTCTTGCGCGCCCCCGTCTGGCGTGCTCCCGCCCTGCCCGTCGGGCGCCGACGCCGCGTCACCCAGCCCGGTGTCCCCCTGGGTGGCGTCGCCGCCGCCGGCTGGCCCGCTGTCGGCCGCGGCGTCGATGTCTGCGCGGACGGAGTCGACGGGCTCCGCCTTCGGTGGCGGGGGCGCGCAGGCCGCGCACGTCGCGACGAGGGCGCACAGCGCGGCCGCCCGCCATGGGCCTTGTGGTGTCGGGCGCTTGTTCGGGGCTGCAGCAGTCACTATAACCCCTTCATACTTCTTCACGCGTGGCGCCGCACGTGCGCCAGCCAACCCTGGACTCCCTGTGCACGCCCGACTTGTGCCGATCATCGCGCTGGCTGCGCTGTGCGCGTGTGCGCCGCCCGAGAGCGTAGCGGACGCGGGCGCGGCACGCAGCCCAGACGACGTCGCGTCCGCAGACGGCGCCGTGGCCGGTGACGGCGCATCGGACGCGACCGGCGCCGACGTCGCGTCGGCCGACGGTCAGAGCCCCGACGCCGCGCCGCTCGACGCCGCGCTGCTCGACGCCGCGCTGCCCGACGCTGCGCTGCCCGACGCTGCTGGGGCTGACGCGGCGACGCCCGACGCTGCGGCCGCCGACGCCGCGCATTCGGACGTCTCCAGCACCGCGGATGTCCCTGGCGACGCCGCACAGGGCGACGGCGCAGCAGGCGGCGACACGGTCCCCAGCGACGTGTCCGGCGGCGACGCGTCTGGCCCCGACGCGTCTGGCCCCGACGCGTCTGACAGCGACACGGTCCCCAGCGACACCTCTGGCAGCGACACAGCGCCCTCCGACGCCACGGCGAGCGACGCCTCCCAGCCCGACGCAACGGACGCCGGCCCCGCCGACGCCGCGGCCTCCGACGCCGCCACCGTCGACTCGGGCCCCGCAGGACCTCCCCCGACCAGCTGCCCCGACAAGGCGCTCGTGCCCAAGCTCAAGTGGGCGCCCAACAAGATCGCCGGCGCCCCGGTCCCGGCGGTCCACTGCGCCAAGTCGGGCTGGCTGAGCGCCCCCCACGGTCAGGCGCTCAAGCTCACCGACATCAGCGCCAGCGTGGGCGTGGACTCCGAGGGGCCCGTCGACCCCTGCGTGCTGGCCGAGGACTTCGACGGCGACGGCGACGTGGACGTGGTGTTGATCGGCCAGCCCAAGGTCGCGGCGGGCAGCCGCACCCTGCTCTTTTACCGCAACCTCAAGACCCAGACCGGCAAGCTCAGCTTCAAGCTCACGGCCACGCCGCTGCCGTGGGGGAGCTCGGTCGGGCAGTGCATCGCCGCCGACCTGGACAACGACGGCGACCGCGACGTGCTCTTGGCCGGGGGCATCTCATTGGGGGTGCTGCGCAACGACGCCGGCGTGCTCAAGCCCGCTGGGCTGCAGTGGCCCAAGATCACCGAGCGCACCACCCCCGCCGTCGCTGTGCTGGACTACGACCACGACGGCGACCTCGACCTGATCGCGGCGCCCTACACCAAGTCCAAGAGCCCGCCCGGCCCGAACGACATCTGCGTGTGCAAGCCCGCGAGCGACCCGCCCTACACCGCGTGTTCCGGCGGCTTCTGCACCTCGGTCGACAACGACCTGCTGCTGCTGCGCAACGACGGCAAGCTCTCGTTCAAGCACGTGGCGACCCTGCCCACGGTCAAGGGCGACACCTGGTCTCTGACCGTGCACGACCTCGACCGTGACGGTTGGGCCGACGTGTTCGTGGGCAACGAGTGGGGCGGCCACGCCTGGCTGCGCAGCAAGGGGGGCGCGGTCTTCGACGTGGCGGGGACGCAGCTGGGCTTTCGCCCCTACGCCCACGTCATGGGCAGCGCGGTGCTCGACTACGACCGCGACGGGGTGCTGGACCTGGCCGTGGCCGACTATGGCGCCGACACCCTCTACCGCGGCGCGGGCGACGCGACCTACACCAACGGCAGCCAGGCGGCGGCGCTGTGGAGCTTCGGCGAGACCGCGGTCGCCTGGTCGACGGTGGCCGCGGACCTCAACCTCGACGGCTGGGGCGACCTGATCATGTCCACGACCATGGTGCCCACCAAGCAGACGCTGCACGGCCCGGTGACTTTTGGCGGCTACCAGCACACGCCGGGCTCGGGCCACCTGGTGCGGCGCAACACCGGTGGCAAGTTCCAGGGCACGTGGCTGGCCTGGGCTTCGGGCGCGTCGCCACACATCAGCCCGGCGGGCTGGGCGGTGGCGGACCTCGACGGCGACGGCGATCTCGACGTGGTCGGCACGTCGTATCCCGGCAAGGTGGCCGTGCACCGCAACGACACGCCCCAGCAGGGCCACTGGCTCGGCGTGCGGCTGAGCGCCAAGACCAGCGCGCCGGGGGGCGAGGGCGCCTGGCTCTACGTGTGGGCGGGCGGTCACGTGCAGCAGCGCTATGTCACCCACGCGCCCGGGCTCGGCGCTGGCGGCGCGCACCGCACGCACATCGGCCTCGGCAGCGCGACCCAGGTCGACCTCGTGCGGGTGCGTTGGCCCTCGGGCAAGGTCTCGACCGTGAAGCCGAGCCAGATCGACACGTGGCTCACCGTCGCAGAGCCCTGATCAGCCGTCGAGCGGGTCGCTGTCGGGGTCGAGGTCGTCGCCGTCCTCGGGCTCCTCTGGCGCTTCGGGAGCCGGCGGTGGTGTGCGCACGCTGAAGCCGAAGAAGGCCTCGCGCGGCTGCGGCGTCGTGGTCACGCTGTCCACGGCCGCGGCCATGGGGCCTCGCTCACACCAGCCGAGCAGCACGTGCACCGCCCGCTCGCTGCCGTTGAACACCGCCTCGAGGTCGCCGCTCGGGTGCTGCAGCACCCACCCGGTCACGTGCAGCTTCTCGGCCTGCCTGCGGACCATGGAGCGAAAGCTCGTGCCCGCGAAGGCGCCACGGAGCTCGGTGTGCACCTGAATCTGCCGCATCGTCCCCTCCCGCTCGGCCGCATGTCTGGGCGCCGAGTCTCCCACGGGCTCGGCCCGTCGGCACCTGCGTCGCTCCTCGGCCGTCCCGCCGCCGGACCCGCGTCCGAAGCGGCCTCAGGGACCTTGCAGCGCGCGTCCCAGGACCGCAAAGTGGGGCCGCCGCGCTCGCGCCAGAGGACCACCATGCATCAACGTCTCCGTCGTACACACGCCCTGCTGCTCGCCAGCGTCCTGGCCCTGGGCCTCGGGCTCTCCGGCCCCGCGACGGCCCAGTGTAGCGACTGAGCGACCGCCGACCTCCCGGGTGGAGGTGACACCAGCCAGCTGCAGACCATCGCGGACCGGGTCCTGCCCGCGAACCAGACCCGCCTGACCGTGCGCATGCTCTACCTGCGCATGAACGACCGCTGGGCCGGCAGCGAGCAGGTCTCCGATCTGACCGAGCCCTGGCTGCAGACCCTGCAGACCGTGCTCCAGGCGCGCCATCACCTCGGCGAGGGTTGGTCGCTCTCGGCGCGGCTGCCCGTGGGCTGGCTGGAGTTCGACTCCGACGTCGGCCAGGGGGCCCAGCGCATCAGCGGTTTCGGCGACCTCAGCCTCGGCGGCACCTACGACTTCGCTGGGTTGTGGGGCCTGGCCGGCCATCTGCCGCGCATCACCTTCGGCGGCGAGCTGGTGCTGCCCACCGGCACGCAACAGTCGCTGGGCGTGCTCTCGTCGACCTCGATGCCCACCGTGGTGTCCCTCGGCACCGGCTCCTTCGGCCTCGCCGCGCAGCTGAGCGCGACCTGGCTGCTGAGCCAGCGCTTCGGCCTGCGCGTGCCGGTGCGTGTCCAAGCCCCGCTGACCTACGCCACCAACAACGTGCGGCGCGGCATGGGCCTCACCTACGCCCTGCAGGCGCTGCTGCTGCCGGCCTCGGGCTGGGTGGTCTCCCTGGGGGTCTCCGGCCGCTGGCGGCAGCAGGCGGAGCACGACGGCGCCGGCGCGGTGCTGAACTCGGGCGGGCACCTGGCCGCCGTGCAGGTGGTGCTGGCCGCGCCGCTGTCCGACGCGTGGTCGCTGCAGGCCTCGGGTCGTGTGCCGGTGTGGCGCAAGCTTGGGGGCGTGCAGCTCTCCGAGGGCTTCTCCGCGACGCTGGCCGTGTCGTGGCGCCTCGGGGCGACGCAGACCGACCCCGCCACGGCGGATCCAGCGACGGCCGACCCCGCGAAGCCAAGGGCAGACAAGCCGCCCGCCGGCACCCCAGAGCCCGACGCGGAGCTGCCCGCCACTGCGGCGCCGGCGGGTTAGCGTGAGCCAGCAGGCTCGGACCCGCTACCCGCATACCCCCTTCAGGCAGAACTTGCCCCCACCGCAGGGCGTGCTGTCGGGTGCGGTCTCGGTGGCACACTTGCCCGTGGCGCTGTCACACGTGGCCACCTTGCAGGTCGCCGGCGCTGGCGCGGGGCAGAAGGGCACCGAGGTCGGGTTGAACGTGCAGCTGCGCTTGCCGTCAGGCGCCACGGCACAGTACGACGTGCCCTTGCACTTGTCGGCGCCCCAGCTCTTGTTGCAGTCCGAGTGCTTGTCGCAGCCGCAGATCGAGGGGCCTGGGGCGCACTTGCCCTCTTCGCACTTGCCGACGCCGGTGCAGGCGTCACCGTCGTCGCACGCAGCCCCCGACGCCTTCGGCTTCAGGCCACAGGTGCCGGTGCTGGGCTTGCATGCCCAATCGTTGCACGCGTCGCCCTTGAGCGGGTCGCACCACACCTTCTGCTTGGGGTCGAAGGCGCACTTCGGCTTGAACAAGCTCTTGTCGCAATAGCCCGTGGCGTTGCAGGAGTTCTGCCAGCCTGGCTTTGCGGCGCACTCGGCGTCGCTCTTGCAGCAGCTGTAGACCGTCGCTGTGCAGACCCCCTGCTTGCACACCGGCGAGGCCCAGCACGGGTCGCCGTCGAGCACACAGGGCTGCCCTTCCTGGATCGCAGCCAGCGCGCACTTGCCGGTCTTCGGCTGGCACGCCCACCCCACGCAGGCTGACTCGCCGGGGCCGCCGCAGCTCACCACCGTCGCCGGGTCGATCTGACAGGCGCCCTTCGCGTCGCAGTAGGGGACGCCGTTGCACAGGTCGCCATCGTCGCTGCAGTCGGCGTCCTTGGCGCACTTGCAGACCTGGACCCCAGCGCTGCACTTCCCAGCTGCGCAGTGCTCGCCCACCGTGCACGGGTTGCCGTCGTCACAGGGCGCGAGGTCGGTCACGGGCTCCGTGGTGCACAGGCCCGTCTTCGCGACGCACTGGCTCTTCACGCAAGCGCTGGTGGACGCCGCGCAGCTCACCGTCGTGGCTGGGTCCAGCTCACACGTGCCCTTGGCGGCGTTGCACCGCAGCGTGCCGTTGCACAGGTTGCCGTCCTCCTGCTTGGCGCAGTCGGCGTCCTTGGCGCACGCGCAGATCATCTGCCCGGCACACGTGGCCCCCTCGCACTTGTCGTTGGCCGTGCAGGGGGCGCCGTCGTCGCAGTACACCTCGGTCTGCTTCGTCGTGTAGTACGAGGTCTTCTCGCCGATCTTCACCTTGGTCAGGTTCGGCTTCGTCCCGACGATCTTGTAGAACGACTCGACCTTGATGTGCGTCTTCTTGAACAGCTCGCACACCCCTTTGGTCGGCACGCACACATGCTGCAGGCAGTCCGTGTCATAGAAGGGGTCACACCACACCGTGGTCGCCGGGTCGAGCTTGCAGGTCTTGGTCACCAGGTCGCAGGCGAGGGAGCCATTGCACGGGTTGCCGTCGCCGTGCGCGGCGCAGTCGGCGTCTTTGGTGCACTTGCACAGGTTGACGCCGTCGTGGCCGCACGCGCCGTCTTTGCAGGTCGCGTTGACCGTACAGGGGTCGCCATCGTCGCAGATCGCGCCCTGGTTGACGGCCTGCACGGCACACTGACCGCTGGCCACCTGGCACGTGTTCTTGTGGCAGGTGGTGTCGAGGCTGTTGTCGCACAGCACCTCGCTGCCCGGGAGCAGCGCGCACGTGTAGGTCAGCGACCCCGTGGCCGCTTGGGTGCCCGTCACGCACACCGCTTCGCCGTAGCAGGCCTTGTCCTCCGCGAAGAGGTTGAGTTTCCCCCAGCAGTTCAAGATGTTGTTCGGCTGGCAATAACACAGGTTGGCGTGGATCGTGCAACTGCCCTTCGCGCACTTGTCATGCAAGGTGCAACTCACGCCGTCGTCGCAGGCCTTGCCGTCGGAGCTCTTCGCCACGCAGCCCCCGGTCTTCGCGTCGCACACGTGCTGCGCGCACCCTGGGTCGTCGTCGCCCTGGCAGTCGGGCACGGACCCGGGCTTGAGTCGGCACTGTCCACTCTGGCAGGTCAGCACACCCGTACACGGGTTCCCGTCGTCTTTGGCCGCGCAGTCTGCGTCCTTGCCGCACGGGCAGCCGCTGCTCTTGCCGACGCACGCGCCCTTGTCGCAGCTGGAGGCGGGCGTGCACGGGTCGCCGTCGTCGCAGCTCTTGCCCGGGTTGGCTGACTTCGGTGCGCACTGGCCGGTGGCGGCCACACACGCGGGTTCGACGCAGGGATCGCCGTCAAGGTCCGGCTTGCAGACCACCACCGAGTCGGGTCGCACGGCGCAGGTGTGGGTGTCCTTGCGACAGTAGAGCGTGCCGTTGCACAGGTCGCCGTCTTCCTGCGCCACACAGTCGGCGTCGCCCTTGCAAGCGCAGGTGTTCTTTCCCGGCTTGCACACGCCCGCGTCGCAGCTGTCGCCCTTGGTGCACAGCTTGCCGTCGGTGCAGGGCGTGCCCTGGGGCTTCGGGCTCAGCTTGCACGCGCCGGTGGCCGGGTCGCAGCCGATGGTCTGGCAGGGGCCGGCGAGCTTGGGGTCGCAGCTCACCTTCGTCGCGCCCGTGGTCTTGCAGGCAAAGGGAAAGCTGGCGAAGTCGCAGTAGCTCACGCCGCCGCACTTGTTGGCCGCCGCCTGTTTGCACTGGGCGTGACTGGTGCAGCCGCAGAGCTGCTTGACCGCCTTGCAGGTGCCGCCATCGCAGGCGGATTGGGTGCACTTGGGGCCCGCGCAAGGGGTGCCCTTGGCCTTGGGCTGGGTGACGCACTTGCCCTGTTTGGGGTCACAGGCCCACGTCGCGCACGCGGTCTCGCTCAGGTGCGTGCAGGTGACGACCGTGGCCGGGTCGGTCTCGCACACCGTGCCGCCGCCCTTGGCCACGCACCGGGGCTTGCCGTTGCACGGGTTGCCGTCGTCCTTGCAGTCGCTGTCGCTGCCGCAGGCGCAGGGGCCCGGGGGGACGCAGATCCCGGCGTCGCAGGCGCCCAGCCCCGAGCAGGGCGCGCTGTGCACGCACGCCGTGCCCTTCGCCGCGGGGGCTTTCTTGCACGCGCCCGTGGCCGGATCGCAGCTCGTCTTCATGCACGGGGGGTCGCCGCTGGTGTCGCACACGGTCGCACCTGCGGGGCTCTGCTTGCAGGTCCACGTCGAGCCGGACTTGTCGCAGTACGCCGCGCCCAGGCACGCGTTGGTCGCTGCGCAGTCTGTGTCGGCCAAGCAGCCGCAGGTGCTCTTGCCGCCCACGCACAGGCCGCCCTTGCAGCTGTCGTCGGTGGTGCACGGCACGCCGTCGTCGCACTTGCCCGGCGCGGGGAGGGCCTTGCAGGTGCCGCTCTGGGGGGCGCAGGCCCACGCGAGGCAGGGGCCCGGGCCGCCCTTTGGGCAGCTCGGCACGGTGCCCGGCTTCAAACCGCACGACCCGCCCGTGGGCCCCAGCACGCAGCCCCAAACGCCAGTGCAGGCGTCGCCGTCGTCGTAGATCGCGCAGTCGCCGTCGGCCTTGCACGCGCAGCTGGGCTTGAGCTTTCCGGCCACACAGGAGCCGCTGACGCAGAACTCCGCGGTGGTGCACGAGCTGCCGTCCTCGCACGGGCCCCCGTCTTCCTGGGCCCCCAGCACGCAGCCGCCGGTCTTCGGATCGCACACCGTCGCCAGACAGCTGTCTGGCAGGCTCGCCACGCACACCGGCACGGTGGCGGGGTCTGCGACGCAGTGGGCCTTGGGCAAGCTGTGGTCACACACCAGGGTGCCGTTGCACAGGTCGCCGTCGTCCTTCGCCGCGCACTCCGCGTCGGTGGTGCAGGGGCAGCTCGGCGCGGAGACACACGTGCCGCTCTGGCAGGCGCGGCTGAGGCAGACCTCCGCGTCGCCGCAGGCCTTGCCCTCGTTGGTCGGCTTCGCGCTGCAGCCCCCAGTCTTCGGGTCACACGCGCTCACCAGACAGCCGCCGGCGCTGGGCGGGGGGCACTGGACCTTCTTCGCCGGGTTGGGCTTGCACACGCCCCCCACGCACGCGAACGCACCCACGCAGAGGTCTTGGCTCTTGCCCGCGCAGTCCGCGTCCTTGGTGCACTGGCAGAGCACCTTGCCGCCGCCGCAGCTGCCGCCCTTGCAGAGCTCTCCCCCGGTGCAGGGGTTGCCGTCGTCGCAGCCCTGCCCGTCGGGCACGGGGGTCTGGCTGCACTTGCCCGTCTTGGGCAGGCAGGCGGTCTTGGCGCAGGGGCCGTCGCCGCTGGTGTCACAGGTGACGTCGCCAGCCGCCGCCGTGGTGCAGTGTCCCTGGCTGCACACCAGCGGCGCCGTACACAGGTCGTCGTCGTCGAGCGCCGTGCAGTCGCTCTGGCTCTGGCAGGGGCACATCCCTGCTCCCGGCGTGCAGACCCCCTTGGCGCAGACGTCGCCCACGGTACACACGTCCCCGTCATCGCAGGGCAGCGCTGTCGGAGTGGCGCCGCACGCCCCCGTCTTCGGGTCGCACTGGGTGTCGACACACGGCCCCGCGTCGCCGCACGGCACGGCTTGCTTCGGTGTGCAGCCGCCCCCGACACAGGCCCACTGCTGCACGCACTTGTCGCCCGCCCCCTTGCTCCCCGGGCAACCCGCGTCGTCGGTGCACGGGCAGCTGTTCTTGCCGGGCTTGCACGCCCCTCCGGCGCAGAAGTCACCCAGTGTGCAGGGGTTGCCGTCGCTGCAGCTCCAGCCGTCCACCGGCTTGTGGACACAGGCACCGGTGGTCGCGTCGCAGCTCTGGACCGTGCAGGGGTCGCCGTCGTCACCGCAGGCCACCACCGTGCCCGGCTTGAGCGCGCAGGTGCCGTTGTCGCAGCGCAAGACCCCGTTGCACGGGTCGCTGTCCCCTTTCGCGGCACAGTCGGTGTCGCTCTTGCAGCCACAGGTGCCTTTGGCTCCGAGCCCGGCGCTGCCGACACACTGGCCCACGACGCAGGTGTCGCCAGCGGTGCAGGGGTCGCCGTCGTCACAAGGAAAGAAGTCCACGACGGTCTGCACGCACACGTTTTGCACGCACAACGGGAGCACGCACGGGTTGCCAGAGGAGGGGCACTGCGCCGCGATGAGACACGCGCTCACCTGGGTGGGCCCCGCGTCCTTCGGGCCCGCGTCTGCAGGGCCTGCGTCCTTCGGGCCTGCGTCTGCAGCGCTTGCGTCTGCAGGGCCCGCGTCGAAGGCCGCCCCGTCCGACGCGCTGGCGTCTTGGGAGGAGCTGGCGCCCCCGTCCCCGCCGTCCGTCGGCTCGCCATCGCCGGGCACGGCATCAGGCGGTCCGGTGGCCTGGCTGGCGTCGGCGCTCGCCGCGTCGGTGAGCGCCGTGTCGGCGGCGTCGGGGTCGCTCACGTCAGCCGCGCTGCCGTCCACGGCGGTGGCGTCCACGGCGGTGGCGTCCGGCCAGGCTGCGTCCGGGTCGTCGGGGCCCGTGTCCAAGAAGACGGCGGCGTCTGGCGCGGTGCCTGAGTCTGGCGGGGAGCTTGAGTCTGGCGACGGGCCTGCGTCTGGCGAGGGGCCCGTGTCCGTTCCCGCGGCCTGACCTACCTCACCGCTGGCGTCGCCTCCGCCGCTCACGTCCACAGAGGAGCTCTTGGACTCGGGCCAGCAGCCAGCCGTGCACAGCGTCACGCAGAGCGCGAGGGCGATTGAGATGCGAGACATACCACCATTGTAGCCGACCCTGAGTGTCGCTGTCTGCCGCGAATCTGAAGCCTCGCCCCCGCGCGCCAGACCCTTCGGCGACGTTCGTAGATCGTTCTCGTGTGCCGCCCGTCTGTGCCTCCATGGCACAGACCACACCGCGCTCGGCGCCGCAGCCCGCCCCGCAGCCCGCCCCTCTGGTGCGGCCGGTCCGTCCGGCCTCGGCGCGTCGCGCCACACGGGGCCGCCCACCGACGACCGCTGTCACCTGGGAGGAGGCCCGTGTGTTCACCCGCGACACCGCGCACGGCTGCCACGGCGCGCGGCGGCGGCTGCTGGGCCTGCGGGTCGGAGGGGCGTGGTATGTGCAGGAGCTCAACGGCTATCGCGTGCCGCGGCTGAAGCGCCGCGGCCGCGGGCCCGCGGCCCACGTCTTGGTCCGTGACGCCCGCGGGGTCATGCTCACGTGCGGCGTGTTCGGCGGGCAGCCCCGCTGCGCCACCACCACCTCGGGCCTGCGCCCCGCGGCACATCGGCGCTGGCTGCGGCGCGAGGCGCGGGCCCGGCGCCGCGCCGCAGCCGGCCACACCGCGACAGGAGATGTCCCTCGCTGATGCCCGCCTCCCGTCCCCTGCCGTGCGCACGTTGGTGGCTCCCGCTGCGTCGCATGCCCGTGCGTCTCGCGCCCGCGCTGCTCGCAGCCGCCTTGGCCTCGGCCTGCGCGCCCAAGCCGCCCGTCGCGCCGGCCGCCACCTCCGCGTCCAAGCCGCCCGTCGCGCCGGCCGCGACCGTCGCGTCTGTTGCGCCTGCCGCGCCGTCCGGTCCCGCGCCGAGCGCCGCCGCCACGCCGCTGCCGCCGCCTGCGACGCGCGCCGCCGAGGGGGAGCGCCCCGCGGCCGCAGCCGCCCCGCTCGACCCCGCAGCGCGCGCGCTCGCGCGGCACCTGGCCGGTCTGCAGCCGCCGCTCGGCGCCGACGAGCCCGTGGTGGCCGCGGCACGCGCGCGCGTCGCGCGCCGCGCGCGGGCCCTGGTCGACCGCTTCGAGTGCCGGCGCTGCCACAGCAGCTTGCCCGGGCCGGCCGAGCCCCAGGCGCGCCAGTGCGTGGGCTGCCACCAGGCGGTGGAGGCGGGCACGCACGCGGCCGACGCCAAGACCCAGGCTGCGTGGAGGCGCCACATCGTCCACCTGCGCTTCGCGCCGCCGCTGCGTGTACACGGACGCCTGCGCGCCGGCTGGATCGCGCGCTTCCTCTTGCGCCC
>JAUIAC010000830.1 GCA_030425545.1 bacterium | reverse complement strand
GTGACCGACGGCGGCAGCGCGTCCTCTGACGCGGCGACCGACGACACCACAGGCGACGACACCACGAGCGACGACACCACGAGCGACAGTGACGTCTCCGACGCCACGACGGCCGACGCGTCGGACCCCGACAGCAGCGGTGACGCCTCGGCCTCCGACAGCGGCGGAGGCGACGCGACGAGCGCCGACGCCAGCAGCTCCGACGCCGCCGGCTCGGACGCGTCCGGCGCCGACACCGCCACCCCGCTGCCCGAGGCCTGCTCCGCCACCAAGGCGTGCAGCGCCGGCAAGGCCTGCCAGATCGACGCGTGCGGCAGCGCCGGCGTGTGCGTCGCCAAGCCCGTGAACTGCGGCAGCGCCAACGACCCGCAGTGCGGCTGCGACGGCGTGACCTACGCGTCGGGCTGCGCGCGGCTGGTGGCTGGCGTCGGCCTCAAGAGCAAGGGGGCGTGCCCCGCGGTCGGGCCGCAGAAGTGCAAGACCGGCGTGGACTCGTGCCCCAAGGGCAGCTTCTGCGTCGCCAAGACCTGCGGCGCGGGCGTCGACGGCGTGTGCGAGGTGGTCAAGAGCTCCTGCGCGGCGGCCTCGGTGTGCGGCTGCAACGGCACGACCTACGACAGCGACTGCAAGGCCCACGCCGCGGGTCAGAACGTGTGGCTCAGCGGCTCGTGCCCCAGCTGCAAGGCCGGTGACGCTTGCGCCGGCGGCTGGTGCCCGGTGTCCAAGTGCGACGCCAGCGGCACGTGCGCGGCCAAGCCCTCCGCCGTCTGCGCCACCGTCGCCAAGCCGGTGTGCGGCTGCGACGGCAAGACCTACACCAACGCCTGCAAGGCCAACGCAGCCGGCATGGCGGTCGACTACGACGGCGCCTGCACCGTGCCCTGCAAGGCCGGCGACAGCGCCAAGGCGTGCGCCGCGACCGAGTACTGCAAGCTGCCGGTCGACAAGTGCGCCGACACCGGCGTGTGCGCTCCCAAGCCGACGGACTGCAAGGGCGACACGGGCGGCGCGGTGTGCGGCTGCGACGGCAAGGACTACGCCACCGCCTGCGCCGCCGCGCAGGCCGGCGCCGCGGTGGTCAAGGCGGGCAAGTGCCCCACGGGCAAGACCTGCAGCGTCGAGGCCGACTGCGACGACAGCGACCCGTGCACCAAGGACAGCTGCGTGGCCGGCAAGTGCGACAACGTCAAGGACGCGGCCTGCTGTGTCGTCGGTCAGTCGGGCGACTGCACGGGGAGCCAGTATTGCAAGGCGGCCACCCCAGGGCACTGCGCCGGTGCCGGCACGTGCGAGAACAAGCCGATGATCTGCGCCAAGATCTACAAGCCCGTGTGCGGCTGCGACAACAAGACCTACGGCAACGCCTGCGACGCGGCGGGCGCCGGCCAGAACCCCAAGTCCAACGGCCCGTGCCCCTGAGCGCGGTCTGTCAGTCGCCTACGCTGCGGCGGCCTCGTTGCGCTCTGGCTGACGCGCGGCCTTGACCCACGGCATGGTGGTGCGACGCCGGGCGCGCGGAGCCGTGAGCCTGCCGCGGGTCGCCGCCCGCTCCAGGCGCACCATGGGGCGAGCCAGGGCCCACGGAGCGACGCGGGTGGCACGGCCGCCCACGCGCCGCAGCACCTGCTCGACGAGCGGGCTGCGCTGGCCCATGGGCGCCGAGAGGGTGACGCAGGCCATGCCGCCGGGCAGGACGCGGGAGCCCCCGGCCGAGAAGGCCACGTCGAGGTCGATCGTCAGCAGAGCCCCGCTGCCGTCGTCGAGCGTCACGCGGGTGAACTCGGAGTACACCGAGGCCTCGAGCTCACTCGGCGCGAAGGGCAGCCGCTCGGCCAGCCAACGCTGCGCGAGCAGGCCGAGCGCACCGAAGCGCGCCACCCGCATCACCGCCACCTGCTCGCCGCCGTCGACGCCGAAGCGCACCAGCTCCAGGCGGGTCGCG
>JAUIAC010000829.1 GCA_030425545.1 bacterium | reverse complement strand
GAAGGTGCCGGAGGGGCGGGATCTCTGGCTCATCGGCACGGGCACGGGCCTCGCGCCCTTCCTGTCGATGCTGCGCAACGGCACCTGCTTCGACCGCTTCGAGCACGTCGTGCTGGTGCACAGCGTCCGCTACGAGGAAGACCTCGGCTACCGCGACGAGCTCGAGGCGCTCAAGGCCGAGCGCGGGGACGCGTTCCGCTACGTGCCGGCCACGAGCCGCGCCGACGCGGACGGCGTGCTGAGCGGCCGGGTCACCAACGCGCTGGAAGAGGGGCGGCTGGAGTCCTTCGCCGGCCTGGAGTTCTCCGCCGACCACAGCCAGGTCATGCTCTGCGGCAACCCGGCGATGCTGACCGATATGAAGCGCATGCTCGACGAGCGCGGCCTGCCGATGCACCGCCGCTTCTCGCCCGGCAACGTGCACATGGAGAAGTACTGGTGAGCGACGGGGCGGCCAGCGGCGCGGGCAGCGCCGGCGCGGACCTGCGCGCCGAGGTGGTCGACGACCTGGCCACCCTCGTGGCCTTCCCGACGGTGTCGGACCGCCCTGTGACCGCCATCGCGGCCTTTCTCGCCGAGCGCTTCGAGGCCCTGGGTTTCCACATCGAGCGCTTCGACGACCCGGTCCACCCGGGCAAGACCAACGTGGTGTGCACCGCGGGCCCCGCGGACACCGACGGCATCGTGCTCTCCGGCCACATGGACGTGGTCCCCACGGCCGGACAGCCGTGGACGGGCGACCCCTTCGCCCTCCGTCGCCAGGACGACGGCAAGCTCATCGCCCGGGGCTCCGCCGACATGAAGGGCTTCCTCGCGGCCAGCCTGCAGGGGCTCGCGGCGCTGGACCTGCGCCGGCTCCGACGCCAGGTGGTGCTGGTGTGGACCCACGACGAAGAGGTCGGCTGCCACGGCTCGGCCCACCTCGCCCGCACGCTGGCCTCGCTCGACCGGCGGCTGCCCTCGGCCTGCTGGATCGGCGAGCCCACCGGGTTCGAGATCCTGCGCAAGCACGCGGGCCACGTGGGGGTGGAGGTGCGCTTTCACGGCCAGGCCGCGCACTCGGCCTATCCGGAGCTCGGCGCCAACACGGTGGTCGCGGCTGGCCGCGCCATCGCGGCGCTGGACGATCTCTCGCGACAGTGGCGCCTGCGGGCCGGCCCGGAGCCCGACGTCGGGAGCTCCACCTCCAGCGGTGTGCCGCTCAACGTCGCCAACGTGCACGGCGGGAGCGCGATCAACATCGTGCCCGACCGCTGCACCGTGCAGCTGGGGTTTCGGCCGCTCCCCGGCATGGGACACGAGGCCCTGGTCCAGGAGCTGCAGGCCTGCCTCGACGCGGTGCGGCTCCCCGACGGGACGCGGCTGGAGAGCGAGGTGCTGCGCGTGACCCCGAGCCTGCTGACACGCGCAGGCACCGACCTGGAGCGCCTGCTGGTGCCCCACGCGACCCACCCTGCGCCGGGCACCGCGGGCTACGCCACCGACGGCGGCAACCTGACCCAGGTGGGCTGCGAGCCGCTGATCTTCGGGCCCGGCAGCATCAAGGTCGCCCACCAGGCCGACGAGTTCGTCGACGTCAGCGCGCTACAGTCCGCCGTGGCGCAGATCACGTCTGTGGTCCGCGGCCGGTGCATGGGCTGAACTCGAGGGCGCGGACCCGCTCTGCGCGACATCAGGAGAGGACACCATGGCCAAGCCCCACATGTGCGCACAGGCGCTGTTGAACAAGGACCTGAGCGGCAAGCGCTACGTGGTCACCGGCGCCAACGCCGGCATCGGTCTGCAGACGGCGACCCAGCTGGCCAAGCAGGGCGCCCACGTGGTCCTGGGCTGTCGCCGAGAGGACGCGGGCCAGGCCGCGGTGGCCAGCATCGTCGACCAGCACCCGAACGCGCAGGTGGAGACCAAGCGACTCGACCTGGGCGACCTGAGCAGCGTGCGGGCCTT
>JAUIAC010000828.1 GCA_030425545.1 bacterium | reverse complement strand
CAGCCGCCCCTGGCGCTGCCAGCGGGCGCGCGCTTTGTCCGCATCGCGGGCGAGCGCGGCGCTGGGCGAACCGGCGCGCTGCGCGCCTTGGCCGACGCAGCGCAAGGGGGCGTCGCGTGGCTCGAGCCGGCGCACACCCCGGGCGCTGACCCGCTGCGACGGGTCGAGGCGGAGCTCGTACGGCAGGGCCGCCTGGCCGTGCCGGGGGCCGCGGCCCGCCACACCGACGCGCAGTCTGGCGCGCTGGGCGAGCCCGGCGGCGCGGCGGTGGCGCACGCGACGGAGCGGCTGGCGGGCATCGCCGAGGCGCTGGGCGACGAGGGCCTGCTGCTGGTGGACGATCTCCAAGATCTCCCGGAGCCCGTTCAGGCGGCGGTGATGCGCTTGGAGGGGGAGTCCGGCCCACGGGTGGTCGTGGTGGGCGCCGAGCCGCGAGCGGACGCCCTGGTGCTGCCGCCCCTGTGCGTCGACGAGGTCGCCGACGCGCTCCACGCGGGAGACGGGGGGCGCAGCTGGGATCTGGCGCTGTGCGAGGCGATCGCAGAGGAGGCGGCGGGAGACCGGGCACGGGTGTGGGCCTTGGCCGCGCGGCTGCTGGACAGCGGCGTGGTCTCGCAGGCCAGCGACCGGGTCGAGCTCGCCGACCAGGGCGCCGACCTGCGGGCCGCGCTGGCCCAGGCCGACGGCACGCTCGACCACGTGGCGTCCTTGCCGCTGTCGGAGCAGAAGGCGCTCGCCCACCTCGCGGTGTCGGGGGTCTGCGCCCCGGGGCATGACGGCGACCCGATGCCGCCGCTCGCCGCGGCGGTGCCCGGTGTGCGTCGGCTCCCCGGGGGCGGGCTGCGGGTGTCGCCAGGGCTCGCCGCCCAGCTCCGCGCCCGTCTCGACACGAGCTGCGTCCGGGAGGCCGCCGAGGCGCGCTCGCAGTGGCTCGCGGCGCGCGCGCCCGAGGAGTCGCTCCGGCTCAAGATCGCGGCCGGCACGGCGCCGCCGCGGGCCGCGGCCGTGGCGGGGGCGGCCCTGACGCTGCTCCGTGGCGCCGAGGCCGGGCGCGCGCTCGCGCTGTGCGACGCCTGGCTCGAGCAGGCCGGCGACGGCGCCGACCGTCTCAGCGTCGCGACGGCGGCGCTGCGGGCGGAGGTCGCCCTCGGGCGATTCAGCGCCGCCACGGCGCGCGCCGACGCGCTGGACGCCACCGACGACCCCGACCTCTGGGTCGCGCGCGCCGAGCTCGGGTTCCGCGCCGGCGACTACCCCGCCGCCCTGCGAGCCAGTGACCGCGCGCTGGCCACCTTGGCGCCCCCGGACGAGGGTCCCTGGCCGGACCTCGCCGCCCTGGCGCTGCTCTGGCGCGCCTTCGCACGGACGTGGCAGGGCGAGGCCACGGCCGCCGCTGACGACGTCGCTCGTGGCGTCGACGCGGCCCTGGGGCGCCCCTGGCTCCACAGCCAGTTCCGCTACCTGAGGGCGCTCGCGGCCTACTACGGCGGCCAGCTCGACGAGGCCCGCGCGGCCTTCGCCACCCTCGACGACCCCGCGACGCCCCTGGCGGTCCAGGCCGCCGCCGCCGCTGGGGTCGGGCTGGTGGCCCACCGCTCTGGCGATCTCGACGGGGCGCGCGCCGCCTACGACCGCAGCCGCCGCCTCGCGGAGCGCGCCGGCGACCGCGGGCGCGTGCTCAACATGACGATGAACATCGCCACCATCGACCACGAGGGCGGCGACCTGGGGCGGGCGCTGGCGGGCTACGACCGCGTCATCGCCGCGGCCCTGGTGCTGGGCAACGCCGGCGCGCTGACCCGCTCGCGCACCAACCGAGGCAACCTCCTGGCCTTGCTCGGCGACGTTGAGCGGGCCGAGCAGGACCTGCGCCTCGCCCTCAGCGCGCTCCGCGACACGGGCAACCACTACCTCGCCGGCAACGTGTGCTGTGTGCTCGCCGAGCTCG
>JAUIAC010000146.1 GCA_030425545.1 bacterium | reverse complement strand
TGGATGGAGCTGGGCAACAAGGACGAGAAGGTCGACACCAAGCCCGGCACCGTCGAGCACTGGGCCCGCAGCTCCAACAACCCCGTGGGCGGCTGGTACGGCCTGCGCAAGGGCTACCGCGGCCGCTTCGCCAGCTACGTCACGCCGGTGCTCGCCGAGCACGGCAAGGTCGAGTTTCAGAAGCAAGGGCGCAGCCTGTTTGTGCGGGCGATCTAGCCTGTCCGGCGACGGTCTGCGCCTCAACACGCGCTCTCACTGCGGGTCGCGGACGACGGGGGCCGCTCTGCTTCGCCTGACCGTCGAGGCCGACCCGTCGTGGTCGGTGCGCAGGAGCGACAAAATGTCCGGTATTTCCCCCGGCGAGCTGAGCGACACCAACAGCGCGGCTGCCCGCCAGCTCGCTCGGGAGGAGAAGATGAACGAGGTCGACACGTGGATGCAGGGCTACGACAACCCGCAGAAGCCCGTGGTACAGCGCGTGCGTGAGCTCATCCTCGCCGCGGACCCGCGGGTTGGCGAATGCATCAAGTGGAAGAGCCCAACCTTCACGTACAAGGGCAACATCGCCAGCTTCAACCCGCGCAGCAAGAAGCACGCGAGCCTGATGTTTCACACCGGCGCCGCCATCCCCGGCGAGCACCCGGTGCTCGAGGGTGGCGGGGCGACCGCGCGCTACATCAAGTTCGCCGACCTCGATGACGTGGACGCCAAACGCGCGGCGTTGGAGGCCGTGGTGCGGGCGTGGTGTGAGGGCAAGGACGGCTGAGCGACACGCGGCGTCTCCGACACCTCAACATGGCGTCGCAGTTGTGTTTTTGGGCCTGGCCCGATGTCGCGCCACTGTGGCGAGCTGAGCGACACGCGGCGAGCTGAGCGACACGCGGCGAGCTGAGCGACACGTGGCGAGCTGAGCGACACGCGGCGAGCTGAGCGACACGTGGCGAGCTGAGCGACACGCGGCGAGCTGAGCGACACGCGGCGAGCTGAGCGAGAGCGGGCTCAGCGACGCCGCAGCTTCGCCCACCCGCCGCGGACCATGCTGTCGGCGGTCGCGCGCAGGGTGTCGTCCAGCGGCCGATAGACCACGCCCAGGCCCTCGCGGCTGCGGGTGTTGTCGTAGCGCACCTCGGCGTCGAGCAGCTTGTCGAGCATCGCCTTGTCGACGCGCTTGTCGAAGATCGACGCCACGTACATCAGCAGCTTGGGCAGCTTGCGCAGCGGGAACTTCGCGTCGGGATAGAGCGCCGCGAGCCGACGCGACAGGTCGATCAGCCAGCCCTGCTCGCCACACAGGATGTAGCGACCCTCCGCGTCCGGGCGCAGCAAGGCCTCCACGTGCGCCATGGCCACCTCTTCCACGTCGACCACGCCGAAGTGCATGGCCGGGCAGGCCGGGAAGGTGCCGACCATCAGATCCCGCAGGATCGTCGGGCTCGTGCGCACGTGGCCCTGGGTGTAGACGTGCCCCAAGATCAGCGCCGGGTTGATGGTGACGAGGCGAAAGCGGCTGTCCTCCGGCACGCTCGCCTGCAGGTCCCACGCCGACCGCTCAGCCACCGCCTTGGCGTAGCCGTAGGGGTCGTCGTGCAGCTGACTCTCCGTGTTCCAGTCGGCCTCGGTGAACACGTGGCCCTTGCGCGCGTCGGCGTAGCGCAAGATCGCCGCCACCGACGAGGTGTGCACCACCGCCCGCACCGTGCCGGCCTTCACCGCCGACGCGTACACGTTGCGCACGCCCTCGACGCTGGGGTCGACGATGTCGCGCTGGGGGTCCGGCGCCGAGAAGCGCGCCACCGCCGCCACGTGGGCGAGCCCGTCGCAGCCCGCCAGGGCCTCGTCGAAGCTGCCGGGGGTCAGCAGGTCTGCCGCCACCAGCGTCAGCCGATCCGCCGCGCCAAGCTCCTCCGCCATCGCCTTCAGGTGGGCGGTCTTCGCCGCGTTGCCTGGGTCGCGCACCGTGCCGCGCACCCGCAGCCCGCGGGCCAGCGCCGCCTTCACCACGTGCGTGCCCAAGAAGCCCGAGGCCCCGGTCACGCACACCAGATCACCCGCCTGCAACACCTTGTCCGCTGACATGCTCGCCTCCCGCTCCGCGGCCGCCGCTCAGGCCCCAGCGCACCGCAGCCACCGGCCCCTGAACCCGACCTGCCTGGACCCGACCTGCCTGAACCCGACCACGGACCCGCAGCCGCCGCAAGCGCAGGCCGCGGATTTTCTTTGGCCCTCGCCTGTCAGAGTCGCCGAGGCGCTGCGTCTTCTCCCTGCGTGCCGCCCCCACCCTGCTTCCTGGCACGCTGACGGAGAGGCCCATGCGCGCCATCATCTACCTCGCTCACCACCCTGACGACCGCCCCCTCATCGAAGGGCTGCTGCACGCCCCGCTGCGCGCCAGCGTCCGCTACTACGAGGGCAACCCCGACCCCAAGACAGGCCAGATCACCGACCGCGGCACGCTGCCCAAGCTCGCCGCCGCCATCGGCTCCAGCGACGCCGTGCTCGTGCTCTGGACCGCGGCCGCCGCCAAGGACGCGTGGCTCCGCGCCGAGGTGGCCCTCGCCGCCCGCGCCGGGCTGCCGCTGCTGTTGATCCGCGCCGGGCGCAACGCGCCGGACGCCCCGCTGGGGCAGCGCTCGGTGGCCTTGAGCGAGGGGGTCACCGCGGTCGCCCGCGCCGTCCACGAGGCGATCCACGCGCAGTTCGCGTCGACCCACCGCACCTACCGCGCCGAGCTCTTCGACGGCCTGCTGGACCTGCCGGCGAACCGCGACGCGGCCTACGCCCACACCTGGTTCGCGTCCGACGAGCACACCATCGCCCACCTGCGGGCCGAGGCCTCGACCAACCCTGCTGCCCAGCCCGCCACCAAACGCAGCCCAGCGGTCACGTCCGACGCGAGGGCGGCGTCCCCGGTGCGCGACTTCATCGACGAGGTCACCGCGCCGCCCGCGCTGCCCTGGGCCCTGCCGCGCGACACCGAGCCGGTCGCGCCCGTGGCCGTCCGCCGCACCCAGTCGTCGCCGGAGTTCCGTCGCCGCCAGCGGCTGCCGCTGCACATGGCCGCCATCCTCAACACCGCGCACTGAGCGCGCGTCAGTTGCAGGCGTTCTGCTCTTTGCTGCAGTAGACCTGCAGGCAGGCCGAGCACTGCTGCTGCGTACCGTTGTCGCAGTAGGACTTGCAGTACTTGTCGTTGCAGCCGAGCAGGTTGTTCAGGTCCTGCAACCCCTGCGCCGACGCCTTCGCCTTGCAGTCCCCCGCGCACGACTTGGTGGTGCAGCCCTGCGCGCACTGCAGCACCTGCGCGCAGCTGTAGCCTCCGCCGCCCGTGGTGCCAAAGCACGCCTGGTAGGGGCCCGCGCAGCTCTGGGTGGTGCAGGTGGCGTAGTCGTTGCCCGACTTGCCAGCGCAGTACTGGTCGCCGCAGGTGGTCAGGCTGTACCAGGTCTTGACCCCGGAGATGCTGGCGTCGCTGTGGCAACCCGTGGTGCACACCACGCTCGTCCCGCAGCCGCTCAAGCACGAGCCGAGCTGGTCGCAGGTCTTGGTGCCTGAGCCCACGCAGCCGGTCTGCTCGACACCGCAGTAGGTGTAGACGCAGAGCATGGCCTCGTTGACCTTGCCGGCGTCGATCAGCTTCTGGCAGCTGAGCTTGATGCAGTTTTTGCGCTTGGTGTACTGGTCCTGCGCCGCGGCCGTGCCCTTGCCCACGCAGGCGTTGATGTTGACCGTGTCGTTGGGCCCCTGGGAGAACTGGCTGATGCACGCGACGATCTGACCGCAGGTGAGCGTGCCCGTGTTGGCCGGCTGGCAGGTCCCCGCGCTGCACACCTGACCCTGCGGGCAGGCCGGGTTGCAGGTGTTGGCGACGCAGACGCCCTGCTTGCACACCTGGCCCTGGGCGCACGCCGGCGTGCACGGCGCGTCCTGGCAGACGCCCTGGACACACACCTTGCCGGCGGCGCAGGCGGGTGTGCAGCTCGACTTGGCCTTGCACTGACCGCTCTCGCACACCTGACCGGGCTGGCAGGCGAGCGGCACGCCCCACTTGAGGCAGGCGCCGTCGAGCTGACAGGTCTTGAACGCCGCGACGCCGGGCTCGCAGGTCTGCTGGCCGAGGGCGACGCACTCCTTGGCGCAGACGCACTTGCCGCTGCTGCACTTGTCGCCGCTGCCGCAGCCCGCCAGCGCCATCCACTTGCCCTGGAAGCAGAACTGCGGGGTCTTGGGGTCGGCGCAGGACTTGATGCCGTCGGTGCAGACCGCGCCGTCGAGGCCGCCGGTGTCAGGTGCACCCGTGTCGGGTGCGCCCGTGTCAGGCGTACCGGTGTCGGGTGCGCCCGTGTCAGGCGTACCGGTGTCTGGAGCGACGGTGTCTGAAGCGACGGTGTCTGGAGCGCCCGTGTCGGACGTCGCGCCGTCAGACGGGCCCGCGTCGGTGCTGCCCACCCCCTCGCCCCCGAAGGCGATGTCGCCACCGCCACACGCGGTCACCAGGCAGGTCACCGGGTCGACGCACAGGGTCACGCCGGGGCAGGGCTCGCACGCGCCGGTGAGGTTGTTGGTGCAGACGAAGCTGCCGTTCTTGGCCGGGCTGTTGTCGGTGCCGCCGCACGCCGCGATCGCGAGCGTGGCGACCCACGCGAGGCAACGAAGAGCGCGCATGTCCAACCCCCTGAGCGTCACCGCTCGCGCCGTAGCTGCGACCGACGGCCGCGAGACAGAGCAGGAGGCTAGGCGCCGCCCTCGGGCGGAGCAAGTTGCCGCGCCGGATAGATCCGCGCGCGACGCGGCGCGTCTGTGCTCAGGCGACACGAGCGTGAGGAGGCGAGCCATGGTGACCGCGACCCAACCCCAGCCGGCGTCCCGCCCGCAGCGGCGCGGGCTCGCCGCCGGCCTGCTCGGCCTCGTCACGCTCACCGCCGTGTTCATGGGCCTCGGGCTGCGCGAGCCGAGCGCCCCGCCGGAGCCCCGGGTCGCGCCCGCGCCGCGGCCGGTCGCCGTGGCGGCGCCGACCTTCTCCAGCTACGCGCCGGGGCTGCGGGCCGTGCGCGGTCGGAGCTTCAGCCCGCGGCCAGCGGCGGCGCGGCTTGGGCACGCGCCGCGCCACGCCCGGCGCGGCCAGCACGCCGGTCGCGCGCTGCGCGTGGGGCAGATGTCGCGGCGGACGCTGCGTCACGCGGCGGGCTACGCCAACCCACCCACCGTGGAGTTCCCGGCCGTCCACATCCGCGCCCGCCGCCACTACCGCAGCTACGGCCACTACCGGCACGACCATTACGGCTACATGATGCGCGGCGAGGCGCCCTGGTCCCGCAGGGCCTATGGCCATCGACACCTCCGCGGGGCCTGGCTCAAGGCTTCGGCGCGGCCAGCGACGCCGCCACCCGCGCCGCAGACCGCGGGCGCCTCGGGTCGCTGGCCCGGAGGGGGCTGGCCGCAGCCCGCGCTGGGCCAGCCGAGCCCCGCGGCGACCTTGCTCGCGCAGGCCACGGCGCTGAGCGCCGCCGGCGCGTCGTCCGGCAACCCAGGCGACACAGGCGACACAGGCGACACAGGCGACACAGGCGACACAGACGCCCCAGGCGACGCCGGCGACGCGGGCCCTGTCGCTCGGCACGAAGGTCCGGGCGGCGCCGACGACCCCGGCGCAGACACGACGGGAGATGCAGGCGAGGGCGGCGACGCGCAGCGGGCGCTCGCCGAGCTGGCGGACACGCTCTCCGGCGCGCTCGTGACGGGGCAGACAGCAGCGCAGGGCGCCCTGGTCGCGCTCGACGAGCTGCAGCGTCACCTGCAGGGCGACGACGACACGGTGGTGACCTGGCTCGCCCGCGCAGCCGCCCTGTGCGGCGGCGAGCCAGCCGGGGCGCTGCAGGCCTGAGGCCGGACGCTCAGCCCAGGGCTGGCGGCGCGGGCGCGTCGCTGGGCTGCGGGGCGCTCAGCGCCGGCGCCTCGACCAGCGCGGCGGCAGCGCCGAGCAGCGGCACGCGCACGGTGAAGCAGGCCCCAGATCCCGGCGGGCTGGTGACGTCGATGCGCCCGCCCATGGCCTGCACCACCCGCCAGGTGATGGTCAGCCCCATGCCCATGCCCCGACCGGGCCCCTTGGTGGTGTAGAACGCGGTGAACACGCGGCTGAGGTCCTTGTCGCTGATGCCGAAGCCGTTGTCGCGCACCGAGAGCACGGCCTGGCCTCCGTCGACGCGCCCTTCGACCCACACCTGCGCGCCCTCGGTCGCGGGCTCCGTCTCGGCGGCAGGCCCCGCCGTCCCGGCAGCCTCGTCGTTCCCCGCACCTTCGCTGGCCCCGGCACCCGCGCGGGTCGCGGCGCCCTCGGACGCCTCTCCCGTCTTCGCGTCGGCCTGCTGCTGCCGCGCCTCGCTCGCGTCGCGCGACGCCTCGATGGCGTTCTGCACCAGGTTGCTCAACACCTGGTTCAGCTCCTCGGGCACCGCCTCGATCTCGGCCTCTCCCTCGAAGCGGGTGTGCACCTGCACGTCGCCGTGCACCGTCCGCCGCAGCAGGTCGGTGACGTCGCTCGCCGCCGCCCACAGGTCGGTCGGCCGCTCCACGCGCGCGTAGCCCTCCCGGCTGTAGCGCCGCATCAGGTCCACGGCCCCGCCGATGCGCTGCACCCCGGCCTTGGCGCTGTCGAACATGCGCTCGAGCCGCCCCGAGATGCGCTCCAGCTCGCGCCGGTCGCGCCGACTCAGGGGCTCGCCGCTCTCGACCGTGTCGAGCGCCACGCGCACCTTGCCCACATCCTTCTCGATGACCTGCAGCCCGTTCTTGATGTAGTTGAGCGGGTTGTTGATCTCGTGGGCCAGGCCGCCGGTGATGGTCTCGAGGCTGTCCATGCGCCCCGTCAGCAGCCGGCTCGCCTGCTCCGCCTGCAGGTCGAGCAGGCTGCGCACCGTGCTCAGCAGCTCGCGCGCCGAGAAGGGCTTCTGCAGGTAGGCGTTGACGCCCGTGTCGATGCCCTTGACCCGGTCTTCGAGCGCGCCACGGGCGGTCAGCATCACGATCGGCACGTGCGCCATGGCCGGGTCGGCGCGCAGCCGCCGCGTCAGCTCCAGGCCGTCGATGCCCGGCATCATCAGGTCGGTCACCACCAGGTCGGGTCGCTCGCGCTGGGCCAGCTCCAACCCCTTCATGCCGTCGGGGGCCGCCATGACCTTGAAGTGACGCCGCAAGGCCATGTGGATGATGCGGATGATGTCCGGCGTGTCCTCGACGATGAGCACCGTGTAAGGGCGCGTGTGCTCGTCGGCGTCGCGCTCGACCACGCGCCGCTCGGTGACCTCGGCGATGTCCAGGAGCCGGTATGCGTCGCTCCGAGGCATGGCCGCCGTCGCGCCCAAGATGGTCTCGTGGTCCAGCGCCGCGGGGTCTGGCGAGCCGTCTTCGACCAGCAGCGCCGGGTCGAAGTGGTCGTTGCCCAGCAGGAACTCGACGTAGAAGGTCGCGCCCTCGCCCACGGCGCCTTCCGCCCAGATCGCGCCGCCGTGCAGCTGCACCAGCTCGCGGGCCAGCGCCAGGCCGATGCCGGTGCCGCCAAACTTGCGCGTGCCCGCCATGTCGACCTGGTAGAAGCGCTCGAAGAGCGCCGCGGCCTTGTCCGGCGCGAAGCCACAGCCCGTGTCGCGGACCTTGAGTCGGGCGCGTGGACCCCGCTGACGGGCCGGATTTCCGGTGTCTTCGAGCTCGCTCCCACGCGGCGCCGGCGCGGTGCTCTCGTTCACCAGGTCGAGGTAGACGTCGACCCGCCCCCCTGGCGGCGTGAACTTGGTGGCGTTCGACAGCAGGTTCACCACCACCCGCTCGATGCGCTCGAGATCGCACCACACCTTCACCTCGGGCACGGCCACGTGGAAGTCGAGGCCGATGCGCTTGCGGATCGCCAGCGCCTCGATCTCCTCCATGAGCCCCCGCGTCCACGGCACCAGGTCGTGCTCGGCCACGCGCAGGGTCAGCGCCGACTCTTCGAGCTTCGACAGGTCGAGCAGGTCGTTGATCAGCTTCAGCAGCTTGGTGCCGCTCTTGAGCATGGTCCGCAACGTGGAGCCCTGGCTGTCGCTGATGGGCCCCATCTCGCCCTGCTCGATGAGCTCGATGGGCGAGAGGATCATCGCCAGCGGCGTCTTCAGCTCGTGGGTGATGTTGGCGAAGAACTGACTCTTGAAGGCCTCGCGCTCCTGCAGCCGGACGTGGGCCGCCTCGACCTGACGCCGGGTCCGGTCGAGGGCCGCCTGGGTGCGGAACTGCTCGTGCGCCGCGCGGTAGTTCAAGATCTGCCCGCGGGCCACCACGGCGGCCGTGAAGCTGCAGAAGATGACGTTGCTCACCGCCATCAGCGGGTCGCCGATCTGCCCCATGGCGAGGTTGGGCAGCACGTAGAAGCCGACCATGGCGGCGTAGGTGCGCCACACCACGGGCGCCGGCCACAGGTACATCAGCCCGCTGCCGACCACGACGATGGTGATGCCCGCGTAGTAGTGCGACGCGAGCCCGCCCATGACGATGATCATCGCGTTGATGGCCGCCGCCACGGTGAACATGTAGGCCGCGGTGATGCTGTGGATGTGGCGCGCGAACCAGTCGGTGTGGAAGAGCCGGAAGAGCACCAGCGTCTCCGCCACCACCACCAGGCGACTCCCCCAGATCAAGGGCAGCCACTGTTGCGGCGCGCTGATGTAGTCGACGATGCCGAAGGCCGGAAAGCCCAGCAGCACGAACCACAGCGCCACGCGGGCGCCCTTGCGGTTGCGGTCGATGAGCTGCTTCTGCCAGCCGGCGTCGAGGCGCGCGACCTCTTCGGCCGTCAGGGTCTCCGAGGCCAAGGCGTCGGGGGCCTGGGCCGCCGGGGCCAGGGGGTCAGGCGGCGTCAGGTCAGGCGGCGTCACGTCGGGCACCACGCTGTCGGGGGAGGCGGCCACCGGCTAGCGCTGCATCACGACGAAGGGGTTGATCCCCGTGGCCTCGGTGCGGAAGGACAGGGTCGCTTCGGGCGCCGCCTCGCTGGCGAACGCGCGCATCTCGTCGCGGCTGCGGAAGATGAGCCACCAGTCCAGCAGGTGCTCCATGACCCACCGGTTCGGGTTGGCGTAGTCCATGTTGCCGATGGCCGCCCAGCCGCCGGGCTTCAGCAGCTGAAAGAGGCGCCGCGTCAGCTTCACGGCGAAGTGGTGCGGCAGGTAGTCGTAGAGGCCCGTGGAGTAGACCGCGTCCATGGCGCCCAGCGTGCCGAGCACCGTGTGGCCCGCCGCGAGTCGCCGGATGGTGTCGTGCAGGTAGATGACCTTGACCCGCCCCTGCCAGCGCCGGTCGACCAGGTGGTGCAGGCGGCCGTGGGCGAAGGCGAGGGCGCCCGGATCCTGGTCGAAGAGCACGATCTCCAGCTTGTGGGGCAGCTCGTCGATGTCGCGCAGGATCTCGAACATCTCCTGCGCCGGGCCCGAGGCCACCGAGAGCACGCGCACCGTGGTCCCCTGGCCCAGGTGGGGCGCGAAGAGCTCGTGCAACATCTGCTTGATCAGCGCCTTGCGGGTGCGCACCGCCTCGGGCGAGGGCGCGTGCAGGCTGGCCCAGCTCATGGCCTTGGCGAAGAGCGTCGGACCCTCGAACTGGCAGCGGTACATGTGGTTCATGACCTGGTAGTCGCCGGCGTAGCCCAGCGGCTTCTTCCAGGCTCTGTGCAGCCAGGGGGCGGTCACGAAGTGGTCGCGGACCATGCGCTCCGAGAGCGGCACCAGGGCCTTGCTCTCCTCCACCGGCAGCTCGCGCACCAGGTTGAAGAGGGAGCCCACACGCCGGTCGAACTCCGGCTGCAGGTCGCGGGTGGTCAGGTCGATGAGGCCCTGCAGCGCGGGCGACTGGGTGCCGCCGTGAAGCACCGCCCAGGGCAGGCGCTGCTCGAACTCGTCCAGACGGGCCTGGGTCTCGTCGAGGTACAGGCGCAGGTCGAGCAGCTCGGCCTTGAACTCGGCGTGATCCCCGACGTGGGCCCAGGGGGTGTGGGCGCTGTCGAGCGGGGCCTTGGCGTCGCGATCCCAGCGCCGCACGTCGCGCAGGTACTTGACCTGATCGACGTCGATGAGCCCGTCGGTGAGCGCCAGACCCACCCGCGTCTCGTCTCCCTGGCGGCGCGACACGGCGACCGTCGCGCGGCCGTCGTAGAACACCGCGTCATCGATGTGCAGGACCACCCGTGGGAGCAGCGCGCCCTGGCCAAGCCCCGTCGTGTCCAGGGGCACCAGCCCGGCGAGCCCGCTCTGCGACACGTCGACCACGGCCCCCGAGATCTCGCTCGACGTGCCGGTGTCGTCTCGGGTGGTGAAGGTGACGCCGAGGCGCAGCGGCGCGAGCTCGTCTGCGCCCATGCGCTGGGGGCGAAAGAAGACCGCCCGACCGCTGGCGCCGTCGAGCATGGCGTAGTCATGTTGGGCGTCTACAGCCTTGCGCGCGGCAGATCCCCGCGTGCTCGTGCCGGTCAGGTCGTGCGGGTTGTCCGCCAAGGGCGTTGGAGGCCCGCCCTGTGAAGCGTCCATGCGCCCCTCCTTCGCGCACCCAGGTGCGACCCTTTGACTGGTACCCTGGGATCGCACACCCGTCCAGCAACGCGATGCTTTTTGAAGCTCAGTGATCCAAAACGGATCAGTTGGCGAGCCGCGACTGCGTCAACTCCGATCATGGGCAAGGGCCCAGCTTCCTCGGGCTTTCGCGCACACGGCCGCGATCGTACGACTCCTTGGCGCTGCCAGATCGCTGATGGTGCCCCGATCAGCGTCGCCCGAGCGCGGCCGACCCTGGCGCTGCGCCTTCGCCCCGGACGCCGAGCCAGCGGCCCCCCGCGGCCGCCAGAGCCACGCCGGCAGGTGGAGGTGGTCAGCCGCGATCGGCGCGCTATGCTCTGGCCGCCTGCCCACCCCGGAGACGACCATGACCTCTCACCGCGACCACCCGCTCCGACCCACCGCGCCCCTCGCGCTGCCCCGCGGGACCACGCTGCGCACTCGGGGTTGGCTGCAGGAGGGGGCGCTGCGCTGCCTGCTGAACAACCTGCAGCCGGACATGGCCGAGGACTGGCAAGACCTGGTCGTCTACGGCGGCATCGGTCGCGCGGCGCGCTCGTGGCCGGACTTTCACCGCATCGTGGCGGCGCTGGAGCGCCTGGGCGACGACGAGACGCTGCTGGTGCAGTCCGGCCGGGCGCAGGGCGTCGTCAAGACCCACGCCGACGCGCCGCGCGTGCTGATCGCGAACTCCAACCTGGTGCCCAAGTGGGCGACCTGGGAGCACTTCCGCGAGCTCGAGGCGAAGGGCCTGATGATGTTCGGGCAGATGACCGCCGGCTCGTGGATCTACATCGGCACGCAGGGCATCGTGCAGGGCACGTACGAGACCTTCGCCGAGTGCGGCCGCGCGCACTACGCCGACGCGCCGGACTTCGACCCCCGCCTGCCGCTCAAGGGGCGGCTGGTGGTGACGGCCGGGCTGGGCGGCATGGGGGGCGCGCAGCCGCTGGCGGCGGCGCTGGCCGGAGCGAGCTTCCTCGCGGCGGAGGTGGACCCGCAGCGCATCCAACGTCGGCTGGAGACGCGCTACCTCGACGAGGCGGCGGAGACCATCGACGACGCCATCGACCGCGCGCTGGCGTTCAAGGCGGCGGGCGAGGCGCGCAGCGTGGCGGTGTGCTGCACGGCCATCGACCTGCTCAAGCGGCTGACAGAGCGCGGCGTCGACCCCGACGTGCTGACCGACCAGACCTCGGCCCACGACCCGCTGGTGGGCTACCTGCCGCAGAACATGACCCTGGAGGAGGCGGAGGGCGCGCGGCGACGGAGCCCCACCAGCTTCATCTCGCGGGTGCGCGCCGACATCGTGCGGCACACCCGGCTGATGACGGAGTTCCAGGCGCGCGGCGTGCACGTGTTCGACTACGGCAACAACCTGCGCGGCGAGGCGGTGCTGGGCGGGCTGAGCGAGGACGTGGCCTTTCGCTTTCCGGGCTTCGTGCCGGCCTACATTCGGCCGCGATTCTGCCGGGGCGAGGGGCCCTTCCGCTGGGTGGCGCTCAGCGGCGACCCCGAGGACATCTACGCCACCGACCGGGCCATCGCCGCCCTCTTCCCCGACAACCCGGGTGTGCAGCAGTGGCTGGCCGAGGGCGCGCCGCGCATCGCGTTCCAGGGGCTGCCGGCGCGCATCTGCTGGCTGGGGCTCGGCGAGCGCGCCAAGGCCGGGCAGAAGTTCAACGAGATGGTGGCGAGCGGCGAGCTCTCGGCGCCCGTGGCCATCGGCCGGGACCACCTCGACACCGGCTCTGTGGCCTCGCCCAACCGCGAGACCGAGGCGATGAAGGACGGCTCCGACGCGGTCAGCGACTGGGTGTTCCTGAACGCGCTGACCAACGCGGTGAGCGGCGCGACCTGGGTGAGCGTGCACCACGGTGGCGGCGTGGGCATGGGCTTCTCGCAGCACGCGGGCGTGGTGGTGGTGGCCGACGGCACCGAGGCCGCGGGGCGACGGCTGCAGCGGGTGCTGACCAACGACCCGACGCTGGGGGTGATCCGCCACGCCGACGCGGGCTACGAGCTGGCGGCCGAGGTCGCGACGGCGCGCGGCGTGGACCGGGCGCAGTGAGCGCCGAGCTCGCGCAGGGGGCGCAGCGCACCCTGATCACCGGGCTCGACTGGCTGCTGCCGTGCACCGGCGAGGCCCGCGGGCCCGTGCGGGACTGGTTGGCGCTGGGCCTGCGCGGACCGAGCGAGCTGGTGGTGACACGGGCGAGCGCGAGCGCGCCGTGGACGCTGGCGGAGCTGGGCGACCC
>JAUIAC010000827.1 GCA_030425545.1 bacterium | reverse complement strand
CGGGGCACTCGGACGCGACGCCGACGAAGGCCTCGTCCTTGTCCTTGTCGCCCTTCTTCTTCTTGGCGGTCTTGTCGTGACCGGGGCACTCGGACGCGACGCCGACGAAGGCCTCGTCCTTGTCCTTGTCGCCCTTCTTCTTCTTGGCGGTCTTGTCGTGGCCGGGGCAGGCGCCGTCGGTCGGGGCTGCGAACGCCGTGCCCGCCATTGCGAGCGCGCCGCACGCGATCGCGGTGGCCAGAGTCTTGGTCCAGGTGTTCATGAGCTCTCTCCTGTGCCCGGTCTGGGCGTTCGCGCGGCGAGCGGTCAGGGGTCATCCCCGACATCCGCTGACCTGTCTGATGCGGAGTCTGGCAGATCGTTTCGCCAAAACACAGCGTCGTCTATCAACTCCACGAAGTCAGCGAAAATTCCTTGGGGTCGTCCGGCCTCTCGCGCCCGCGCCGTGCGCGCCGCGGTCCTCGAGCGCGTCAGGCCTGGCGCGGCGTCCCCGTCGGCGCGCCGTCGCAGCCGTCGCAGGGGTCGAGTCCGTAGAGCTCGGCGAGCACGTCGAAGAGCTCCGGCAGCCGCTCGCGCATCTGGCGGGGCTTCTCGAAGAAGGCCTCCGTCGCCACCGCGAAGAACTCCGCCTCGTTGGTCGCGCCGTAGGGGCGCAACACCTTGCGCTCCGCCCGCTGATCGCGCTGGAGCCGGCGAAAGTGCCGCGACAGCACGGCTCCCCAGGGGCGGTAGTCCTCGCGCGACCGCAGCTCGGGGGTGCCGTTGAACGCGCCGGCGGCGATGTCGAGCACGTGCGCGAACTCGTGGGTGGCGGTGTCGTGGCCGTCGTGCGGGTTGCGCAGCCCCTGCAGCACGTCCGGCCAGGACAGCACCACGGTGCCCCAGGTGTGCGCCTCGCCCAGCACCGCGCCGTCCTGCGGCGTGCCGTCGGTGTTCCGGTGCTGGTACCGCCAGGGGTAGATGACGATCTCCGTCAGGGCGTCGTAGGGGCTCAGGTCCAGGTGCAGCACCAGCCGCACGGCCGCCGCTGCGATGGTCACCCGCATCTCGTCGGTGACCACCACGCCCTGGGCGCCGATCCAGTGTTTCTCGGCCACAAAGATGCGCAGGAGGTCGAAGAAGCGGTCGCGCAGCGGCCCCTGCAGGTGCGCCACGAAGGGCACGTTGGCGTCCAGGATCGCGCGCCACGCCTCCGGCACGGGATCCGCCAGGAGCTGCCGTCGCCGCACGCGCTGAAAGAGTCCGAACATCGCCTGGCCCCGCCCCCGCTGCTCGCGCTACTCGTAGATCAACAGCCAGCTCTTCATGTCGATGCGGCCGCCGAAGCCTGTGCCGCCCGACTTCTTCACCGGGGTGTAGGGCTTGCCCGCGAGCATGCCCAGGTACGACACGCTCACCTTGCTGCCGGGCTTGGCGTGGGAGGTCACGTCCCACACGGTGAGGGGGATCTCCTGCCCGGGGCACCAGCCGCCGCGTCCCAGGGTCCAGGTGCCGAACTGGTTGGGCACGACCCCGTCTTTGACCTGCGCCGCGCAGCCGTAGTTGTTGCCGATGAAGGGCTGGTCGCGCACCCAGGTCTTCTCGCCCGCGCTGCCCTTGAGCGTGAAGTGGTGCGTGTGGTTGCAGAACTCGGCGCAGTTGGCGGTGTCGTTGCCGAAGCCGTGGCCGCTGACGTCGAGCAACAGCGTGACCTTCTTGGCGCCCTTGGGGATGTCCACGTCCACCGGGCTGTACTTGTCGTTGTAGGTCGCCGTGAACTGCCCGCCCTTGAACAGCGGCACCACCTGGCTCGGCGCGCCCGGCCCCTTGCCCGTCTTGCGCAGGCGGAACTTGAGCGTGCCGGTGTAGGGGTACGCCGGCTTGTACTTGAAGCGCACCTTACCGCCCTTGGCGAGGTGGTAGAGGTTGTGGCTGGCGTCGTTGATCCACCGGCCTTCGCGGTGGTAGGTCGTGACC
>JAUIAC010000145.1 GCA_030425545.1 bacterium | reverse complement strand
CCGCCTGTGCGCGCTGCTCAGCTGCGGTGGCTCGGTCACGCTGGGTGGCCGCGCCAATCCAGCCACTCACCAGCGCCGCGAGCGCGACAGAGAGCGCAAGCGCGACGATGACGATGGGCCACTTGAACGCGCGCCAGAAGCGGCGGGCCAGCTCCACGGGGGGGTAGGCATACGCATCCACGCGCGCTCCCCGAAGGTACGCGTCGACGTCGCGGGCGAAGGCGGCAGCGTCGGGATAGCGGTCGTCGGGCGCTGTCGTTGTGGCACGACGGATGATGGCGAGCAGATCCGGCGCTGCCCCCGCGCCCGCGGCCTCGGCCAGGGTCTTGCCGAGGCTGAAGACGTCTGAGCACGCATCTGGGGCGCCCCCCGCACGCACCTCAGGCGCTACATAGCCAGGGGTGCCGACTGGGGCAGGCGGCGCAGCCGGATCGATGTCTTCCGCGGCAAGGGCCAGCCCCCAGTCCCCGACCTGGGTGTCACCGTGCTCGCCGATCAGCAGGTTGGCAGGCTTGAGGTCTCGGTGGATCACCCCTCGCTGGTGGGCATAGGCCACGGCCCACGCCGCGTCGCGCACGTGGCGGCACAGCGCGTCTCTGTCGGCGTCTGCGGCACGCAGCGCGCTCGCCAGGGTGCGCCCGCGGATCACGCGCATGACGTAGTAGGGGACGCCCTCGCTCGTCTCCCCCGCATCGTACACCGGCACGACGCCGCCATGTTCCAGCGTGGCGGCGACACGGGCTTCTCCCAGGAGTCGCAACGTCGCGTGGCTCAACGCCCACTTCACCGCAACGTGGCGTCGAAGCAGCGTGTCCTCGGCCAACACCACCTCACCCATGCCGCCGCGACCCAGCGGCGCGAGCACGCGGTAGCGGCGGGCGGGGTCGACGAAGCCCCCGGTCTGTACGGCCATGCCCGCGGGTGGAGGCGCCACCTCTGCCGGGCGCCGCGCGTCGGCGAGCTGCGTTGCGGACCAGGGCTGCGACAGCTGCGGTGCGCTGAGAGGAGCGTTGGTGTCAGCCGCGGTCATCCAGGCGGTCCCCGGGACGGAGAAAGAGCTCGATGAGGCCGATTCCCGCCGCACGGAGCAAGTCGCCGCGCAGACCGGCCAGGCGGAGCTTGCGCCGAATCCGGGACAGCCCCACGTCCCAGCGGCTCCGCAGGGTGCCGCGATCCGCCTCGTCGGGCCAGATGGCGGAGGCCACCGCATACCAAGCGACCGGCGCGCCGACCGCCGCCACCTCAGCGATGAGCCTGCCCAGCTGGCCATCGAAGTGGACCGCGACGTCGCCCGGCCCGAAGACGTGGACGACGTCATAGTGGGACCGCACCGTGAGCGGGGCGAGCCCGCCGTCGCCGGCCACCGTATCTACAGCCCCTGCCTGAGCGAGCGGCTGCGCGACGAGCTCGCAGCGCACGCCGTCGACCATGAACGGCACGCCAGGGGCGACGTCTCGAGCTGGCGCGCCACCCACGTGCAAGCGCCAGTGGGGCCCCGCCGACCAGAGCCAGGCTGAAGCGGCCGGGTCATAGCGGGTGACCGCCGCAGGCGCAGGCCGCGTCAGGATCGAGGTCGTGCCCGCTAGGAGCAGGGGCGGAAGACCGGGGAGCGCCAGGGCCATGACCGCGGTGGGCAACCTCACATCGGCGACGACCAACTCCAGGCCCCGGGCCGGCTCGACCACCATGCCCTCCTCCAAGACGGCATCGGTCGCCGGCGCGCCGTCGATGCGCAGCCGGCCACGGAGCCCGAGGATTTTCAGGTCGGGGCCACGCAGGCTGACCATGGCGTGCGCCTCCGAGATGCGCGCGTCGTCGAGAACGAGCGCCGCGCTCGGTGTGCGGCCGATCCACCCGCCGGCCGCCACGCGGTGCAGCGAACCGTCTGGCAAGAGGAAGGTCACGGCTGGGGTGAAGTGGATCGGTTCCTTCACGTGGAGGCCTCTTTGGGTGTCGGGCGAAGCAGACGGGGAGCTGAAGTGTCCCCTCATTTCACCCTGCGAGGTGAAAAACTCTGCCAAAGCTTATGGCTTCCAGGCACTTGCGCATAGGACTCCGTCAAGTTCGCACCCTCCCCCTCCCGTCGAGACAGGACCTGACCCGCAGAGCTGAGTGACGGTCGCCTCTCCTGAAGACGTCATCGGATCGACCTCCCGCATGAGAAGCTCTCGGTCGATGCTGACCTGGGTCAGCGCCGTGTCGGCGTTCTTGTGGGCTCCTCCAACTGCCGCGCACACGGGCCCACCGGCACGACCGTGCGATGTGCTGGTCCCGCGGTCAAAGTGCCCGACGCGGGGAGCCGTTCGCTGGTCGGGAGTCGGGCGTCTTGCTACCTTGTGCGTCACCTCGCAACGCGCACCGCCAGCCAGCGCCACCGTGTGATTGTCATCGGAAGATGGCGCGTCGGTCGGGGCCGGGAGCGCACCATGCAGCGCAGGACGCGCGCTTGTTCCATCGTGCGCTCAGCCAAGAGCGGTCTGCTGCTCTTGTGCTGTGGGCTCGTCTTCGTCGCATGCTCCGCTTCCGTGGGTCCAGCGCCGGCCGGGAGCGACGACGCAGCTGCGGTCGCCGACAACCTGAGCGCGGACGGCGACCCACCCTCAGACGCGGGACAGAGCGGTGAGGATGGCGATGACGGCCGTGATGTTGGTGACGGCTGCCTGGGCGGTTGCCCATGCGTGAGCGACGCGGAGTGTGGCAACGGGGTGTGCGCAGACGGCCCGAGCGGGCGTCGATGCGCGGCTGCGTGCCCGACCTCCTGCCCGACCGGCAGCACGTGTCAGGCACAGCCAGGCGGCGCTGCCAACGTCACCTACTGCCTGCCGACCTGGGGCCGGCTCTGTCGCCCTTGTCGGTCGAACGCCGACTGCGCGCTGGTCGCAGGTGCCAGGTGCGTCGAGCTCGGCCACGCCGGTGCGTTCTGTGGATCCTCCTGTTCGGGCGACGAGAGCTGCCCCAGCAGCCATCGCTGTGCCGACGTCGTGGACGTCAACGGCGCCGCGACCACGCAGTGCGTACCCAAGGGTCCCGCGCCGGAGAGCCTTGGCGTCTGTGGGTGCAGCCCGGGCGCGATCGCCGCGTTCGCCGGCACCCGCTGCCAGGCCAGCGTCTCGGGGTCTCCGGCGCGCTTGTGTACCGGGGACCGGCACTGCGGCGCCGACGGCCTGACCCCCTGCAAGGCCTGGGCCGGCCCCCAGAGCACGTGCATCCACGCGGCGTGTGACGGAGAGGCGGCCGGGACCGGCTGTGACGACGGCGACAGCTGCACCACGGGCGAGACGTGCAGCGACGGCGTATGTGGGGCGGCTACATCGACGTGCGCGTGCCAGACCTCGGCCGACTGCGTAGCGCAGGACGACGGCGACCCGTGCAATGGCACCCTGTACTGCGACACGAGCGGCGCAGAGCCCACCTGCAAGGTCAACCCGGCCACGGTGGTCGTCTGCGCCACCGCCTCCGATGGGCCCTGCACCCAGACCGCGTGCCAACCGAAGACAGCCGCTTGCGAGGTGGTCCCCTTGCCCAAGGGCGCGACGTGCTCCGACGGCGCGCCCTGCACCGTGCTCGACGGCTGCGATGGCGCGGGGCAATGCGTCGGTGGCGCGTCGCAGTGCAGCTGCAAGTCGGACCTTGACTGCGCTGCGAAGGACGACGGCGACCCGTGCAACGGCGTGTTGTACTGCGCCCAGATCGGCGCGGCCCGCAGCTGCGAGGTCAAGCCCGGCTCGGTCGTCACCTGCGCGGCCGGCACGAGCGCGGACGGCTGCCAGGTCAACAGCTGCGTCCCCAGCACGGGCGCCTGCGCCATGGTGCCTGTGAAGCCAGGGACACCCTGCGACGACGGCTCCCCCTGCACCAGCGGCGATCAGTGCCAGGGGGGCGCCTGTACGCCCGGCACCTTCATCTGCCAATGCAAGGGCGACAAGGACTGCGCGCCGCTCGAGGACGGGGATCTGTGCAACGGAACCTTGTTCTGCGACCTCGCCGTGGCCACCTGCAAGCTGAAACCGTCGACGGTGGTGACGTGTGACGACGGAGCCGACACGGACTGCGTCAAAGCGACCTGCGCGCCGGCCAAGGGCACGTGCGCGATGAAGCCGCTCGACGGCCCGGACTGCGACGACGGCAACGTGTGCACCGTGAAGGACCGGTGCCAGAAAGGGGTCTGTGTGCCAGAGGCCAACACCTGCGCGTGCAGCAAGGACAGCGACTGCCTGAGCAAGGGCGGCGGCGACCTGTGTACCGGCGCGCTGTACTGCCACAAGGCCAAGGGGGAATGTCGCGTCAACCCGGCGACGGTCGTCGCATGCACCGGTGCCCAGAACACCCAGTGCCTGACGAACCTATGCCAGAGCACGACAGGGAAGTGCGCGCTCGTGCTGAGCCCCGACGGTGCGAGCTGCGACGCCGACGGCACCCCCTGTACCGCCAAGGACACGTGCCTCGACGGCGCGTGCAAGCCCGGACCTCTGACGTGCGACTGCCTGAGCGACGCCGACTGCGCCGCCAAGGACGACGGCGACAGCTGCAACGGCACGCTCTATTGCGACAAGACGGGCCCGAAACCTGCGTGCGTCGTCAACCCGGCGACGGTGAAGAGCTGCCCGTCCGCGGCAGACAAGCCCTGCGTTCGCAACCTCTGCCAACCGAAGACCGGGACCTGCGCGATGACCACGTTGGCCGACGGCGCGCCGTGCGACGACGGTGAACCCTGCACCGGGCCGGACGCGTGCCAGAAGGGCGGCTGCTCCCCCGGAGGGAACCTGTGCCCCTGCACCACCGCGGCAGAGTGCGTGAAGTTCGAGGACGTCAACGTCTGCACCACGCTCGCTTGCGACGCCACCGGAGCGTGCGTGCAGCAGGGCAACACGGCGCCCTGCGATGACGGCGACGCGTGCACGGAGCTGGACCAATGCGCGCAGAGCGCGTGTCAGGCGGGCCAGCCCAAGTCGTGTGACGACGCCAACCCGTGCACCACCGACAGCTGCGACAAGGCCGTCGGCTGCCAGCATGCCCACGTCAACGTGCCGTGCAGCGACGGGAGCGCATGCACCACGGGTGACAGCTGCACCGGGGGCGCCTGCATGGCCGGCAAGCCCCTGGACTGCCACGACGGCAAGCCGTGCACCGTGGACGACTGCGACAAAGCGGCGGGCTGCACCCACTCGCCAAGCCCGGCGGGGTCGCCCTGCCCAGGCGGCACGTGCACCCAGGCGGTCTGCCTCCCTACGCAGTCGACCGCGACCTTCGTCGCGATTCGGGCGGGCGCGGACCACACCTGCGCCGTGCGGGCAGGCGGTGGAGTGGACTGCTGGGGGTACAACCACTGGGCCGAGCTCGGGGACGGCGGTCGGCTATCGCGAAGCGTCGCTGCGCCCGTCAAAGGGCTGAACAACGCCGTGGACGTCGCTGTGGGTTGGGAGCACACCTGCGCCGCGCACAAGGACGGCACGGTCAGCTGCTGGGGACACGACGACCTGGGCCAGTGCGGCACCGGCGAAGTGCACCCCTACCGGATTCACGGCAGCCCCAAGCAGATCAAAGGGTTGACCGGCATCGCCCAGGTGGCGGCGGGCAGACAGTTCTCCTGCGCGCTCAGCGGCCAGGGCGACGTGTGGTGCTGGGGCGCGAGCGCCCTCGGCCAGCTGGGGGCCGGTGTCTTCGGGGCGGGCTCAGAGGCGCTGCTGCCGATCCAGTCGGCGACGCCCAAGAACGTCGTCGCCGTCGACGCCGGAGACACGCACGCCTGTGCTCTGACGCAGTCCGGCTCCGTCTACTGCTGGGGGGACAACAGCGCCGGGCAGCTTGGCGACGGCACCGTCCTGCCCAAGGCGTCTCCGCAGCTTGTCCCGGGCGTGGTCGGCGCCGTCGCGCTCGCCGCGGGAGGCTCCCAGAGCTGCGCGCTGTCGTCGGTGGGCGCCGTGACGTGCTGGGGGAATCAAGTGTCCACGCCAAAGCCGCCTCCGGGACCAGCCTTTGTCGCGACGGCCGTCGGCGTGGGCGTCGGCTTCGTCTGCGCGCTCGACGCGACTGGAACCGTGCGCTGCTGGGGCGCCAACGACAAGGGACAGCTTGGCCTGGGCCACACGAACACGGCGTCGGCTCCAACACCGGTCAAGGGCTTGTCGGGCGTGTCACACCTCAGCGTCGGCTACAGGCACGTGTGCGTGCTGACCCAAGTGGGCGCAAAGCAGGCGGCGCGGTGTTGGGGCGACAACCTGCGGGGTCAAGCCGGGGACGGCAGTCGGCCGGCGACGCAGGCCGGCCACATCACCTACCCCGCCGCGAAGCTCGCCGTGCCCAAGCTGACTGCCGCGGCGAGCGGATCGAGCGGCGCCATCCACTGGTGTCTCGCCGACGTGACCGGCGCTGTGCATTGCTGGGGGTACAACGCGAGCGGTCAGCTCGGCGACGGCACAACGGCCAACAGCTACGTGCCGGTGCAAGTGAAAGGGGTGACCCAGGCCACAGCCGTCTCGTGCGCCAGCAGCCACACGTGCGCACGCCAGAACAACGGCACCGTGCAGTGCTGGGGCAGCGATGCTCAGGGCAAGCTGGGGGGCCCAGGCAGCGGCTCCCAGGCGCGCCCCGTCACGGGGTTGAGCGACGCGACCGCCTTGGCTACCGGATCCAGCCACACCTGCGCGCTGCGCGCCAACAAGACGGTGGCCTGCTGGGGCAGCAACGGGGTCGGCCAGCTGGGCTCCGGGACGAAGACCAACGCATCTGCGCCTGTCGCGGTGTTGAACCTCGCAGGCGTCGAGGCCCTGTCCGCCGGCGGAGGCGTGACCTGTGCGCGCAAGAGCGATGGCACGGCGTGGTGCTGGGGGAGCAACACAGCCGGACAGCTCGGCAACGGCACCAAGCAAGCCACGCTGGTGCCCGTGCAGGTCAAGGGTGCGACCGGGATCAAGAGCCTGGCGGTCGGCGGCGGGCACGGGTGTGCGGCCAACGGGGTGGACAAGACCTGGTGCTGGGGGGTCAACAGCTCCGGGCAGCTGGGCATAGGAACGTCAGGCTACAAGACCAACTCGACGGTGCCGCTGGTGGTGCCGACGCTCTCCGGCAACGTGACGCTGAGCCTCGGCGCGACGCACTCCTGCGCCCTGCTGGCGTCCGGCAAGGTGTTGTGCTGGGGCAGCAACCAGAGCGGTCAGGTCGGCAACGGCGCGGTCGACTGGACCACCCAGGACGTCCGGATCACCCAGCCGACGGAAGCGACAGGCGTGACGGGCGCGTTGACGGTCAGCGCTGGGGCCTACCACACCTGTGTCGAGCGGGCCGGCGGCGAGCTCATGTGCTGGGGGGCCGACAAGTACGGCCAGCAGGCTGACGGCGTGCCTTGGCTGGTGGCGCCCACGCTCGTGAAGGGGCTGCAGTGATGCGTGACGAGATGCCGTCCGGCGCGCCCCGCCGCTGTGGATCGCTGCTCGCGCTGCTGTTGACGGCGGCGGTGGGGTGCGCCACCTCGGCCGCGAGCGACGAGGGCGTCAATGGGACGCTGACCGGTGACGCCGACGGGACCCAAGACGGCAGCGACGCGACCGACGCTGACCCGGACGTCAGCCCTGACGCCAGCCCCGACACGCAGCCCCTGGACGGCGGAGTGCAGAGCTGTCCTGGCGGCGACGGCTGCGTCTGCGTCGCCGACGATGACTGCGCGCGCGGCCTCTGTGTGAACGGCCCCTTGGGGTCCAGGTGCGCGCCCGCCTGCCACGCCGGGGCGCCCTGCGCCGACGATGAGACCTGCGCGACCGTCGCCCGCGCAGGGGCGACCTTGCGGCGGTGCGTGCCCAAGTGGGGGCGGCTCTGCGAGCCCTGCAAGAACGACCTGACGTGCGTCTCGCCGGGCCTCGAGGGGCTGGCGTGCGTCGCGCCCCAGGTCGGCGAGCGCAGCTCCGAGGCTGGCTGGGCGCCGCACGCAGGCACCTTTTGCGCGGCGCCCTGCGCGACGGACGGTGACTGCCCAGCGAGCTACGCCTGTCGCGTCGTGGCTCGGGCAGCGGGGGGCACCGCGAGGCAGTGCGTCCCGTCCGGCGGGGTCTGCCCGTGTGACAAGCCAGCGCGGGCAAAGCGAGCGGCCACGACGTGTTGGACAGCCAGCGAGGATGGCGCCAGGTGGTGCCCAGGCGTTCGCAGCTGCGGCCCCGACGGGCTGAGCGCGTGCGCGCCCCTGGGCGGCACCGCGGGCTGTGTGGACAAGGCCTGCATCGGCGCGGTGGAAGGCGCTCCCTGCGACGACAACGACCCCTGTACGGCGGACGATGGGTGTACGGGCGACCTGTGTACCGGAGGCCTCGCGGTGTGCATGTGCGCCGTGGACGCCGACTGCGCCAAGTTCGAAGACGGCGACCTCTGCAACGGGACACTCTACTGCGACACCAAAGACGGCAGCTGCAAGGTCAACGAGGCGACCACGGTGGCCTGCCCGACGGGCAAGAACAGCGCGTGCGCGACCAACGCCTGCACGCCAGCCACCGGAGCGTGCGCCATGGCGGCCGCTGCGACGGGGACGCAGTGCGACGACGGCGAGAGCTGCACCCAAGGCGACGTCTGCAGCGGCGCGGGCACCTGCACGCCGGGGGTCATGGCCTGCCCGTGCGGCTCCGACCTGGACTGCGCCGGACTTGAAGACGGAGACGCCTGCAACGGCACGCTGTATTGCGACAAGTCTGGCCTCATCCAGGCCTGCAAGCTCAACCCTGCAACGGTGGTGACCTGCAACGCAGATGCCGACACCGGGTGCACCGCCAACACCTGCCAGCCGCAGACGGGCGCTTGCGTCGTCGTGAAGCTTGCGAACGGGACGGTCTGCTCTGACGGCGACGCGTGCACCCTCGGGGACACCTGCCTCGGAGGACAGTGCGGTGGTGTGCCGGCTTGCACGTGCAAGACCGACGCGGACTGCGCTGCCAAAGAAGACGGCGACCCTTGCAATGGCACGTTGTACTGCGACGCAGTGAAGGGGGTTTGCACGGTCAACCCCGCGACCGTCGTGGTTTGTGACGACACCAACGACACGACCTGCTTGAAAGCGACGTGCCAGGCACAAAGTGGGCTGTGCCTGCCCACTCCTGTCACACAGGCCGTCGTGTCCTGTGACGACGGCGACGCCTGCACGGTGGGAGAGACCTGCCTCGGCGGTGCGTGCGTCGCGGGAGCCAACGCCAACGTCTGCTCCTGCAAGACGAGCCCCGACTGCGCCGCCAAAGAGGACGGCGACTTGTGCAACGGCACGCTGTATTGCGACGCGGGCACCTGCAAGGTGAATCCCGCGACGGTGGTGAGCTGCCCCCCAGGGAGCGCCTGCATCGCGTCGACGTGCGAGGCCTCGTCAGGGACGTGCCAGAAGAGCGCCAAGAAGGACGGGCTCGCTTGTGATGCGGACGGAAGCCCGTGCACGCCGAACGACAGCTGCGCGGCCGGCAAGTGCGTGCCAGGGCCAGCGGTGTGCGCCTGCAATTCTGACGTGGACTGCGCCGCCAAGGAGGACGGCGACCTCTGCAACGGCACGCTGTACTGCGACAAATCTGGCCCCAAGCCGGTCTGCGCCGTGAACCCAGCCACCGTGGTGACGTGTGCCACCGTCGGGGACCCTGACTGCAAGCTCACCGCCTGCGCCCCGTCGACGGGCAAGTGCGTGACCGCCAACCTCGCCGACGGCGTCGTCTGTGACGACGGCGAACCCTGCACCGCGCCCGATCGCTGCAAGGGCGGAGCCTGCACGCCTGGCCTGGTCGTCTGCCCGTGCAAATCTCACAGTGACTGCAGCAAGTTCGACGACACCAACGCGTGCACGTCACCCGTGTGTGACCCGTGGCTCGGTTGCACGCTGCAGGCCAACCTCGCGCCCTGCGACGATGGCAATCCGTGCACGGTCGGCGACGCTTGCAAGGGAAAGGCTTGCGTCTCCGGAGGCCCGAAGAGCTGCGACGATGGCAACGCCTGCACCTTGGACACCTGCGCGCCAAGCAAAGACTGCGAGCACACCAACTTGCCCGAGGGCGCGAGCTGCCCGATTGGGATCTGCCAGGCCGGCGGCTGCGTGCTCAAGCCGTCGCCCGGCGCGATACCCACGGTCGCGACGGTCGAGTCGACGACCTGCGCGATCACCACGGCCAAGACCGTCAAGTGCTGGGGAGGGGGCGAGGCAGGTCTGCTCGGCAACGGCGGGACGAGCGACACTCTGACGCCCACGTCGGTCAAGGGGCTCACCAAGGCCGTCGCCATCTACGGCGGGGCTACCTTCTTCTGCGCGCTCCGCGCGGGACCGTCGGTGTGGTGTTGGGGCACGACCCACGAGGGGGAGTTTGGCGATGGCAAGTCGGGGACCCCGGTCGTGAATCCAACCCCGGTTCAGCTGCCCGTGGCTGGCACGGTCGTCTCGGTCGACGGCGGCTATGGCTACCTGTGCCTGTCCATGGCGAGCGGTGACGTGGCTTGTCGCGGAAAGAACACCTACGGCCAGATTGGCGACGGCACCTTTGGCAGCAGCGCGCAGGTGAGCAAGCTCACGAAGGTCGGCGGGCTGCCGTTTGTGAAACAGGTGGCCACGTCGACGAACGCGACGTGCGCCCTGAGCGAGACGGGGCAGGTGTGGTGCTGGGGATACGGGGGGGGTGGGAGTCTGGGCAACGGCACGAAGTCCTCGCAGGCCAAGCCCAAGGCCGTCGCAGGACTCCCCAAGGCGACCGCGCTCACCATGGGGGTTGGCCACGTATGCGCGCTCACGGAGGCCAAGGAGGTCTGGTGTTGGGGGAGCAACACCTTCGGCGAGACCGGCGGCGGCACGCCAGGCTACAAGCAGGTCGTCGCCTCCCCAGCGAAGGTCCCGAGCTTGAGCGGCGTGGCCCAGGTCGCGGCCATGGCCAGCCACACGTGCGCGATGCTCGAGAGCGGAGACGTCTATTGCTGGGGCCGCAGGACTTGGGGTGCGCTCGGCGACGGGACCGCCAACAACAGCGGATCGCAGCTCGTCCCGTCGAAGGTTCAGGGGTTGAGCGGCGCCAAGGAGCTGTCCATGGGGCTGACGTCGTTCACGTGCGCGCGCGACGGCAGCGGCTTGTCCTGCTGGGGCCAAAATACGCTGGGACAGCTGGGTGCCGGCACCAAAGAAAGCAGCGGCGTCGCCTTGACCGTGAAGGGGTTGTGAGCCCACGTGGGCTGCCCGTGCAGCCGCCGCAGCCGCCGACTTTCCTGAGTGCCAGACGATTCGTCTGGGCCCGACACCACGCCGGCGGGCGGACGCACGTCTCCCGCCGCATCTGCGCGAGGTCACGACAGATCGCGCGCGACGGGGCTATGCTCCCGGGGTAGCGCCCCCCCTCTGAGGGCACGGCCCGGAGCAGCCCATGACCACGCAGCGCGGACAGGACCTGTCCACCTTCCCCGTCCACCTCGGGCTGGGCGCGACCGCCGTGGCGCAGCCCGCGTTCACGGGGATGCCCTGGTATGAGGCCTACGGCGCCCGCGTGGCGGCGGACGGCGCAGAAGGCCGGCTGGTCGCGTTGCACACCTTCACGGAGCCCTGGGACGCCTGGGAGATGCACCCGAAGGGGCACGAGGTGGTGCTGTGCACCGCTGGGGAGATCACGCTCGTCCAAGAGGTCGACGGGGCCGAGGTCCGTGTGACGCTGCGCGCAGGGGAGTACGCCATCAACCCGCCCGGTGTCTGGCACACGGCCGACGTGAGCGCGCCAGCCACCGCCCTGTTCATCACCGCTGGCGAGGGCACCGAGGGGCGACCGCGGTGAGCGCCGCGCCGCCAACCCCACGGTCCTGGGCCACACGCTCCCGCCGCCTGGGGTGCCGGCCCGGGGAGCGGGCTCACCTTCGCGCAGCCGCCTGTGCCCGAGCAACGGTCCCGTCTGTCCTGCGGTCGGCCACGGCGGTGAGCGCGCGCAGGCTGCGACACAGCCGGCTTCGAGCACCAGCTTGCGGGTCGTGACACAGCTGCCAGGGCTGTGCTTTGTCGTGTCCGCCGCGGGATGGGGGAAGGCACACAAGACTCTCTCTTCGAACGCAAGCCAGCATCGCATCTTTCTCCGGCTCCTTCGACCACGCTTCAGTGCCGCTCACGGGCGGCATCGATGCCCGGACCTCCGCCACCACATCCTACTCCCTTCAGCACGGTCCGCACGCCGTCAAGGGTTCCGCGAGCGAAGCGCTCGCCGACCGCTGCGCGGCTGCGCCCAAAGGGCTTGCCCTAACGAGCGAAACGCCTGGCACCTACGTAGGCCAGCACCAACAGGTCGCGCAGCGGGAACGAAGAGCTGAACTGCACGTACACGCGACGCGCCGAGATCCGTATGCGTGCAGGAGGAGCTTTCGAACCACGGAAAGAGGAGGCGCGCGCTGCTTCGTAGGTGCCAGCTTCGTAGGTGCCAGCTTCGTAGGTGCCAGGCGATTCGCTGACGGAGCTTTTGCTTTGTAGCTTCGTAGGTGCCGCTTCGTAGGTGCCAGGCGATTCGCTGACGGAACATTTCCGCCTTGATGTGACGAAAATCTCTCTGGCGCACGTCGGACTCTAGGGAGGCCTCCCTCTACCCCGGCCTCCCGAGGAGGAGTCCGCATGCGTCCGGTTCGCTACATCCACCCCGACCACATGGTCGAGGTCACCACCCGCTCCATCGACAGCATGAAGCTGCTGCGCCCCAGCAAGGAGGTGCACCGCATCATCGCTGGTGTCATCGGTCACGCGCAGGAGAAGACGGGCATCGAGCTCTACGCCTTCGTCTTCATGTCGACGCACTACCACATGCTGCTCGGCTGCAAGGACGCGAAACAGCAGGCTGACTTCATGTGCCTGCTCAACTGCAACATCACCAAGAAGCTCAACGACCTGAACGACCGC
>JAUIAC010000826.1 GCA_030425545.1 bacterium | reverse complement strand
CGCGTCTTGTGCGCGCACCGCGGCGGTCCGCGTGGCGTGTCGGGCCTGAACCAGTCGCTGGCAGACGCGGTGCGCGCTCAGCTCAGGCACGCATGGGGACGCATCCCGTCCCGCGGGGAGCACTGGCTGGGGCGACCGCTGCTCATCACCGAGAACAGCTACGACGTCGACCTGCGCAACGGCGACGTGGGGCTGGTGGTCGAGGGGGCCGACGGGCGACTCACGGCGGCCTTCCCTGTCGGCGCGACCGAGGTGCGTCACGTCGCCCTGGCTCGCCTGCCGACGCACGACACGGCCCTGGCGATGACCGTGCACAAGAGCCAGGGCTCGCAGTTCGACCGCGTCGCCCTGGTGTTGCCCGCCGAGACCGGGTCGCCGCTGCTGACGCGCGAGCTGGTCTACACGGGGCTCACCCGCGCCAAGTGGCGGGTCGACTGGGTCGGCAGCGAGGCCGTGCTGGCTGAGGCGGTGGGGCGTGACGTGCAGCGCGCCTCGGGGTTGGCGGAGCTGCTCTGGGGATGAGACAAGGCAGGTGTGGTACCACGTGCTGTGGCGGTGACGGACCGTGGCGCGAGGAGAGCTGGCCATGCAGAGGGCAGACGCAACGACGGTGCGCTGGGAGCTGGGCCTCGCCGAGGGCGGAGGTACGCCAGGGTGGTCCCGTGTGTCGACGGGGCCGGCGTCTGTCAGCGCGCCCGCGTGGCTCACCGAGGCCCCGCCGATCCCCGCGGTGCTGACCCAGGCCGCTCGGGCGCTCCGGGTGGTGGCTGGTGGTGAGGTCGCGGTGTCGCTCGCCACCGGTGACGGTGCGCGGTGGCGCCTCCGGCGAGCGCTCGTCGGCGGGCCGGGCGGCGTTCCACAGGTGACGCTGGAGCCCGAAGCCCCGGTGGCGGCCCTGGTGCCGCCCCTGGACGACGCCGACGATCCCGTCGCGCACGCCGAGCTGTGTGCCTGGCTGCTGGGCCTGGGGCCTGCAGCGACCGGGACGGAGGGCACCCCAGCCCCGTGGGTGGCCGGCGTGGCCAAGGGGCTCCACGTCCCGTTGACCGTCGCGGGCTGGCACGGCCTCGTCGGCGCCGCGCCGCTCGCGCAGGTGGTGCGCTCCGGGTGGCAGCTGCTGGAGCCCTGCGCGTGGGTCGACGGACCGGAGGGCGTGCTCGCGGAGCTGCGCCACCTCGGGGTGCCCTTGTTGCGGGTGGTCAGCGGCACGGTGGACGCGGCGCTGCACGTGCACATGAGCGACTGGATCGCCTCGCGCGATGTCGCGTGGGACCAGATTCGAGGGCTGGTGCCGCCGCGACCCGTGGTGGGCGCCCATCTCGGCGGCGAGCTGGCCGACGGCGCCCTGGCGCTGGTCGTCGAGGGCCTGGCCTGGCTGCACACGTGCGCGCGGTCCGTACCCTTGAGCGGCCTGCAAGACCTGGCGCGCGGGCTGGACGGCTACGGCATCGCCCACCGGCTGCGGGAGGCGCGCTGGGAGCCGCAGGCGGGGGTCGCCGGGCCATCGCTCCGCCTCGGTTTTGGCGGCGTCGTCTGGCGCTCGGGCGCGCCCGAACACTGGGACCGCAAGGCGGTGGAGACCTGGACGCGGGGGCCCAACGTGGCCTGGGCGCCGCCTGACCTGCGCCTCGCAGCCGCCGCAGTCATGAGCACGCTCGAAGCGCCGGTTGGGGTCGACGACCCCGCGCCGGGCGCCCAGGCGGGGCGGGCTGCGGCCGCGCGACCTGTCGCGGCGGGACATCGCCCCTTGTCGGTGCGAACCGCCGCGCCGCCGAGCGCTGTGGTGACGCGGACGGTCGCGTCGGTCCCCGAGGGGGGCGACGACGCGCGACCTGACGACGACCTCGCGGCGATCACCGCCGTGGAGCGACGCGCCGTGACGGCCACGGTCGCGCCGGTGCTCCTGACCACGGCGGCCTCCGTCGCGCCCGCTTCGCCCGTCGCGCCGGCCTCGCGCGC
>JAUIAC010000825.1 GCA_030425545.1 bacterium | reverse complement strand
GCAGGCAACTTCAAGATCGGCCTCGGCGGCGGTCAGCTGCGCGTCGACCTGCCCTTCCTCAACAAGAGCGGCGCCACCCTCATCGGCCACTTCCTCGAGGTTCAGCTCGACACGTCGGTCCAGGTGGCGCTGTGGAGCCCGCTGGCCGACCGGCCGGCGTCGATGCGCGTGCGCTGGCAGACCGACGACGTCGACAACACCAAGATCGCCCCCCGACGCGCCATCGGCGTGTCGATGCTGCAGCAGACGCTCACCCTGGCGGAGTGGACGGTCACCCTCGGGCAGGTGCTCAACAGCAAGGGCAAGGCAGAGCTCCGGCCGGTGTCGCTCTTCGCCGTGACGCACCCCACCTCGGACTTCGCCTTCGACCACGACGGGCTCGCCAGCAACGGCGCGGAGCAGACCTGGCCGCTGCCCATCGGCACGTCGCTGCGCACCCAGACCGAGCTCACACCCCTGTCCAAGCTCTTCGGCGAGGTCACGGCGGACGTCGAGGTGGTCTACACCGACAAGAACAACTTCGGTGTGCGCGGCACCATCCAGACGCCCTGGACGGTGCTCGACAAGGCGGCCGGGGTCCCCTCCATCGACTCCATCGCCCTCGACAGCGTGTTCGTCGAGATCTGGCAGACCACCGGGCTGGAGGTCACCTTCGGCGGCTCGGCCAACGTGGTCACCCGTGACCGTGCCGGAAAGACCCACAAGCTCACGGCGCTGACCTCGTTCACCCTCAGCAAGGAGCCGGAGATCTCGGGCACCGTCGCCCTGAACGGCCTGTGGCTGGACCCGCTCTACGTGCCCAACGTCGGCATCATGGACGCGGGGCTCACCGCGACCGTCACGGCGACGTCCCCGCCGGTGCTCAAGGCCGCGGGTGTCAACGGGCAGGCCCTGCTGCTCAAGGGCGACATCGGCGCCACCTGGCCGGCGCTCACCAAGGACGGCAAGGGCACGCCGGTCGGGGTCAAGGCCGACGGCAGCAAGATGAAGAAGCTGCCCGACAACGTCATCACCGCCGGCGGCACCTTCTACTACAGCGCCGAGAAGCGCTGGTCCGGCTTCTGCGCCACGCCCCTGACCTGCAAGCTGGTGCCGCCGCTGCTGCTGCGCATCGACGCCGAGAACCTGAAGTCGGACGACCTGCGGTGGGTGGCGCAGCTCATCCTCGACGGCGCGAAGAAGGTGGCCAACAAGGTCGCCGGCGCGAAGCTCTATGACAGCAAGACGGGCAAGTGGGCGGCCGACAGCGACCCCATGGGCTACCTCGGCGACCACCTGCCGCTCGACAAGGCCCTGGCGACCTTCTCGCTCGAGCCGCTCTCCGTGGACATCGACCGCGCCCACGTCTACCTGTCGACCCACAACCAGTACCTCTTCGGGCTCAACTGGCCCTTCGGCATGAACGTCGACGTGGCCGCGTCGGTGGTCGTGCCGGCCGGCGAGGACAAGGGCAAGACCAAGTCGCTGACCATGCGCGGCACCATGGGCAAGACGAGCCTGATGCTGCAGGCGCAGGTCAGCCCCATGCAGCTGCTGCCGGGCCTCACGCTGGTGGCCGATCCCAACCGGCAGGTCGCCGACGTCGACAGCGCGGGCGCCACCGGCGCGGCGGCCAAGGGCAAGCACGACTGGGGCACCATCGAGGGCTGGGTCTACGACGGCGCCATCAAGGGCGGGGACACGGCCGCGGAGCTCTATCGCCGCGCCGACAAGGACGACGCCACGTTCACCCAAGGCGTGGTCATCGACACCGCGGAGAAGGCCACGGCGTGCGAGGCCGGCAGCACCGACCTGCTCGGGAACAAGCTCGACTGCACCACCAAGCTCGGCCGCGTGGTCGTGACGCTGAAGACCACCGCCAGCGGGGTGAAGACGGCGGAGCAGACCCGGGTGGTCAAGACCCGCTACGGCGTGCTCAAAGATGCGACGCGTCACCACGTGGCGGTGCGCCGGGACCTCGACAGCGG
>JAUIAC010000824.1 GCA_030425545.1 bacterium | reverse complement strand
TTGGGCTGCCAGTGGGCCCAGACGAAGTTGGCGCCGATGCCGCCGGTCTGGTTGCCGATGAGGTCCTTCCGCGCCGGCCAGAAGTCGGGCTGGATGGCCTTGATGCGGTAGGCCGTGCGCTTGGGATAGGGCAGCGGCGCGGGCTTGGCGCAGGTGCCCTGCGTGCACACCAGCGGCGCGGCGCAGTCGGGGCCGTGGCTGCACCCGGTCTTGGGGCTGCAGGTGTCCGCCGTGCAGGGCTTGCCGTCGCTGCAGGACGCTGGTTTTCCGGGCTTGCAGGCGCCCTTGGCGCAGGCGTCGCCGAGGGTGCAGGCGTTGTTGTCGCTGCAGGGGGCGGTGTTGGGGGTGTGGGTGCAGCCGGTGGGGGTGCAGGTGTCGGTGGTGCAGGGGTTGGCGTCGGCGCAGGACGCGGGCGTGCAGGCGGGGGTGGTGTCGGGCGGAGGGGTCGTGTCGGGGGCGGCGTTTGTGTCGGGGGCGCTTGTGTCGGGGGCGGCGTGTGTATCGGCGGCGGTGGTGTCGGGGGAGACGCTCGTATCCGCGGCGCTCGTGTCGGGCGGGCTGGTGTCGGGAGGGACGTTCGTGTCTGCGGGGCTCGTGTCGGGGGTGCTGGTGTCGGGAGCGCTGGTGTCGGCCGAGACGCTGGCGTCTGCGGCGCTCGTGTCCGGGGCGTTGGTGTCAAAGAGGACGGCCCCCGTGTCAGGCGTCGCGGGCTGCGGTGACGTACCGCACGCCGCCAAGACCAGCGCGAGGGCCGCAAGCGGAGCGGAGATGAAGTCGAGCCAACGAGTCGCGGAGCGATGCATGGGTTCCTCCTTAGCCCGCAGCATGACGACCGGATGCGGGTGTGTCACACCTGCGCGGCGGGACTACACTGCCCACGTCACGGGACTCTTGCTCACGCTGCAGAGCCCGCACCCAACTCCCCCCGGACCCCCATGCACCCGCTGCAGACCCGATTTGACGCGCTCGTCGGCGCCGTGGGCGCGCCCCCTGATGTCGATGCCCCGGCCGCGACGCCGCGCGCAGAGCTCGGCGCGAAGCTCCAGTCCTTGGCCGTCGACCTCGCGGCCGAGGCGCTGCCGTGGCGCGCCGAGGCGCCGCCCTACACCCGCCACCTGCTCGCGCGCAGCGCCCAGACGGGGGCGACGCTCTACGCTGTGGCCTGGTGTGAGGGGGCCACCTCACCGGTACACGACCACGAGACCTGGGGCCTGGTCGCCGTGGTGCGCGGCGCGCTGACCGAGGAGCGCTGGCGGCGCGCGGAGCCGGCGCCGCCGCGCGTGACGGGGCCCGCGGGAGCGCTGGTCCGCGGCGCTCGCACCGGCCTGCAGCCCAGCGACCTGCTCGCCTTCCCGGCTGGCCACGTGCACGCCGTCACCGGCCGCGGGAGCGCCCTGAGCCTGCACCTCTACGGCGGCCTACAGCGCGCCTACCTGCGCTTCGACCTGAGCGCCGGGACGCAGACCCTGGTCCCGGACAGCGACGCCGCGGCGGTGTGACCCGCGGGGCGCGACGCTGGGGACGACGCTTCGCCCTCGAACGACGCCGCGCGCTCGAGCGAGCTTTGACTCGAACGGGGCTTGTGTCTTCAATCCGGCCGCGATTCCCCCCTCGCTCTCTCGTTCCCCGGAGCCGCCCGATGAGACTTCCCTGGCCACCACGCCGCGCTGCGACCCGCGCTGCGACCCTCACGCTCGCCCTGCTGCTGGCCACCGCCTGCGGGAGCGACGGCGGCGACGAGGGCTCCACCGCCTGCGACGAGGGCAAGGCCACCAACGCGCCCCGCTGCGTGGTCGAGGCCGACTACCTGGCCGACCTCACCTTCGTGGCCAAGGCCCGCCCCTCGGGCAACGCCCACCACGCCGCGGTGCGCAAGATGCTGGTCGACCGCCTCACGGCGCTGAAGTTCACGGTCACCGAGCAGACCTACGGCGCAGGGGTCAACGTCGTCGGCGAGCTCAAGGGCA
>JAUIAC010000823.1 GCA_030425545.1 bacterium | reverse complement strand
CCCGCGAAGCCGAGCTCCTGCCAGCTGGTGTTGTGCCCCCAGCACGCGACGCCCCCGCCCACGAGGAGCCCGCAGGTGTGCCAGGTGCCGGCGCTCAACGCGCGGAAGCGCAGCCCCGTCTTGACCGCCACGGGGACCACGCGCGACGTCGTCGTGCCGTCTCCCAGCTGCCGGAAGGCGTTGCTGCCCCAACACCACGCGGCGCCGCCCGTGCGGAGCGCGCAGGTGTGCGCCGCGCCCGCCGTGACCTGGGTCGCGTCCGCGACGCCCTTGACGGCCACCGGCGTCGGGCTGGTGACCTTGCTGGCGTCGCCGAGTCGACCCTCGACGTTGCTCCCCCAACACGCGATCTGACCGCCCTGCCGCAGGGCACACACGTGGGCGTCGCCGCCGCTCAGCGCCACGGCGTCGATGAGCCCCGGCACCCAGTGGCCCGGGTTGGTGGACTTGCTCAGGCTGCCGAGCCCCGCCTCGCCGCTCGCGTTCCGCCCCCAGCAGCGGACCCGACCGTCGAACAGCGCACACGACACGTAGGCGCCCGCCGTGAGCGCTTGGGCGCCGCCGATGTCGGGCACGGCGAAGGGGCTGCTGTAGCTGGACGTGCTCTTGACCCGCAGCTGGTGCGAGGTGTTGGAGCCCCAGCCCACCGTGGCGCCGCCCTGCCGCCCGACCAGCCCGTGGTAGGCCCCCAGCGCCAGGGCGCGCGCGTCGCTCAGCCCCTTGGCCGCGACGGGCACGGTGGTCAAGAAGGGCTTGCTCCCGTGGCCGAGCTGGCCGGAGCTGCCCAGCCCCCAACAGGCCACCCCCCCGCCGCTGCGCCGCGCGCAGACGTGGTAGCGCCCGTGGTCCACGGACACCGCGTCGCTGAGCCCCTTCACCGGGCCCTTGGTGTGGCCCTTGGTGTCGCCGCGGCCGAGCTGCCCGACGCTGTTGATGCCCCAACACCACACCTGGCCCGAGGGTCGCGTCACGCAGGTGGCCTGCCGACCGGCGCTGACCTGCGTCGCGAAGGGCAGCGCGCACTCGCCCTGCACACACATGCGCTGCCCGCCGCAGGGCACGCCCGCAGCGACCGGCGTCAACGTGCAGCCCCCGGTCTTGGGGTCGCACGCTGCTGTGGCGCAGGCGTGCGCACCGCAGTCTTTCGGCGTCCCGACGCACGCGCCCGCCTTGCAGGTGCCCGTGGTGCAGGGGTCGCCGTCGCTGCAGCTGGGGCCGGTCGCCGCGACGTGCACGCAACCCTTGGTCTTGTCGCAGCTGTCGGTGGTGCACGCCTTGCCGTCGTCGCAGCTCACAGGAGAGCCGCCACAGACGCCCTTGGTGCACGCGTCGTTGGCCGTGCACACGTCGCCGTCGGAGCAGGGAGCGTTCACCGGGGTGAGCGCGCAGCTGCCGGTCTTGGGGTCGCAGGTCGACTTGGCACAGGCTGTGTCCTTCGACGCGTCGCAGGTCACGACCGACTTCGGGTCGAGGGCGCAGGAGCTGCAGCTGCCGGTGAAGGTGCAGCGCAGGACGCCGTTGCACGCGTCGCCGTCGCCGCTCGACGCGCAGGACGCGTCGTTGACGCAGGTGCAGCAGTTCAGCCCAGCCACGCACGTGCCCTTCTGACAGGTGTCGCCCGGGGTGCAGGGCGAGCCGTCGTCGCAAGGGGTGCCGCTGAGCGGGGCGTGAACGCAGCCGCCTTTGCAGCTGTCCGCGGTGCAGGCGTTGCCGTCGTCGCAGGACTTGGCCGGGCCCGCCGCGCACGTCCCTGCGGCGCAGGAGTCGCCCTGGGTGCAGGGGTCGCCGTCATCGCAGGGGCCCGCGGTCGGCGCGTGGGTGCAGCCCTGCTTGGTGTTGCAGCTGTCTGCGGTGCAGGCGTTGCCGTCGCCGCAGGTCACCGCGGCGCCTGGCTTGCAGCTCCCCAAGGCGCAGGCGTCGCCGGCGGTGCAGGCGTCGCCGTCGCTGCAGGTCGCGCTCGTGGGCAGCGAGACGCAGCCCTTGA
>JAUIAC010000822.1 GCA_030425545.1 bacterium | reverse complement strand
GCGGCCAGCACGGAGTGCAGGCGGTAGAGGTTGGACGAGAAGAGGCCGATGAACACGCGGCCCGGCGCCTCCTTGATGGCGGCGGTCAGCCCGCGCCCCACCTCGCCTTCGGAGCGCGTGCGGCCCTTGCGCTGGATGTTGGTCGAGTCGGCCAGCATGAGCAGCACGCCCTCGTCGCCGAAGGCCTTGTAGCCGGCCTTGTCGAAGCGCGTGCCGCAGGGCAGGTCAGGATCGATCTTGAAGTCGCCGGTGAAGAGCATGTTGCCCGCAGGGGTGCGGATGGCGAGTGACACGCAGTCTGGGATGGAGTGGGTCACCCGCAGGAAGTCGATGCGGAAGCGCCCGACCTTGAGCGTGCGCCCAGGGCCGATCTCCCGCAGGTCCTCGTCGTTCATGCTGTGTTCGGCCAGGCGGTTGCGCACCAGCCCCAGGGCGAACTTGGTCCCCCACACGGGCACACGTCGCTCCTTGAGCACGAAAGGCACAGCGCCGATGTGGTCCTCGTGGCCGTGGGTCAGCACGACACCGTGGAAGGTGCCCTGCAGGCGGTGCAGCACCGTCAGGTCGGGCAGCACGAGGTCGGTGCCCGGCGCACGGCGGTCGGGGAACATGACCCCGGCGTCCAGCAGCAGCCAGTGGCCGTCGCAGCCCAAGAGCATGTTGTTCATGCCGATGGCGCCGAGGCCTCCGAGGGGGAGTAGGGTCAGGGTGCCCGGGGGCGCGATGATCGGGCCGGTGGGCGTAGGTTTGGGTCGTCTGAAGTCGATGATCAGCCTCGCTGAAGGACGATGGCGATGCCTTGGCCGCCACCGATGCAGGCGCTACCGAGCGCCCACTGCAGGTCACGACGGCCGAGCTCACGTGCAAGGTGCAACATGATGCGTGTGCCGGTGGCCCCGAGAGGGTGCCCCAGCGCGATGGCGCCGCCGTTGGTGTTGGTCTTGTCGCGGTCGAGACCCAAGTCTTTCTCGACAGCGAGGTACTGGGGCGCGAAGGCCTCGTTGACCTCCACGATGTCCATGTCGGCCACGGTCTTGCCCGCGTACTCGAGCGCCTTGCGCGACGCGGGGACAGGGCCGATGCCCATGACCGTGGGGTCGCAGCCGACCGCGGCGTAGCTGACGATGCGCGCGAGCACCGGCCAGCCCTCGGCGTCAGCCCGGGCCCGCGTGGTCACGAGCACCGCCGCCGCACCGTCGACGATGCCGGAGGCGTTGCCGGCCGTGACGACGCCGTCTTTCTCGAACACGGGGCGCAGCTTGCCGAGGCCAGCGGCGTCGGACTGGGGCCGCGGGTGCTCGTCAGCGCTGATGACCTTGTCGCCCCGGCGGGACTTCAGGGTGATCGGCGCGATCTCGTCGGTGAAGACGCCGTCTGCCAGGGCCTTGGCGTAGCGCGCCTGGCTCTCCAGCGCGTAGGTGTCGCAGGCCTCACGCGAGATGTCGTGCGTGCGGGCCAGCTTCTCCGCGGTGTTGGCCATGGCCATGCCGGTGAACGTGTCGGTCAGGCAGGTCCACAGCGTGTCTTCGAACTTCGGCTCCTGGCCGAAGCGCACACCCCAGCGGGCCTCGCGCACGACGTGGGGCGCCTGGCTCATGCTCTCGCTGCCGCCGGCGAGGCACACCTCGGCCGTGCCGAGCTCGATGGCCGCCGCGGCCTGGGCGATGGACTCGAAGCCAGAGCCGCAGAGCCGGTTCAGCGTCAGCGCAGGCGCACCCTGGGGGACGCCGCTGCGCAGCCCCACGTGGCGCGCGTGGTAGATGGCGTCGACGCTGGTCTGCAGCACGTTGCCGAAGAAGACCGCGTCCACGTCCTCGGGCTTGGCGTCCACCTCGGCGAGCGTAGCCTTGCTCGCCTCAACCCCGAGATCATTGGCGCTCAGGCCCTTGAGCGAGCCGCCGAAGCCGCCGAAAGGCGTGCGCTTGCCAGCGACGATGACGATGTCTTTGTTCAGGCGGGCCATGGGGGCTCCTCAGCGCGCGCGGC
>JAUIAC010000821.1 GCA_030425545.1 bacterium | reverse complement strand
CTGGGACGCACGCCTGCACGCACGCGCCGAGCGCCAACCCGCTGTGCTGCGAGGGCGCGGAGGACTGCGACGACGGCGACGCGTGCACGGCCGACGTGTGTGTGAACCAGGGCTGCCACTACCTCGCTACAGCGGCGTGTTGTGCGTCGGCCGCGGACTGCGACGACGGCGACGTGTGTACGGTGGACACGTGCGTCGGCGGGACCTGCAGCCACGGGGCTGGGGCCTCGCAGTGCTGCGGGAGCGACGCCGACTGTGACAGCGGCAGCGCGTTCATGACCGCGTCGTGTGTGCTCGGCGGCTGCGTGGTGGCCCCGAAGCCCGGCCAGGCGGGGCGCTGCACGGTGGCGACGGCGGCGGCGGACTGTTGGCCCTACGCGGCGCCCGGTGGCGGGCCGCTCAGCTGCGAGCTGCAGCCGGACGGCCTGTGGTGGTGCGCCGACTGAGGCGGGTCGGTGCGCGGCGACGTGCGACGGCTCGTGGTGGCCGCCGCGAGTCGCCAGGCGCCGGCCGGGCGCGGCGCCTTCACGCACCCACACGCTCGCGCGCTGGCCAGGGCGGGCGGGGATTGGCTAGAGTCCTGACCGACGTGGAGAGGGGCCCCGCAAGGGGAGCCATGTCTCACCATCCATCTGCTGTCTACGACTCCGCTCCACACCCGTCGGTGCGCCTCGCGCTGTGGGCTCTGCTGGCGGTCGCGGCGGGCTGTGTCGCTCCGACGGAGCGGGCCTGCACGCCTCGGCCTGGCCCGCCCGACGCTGGCACGCCCGACGCTGGCAACCCCGACACCGGGGCTCCCGACGCTGGCAAGCCCGACGCTGGCACGCCCGACGTCACGGGCAGCCCCTGCACCAGCCCGCAGGACTGCGTCGCCCTCGACACCCCCGCCTCCAGCGATGCCGGCTGGGCCTGCGTGCGCACGGCGTGCGGCGGCGCCGGCTCCTGCGTCGTGCCCTCCGACCCGTGCCCCCAAGACTGGCAGCCCGTGTGCGGCTGTGACGGCAGCACCTACGCCTCCGCGTGCCTCGCCGAGCGCGCCGGCGCCGGGGTCGCCAAGGCTGGCCCCTGCGCCGGCACCCCTCAGGGCTGCAGCCTCAGCGGCAAGGCCTGCGCCGCCGGGCAGCTCTGCCAGGTCACCGGCTGCGGCGAGGCCGGCCCTGGCCTGTGCGTCGACCCCAAGGCCGCCTGCTCCTCCGAGGACGTCGAGGTGTGCGGCTGCGACGGCAAGGTCTACGACGACGCCTGCGCCGCGCAGCAGGCGAGCGTCAACGTCGCCAACGTCGGCCCCTGCCCGATCCCCGATCCCGGCGGCCCCTGCGGCGGCAAGCAGGGCAAGCAGTGCCCCACCACCCAGTCCTGCGACCTGCTCGGCTGCGGGCTCGACAGCGGCGGCGTCTGCATCGGCGCCGTCCCCAAGGTGTGCCCCGAGCCCCTGCCCAAGTCCGACGAGTGCGGCTGCGACGGCAAGACCTACCCCAGCGCGTGCCACCGCCAACAGGCCGGGGTCGCGCGCGCCGGCAAGGGCCCCTGCGGCGGCAACCAGGGGCCCGGCGAGAGCTGCGGCGGCTTCTCGGGCGCCAAGTGTCAGACCGGGCTGTGGTGCGACCCCGCCTCGTGCGGCTCGGCTGCCGGGACGTGCGCCAAGTCGGGGGGCCTGTGCCCGCTGCCGCTGCCCGGATCCGCGGTGTGCGGCTGCGACGGCAAGACCTACGCCGGAGAGTGTGAACGACTCGCTGCCCAGGTCGGCAAGGCCAAGGAGGGCGCATGTACCCCGTGAACCCCAACGTCCGTCCTCGCCTCTCCGCTGGCGTCCGCGTGCCGCTCGCTGTCGCCCTCGCCTTCGCCCTCGCCCTCGCCCTCACCGCGTCGGGCTGCGCCGAAGATCCGCCCGAGCCGGTCTGGTGCACGCCAGACGCCGGGGCAGCCTCGGACAGCGGCTCCGGCGCCGGCACGGACGACGCGAGCGGCGGCGCCGATGGCCACGAC
>JAUIAC010000820.1 GCA_030425545.1 bacterium | reverse complement strand
GTGCCCTTCCTGGGCGGGGCGCTGCGCGAGGTCACGTCCCCCGTGAGCGTCGAGATCCAGGAGCGGCTGGTCGCCGCCGAGCTGCGCTTCGTCAGCCGCGACCGCATCGTGGTGGTCGGGCGCGGCACCACGCCGACGGTGGGCGAACCCATGTGGCTGCACCTGCCGCTCCGCGACGAGGGCAGCTGGCGGACGGTCTTCCTCCTCGGGGGGCTGCGGCAGGACGCGGTGGCGGTGGCCGAGGGCTGGTGTGCCGAGTTCGTCATCTCCAAGGTCAACGCGCCGGACGCGCCAGGGGCCTTCGAGCGCTACGCCCGCGCCTGAGCCGCCCACGCCCCGCCGCGTGCGCCTTCAGGCGACGCTTGGAGCAGGTCTACGCCATCGCCGGGGGCGAGGTGGCGCGCAGTCGCCGTGACACGTAGGGTGGGAGCTGGGTCTCGCGCGTTCACGCGCGAGGTTCGGTGGTCCCCCGGAGCGCTGCGCGCTCCGCACCGTTCCCACCGAGCGGGGCCCTCCCCGACCTCCCTCAGGGAGGGCCTCGCTCTAGGGGAGTCTCGACGCAGCGCAGCCGGCCGCGACGCCCGCCAGCCCTCAGCGGCGGCGGTGGTGTGCGGCCACGCCGAGCGAGAGCCAGAAGATCCCCGCAGGCCCGTGAAAAAAGAGCGCGCAGTCCACCAGCCCGTGCAACAGCCAGGCGGCGGCGGCGCACGCGAAGACCACCCCGAGTGGCTCGACCGCGGCGCGGGCGCCCGTGTCTGCGGCCGGCTGGGCGGCGCCGTGCTCGGCCGACGCGCGCTGCAGCTGGGCGCGCCACCGGCGCGGCGACCAGGGCGCCAGAGCGGCGAGGCACAGGGCGAAGAAGGCCACGGCACCCAGCAGCCCGACGTCCGCCAGCAGCTCCAACGCCAGCTGGTTGGCGTGCATGCGCGTGTCGGCTCGCAGGTGCGGCGCGCGCTCAGGCCAGCGCTCGCGAAAGGTGTCCGGGCCGTGGCCCAGATAGGGGCGCTCACGCCACAACGACACCGCCAGCGGCCAGAGGTCTGCTCGACCCGCAGCCGGTCGCTCCGAGCGCAGCCGGGTCGGCGCCACAGCGGCCGGGTCGGTGGTCAGCGCGGGCCCTGTCCACGCCGCGCCGGGGAGCGGCGCCCAGCCGTGCTGCTCCAAGCGCCAGCGCAAGCGCACCCCCGGGGGCGTCGCCGCGCGCACATCGACGGCCTGCCCCGGGTCGACCCGATGCGGCAGCGCCGTTCGCCGGCTGGCCAGGACCGCGCCGCGCTCGTCGACCGCGTCGACCACCAGGCGCACGGGATCGGTGCCCAGCGCTCGCCAGGCCAGCCAGCCTCGGTTCTCGACCCGCACCATCGCCGTCCCGGACGCGGGCGCAGACGCCGGCACGATGTTGGCGCTGTACGCCGGGCCCGTCGGCGGCAGGCCGAAGCGGTGGCGAGCGCCAGGATGCAGGGCGAGCGCCAGGGCCAGGGCCAGCAGCAGCCAGGCCCACCGCCGGGTCATCCAGCGCAGCCCGACCCACCGCCCGCTCGCGTCCAGGGCCAGCACCAGGGCGGTCGCTCCCACCCCGGCCACAAGGCCGCCGCGGCTGCCCGTGGCGACCAGCGCGCTCAGCACCAGCAGGGTCGCCCCAGCGGCGACCAGGGTCTGAACCGCGGCGCGAAGGCCAGGGTGCGCCGCGGGCGCAACCCCCGGGGACGCCCCCAGCGGCAGGCCGGGCGAGCCCGCGTCGCCGCGCCGGGGAGCCACGAGCGCCGCGGCCAGCGGCAGCGCGGCCGCCAGGTAGGCTCCGGCCAGGTTCGCGTGCTGAAAGGTCCCCGTCAGCCGGCGCCACCCGCCCGCCAGGGTCGCCTTCGGGCGAAAGGCCTGCAGCGCGGCCTCCAAGCCCAACCACTCCGGTCGGTGGTGTGCGGCCAGCCCGAGCGCCGCCGTGACACAGGCGGCGCCCACCAGCGCCACAGCGACCCGGCGCGGCCGCCA
>JAUIAC010000819.1 GCA_030425545.1 bacterium | reverse complement strand
TTGGCGCTGATCGGCGTCGACGCCGTGAGCTACATGACCCGCGACATCCCCCGCGCGCAGGCGCCCCTCGGCGTCGCAGGCGCCCTCTTTGTCGTGGGCATCTTCGTCTTCTCCGGCAGCTTGTACGCGTTGGTGGGCACTGGGGTCCGCAAGCTGGGCATGGTCACGCCGCTCGGCGGGCTCGCCTTCCTCGCCGGCTGGGCGGCCCTGGGCCTGAGCGCGTGGCGGGCCCGCGGATGAACCGGCGGCGGCGCGCGCGCTGCGTCCATGGACCCTTGCTGCTGGCGCTGGCGCTGGTGGCTTGCACGAGCGAGGGCGGCGACGAGCCGAGCGCGGCGACGGGGCTGCGGTGCGGCCTGGTGGCTGAGCGTACCGGCCAGCACCTCGTCGACGGCGACGAGGTCGAGCTGCTCAAGGGCTACCAGGGCTACATGCTGGTGCAGGTGCGGGCCCACGTGTGGGGTGACGTGCCGCGTGACGTGCAGGTCAAGCTCAGCGGGGGACGCGACGGCTTCGACCCGCTTGTGACGGTCGTGGGCACCCAGAACCCCGCTGAGGGCAGCGACAGTCACCGCACCACGACGCCGCTCGAGGTCTGGCTCTCGCCGCCCAACCCCTCTGACTTCGTAGGGCGCACGGGCGCGCTCACCGTGGAGGTGCGCAAGGGCGCGCTCTCGTGCGCCCACAGCGTGCGTGTGACCTTCGTGGACCGAACCTACTGCGTACACTACGACGACGGCACCGTCGTCTGCCCGTGACTCGGGCCGGCGGGCCACGCTGAGCCGCGCGACGCACCCCTCGGCGCGGTGCGTGCAGGGTCGCGCCATCCGCCAAAAAGCAGGTGACTTCGCTGCCCGGAGTCCCTATGGTCCGCGCCCCTCGGCCAGACGCCCCCCGGCCGAGCCCCTGCGTTGCACGCAAGGAGCGGAGATGATGAGGAAGGTTGGTTTCGTCGGTGTCGACGCCGAGATCATGAACCGCGGCGCGGCTGCGTCGTGCGGACCGGTGGCGTCCTCATCCCTCGCCTGGTCGGTGACGGCCTTGCTCGCGCTCGCAAGCGTGGGCTGCGGCGACAACGGACCGATGGAAGAGACCGCCATCGAGATGCGCGGCGGTGACACGGGCAGCGTGGCCTTGGGCGACATCAGCTTCGGTGACCTGGGCGTGGCGCCCGACACGGGGGCGCCCGACACCGGCGCTCCCGACACCGACGCTCCCGACACCGGCGCTCCTGACACGGGCGCTCCTGACACGGTTGCTCCAGACACGGGCGCGCCCGACACGGGCGCGCCCGACACGGGAACGCCCGACACGGGCGCTCCCGACACGGTTGCTCCTGACACGGGCGCTCCCGACACGGTTGCTCCAGACACGGTTGCTCCTGACTCGGGCGCTCCCGACACCGATGGACCGGACACCGACGCACCCGACACGGGCACGCCCGACACCGTCGGCGGCGACACCGGCTCGGGCGACACCGGCTCGGGCGACACCGGCTCGGGCGACATCGGCTCGGGCGACGCCACGTCGGACGGCGGCGTCACCCCGGGGCCCAACAGCTGCGCCGGCCGCTGCGGCAAGTACAACGGCGCTGCCAACTGCCAGTGCGACAGCTACTGCAAGACGGCGGGCGACTGCTGCAAGGACCTCGACGCGGTGTGCGGCTGCGTCGGCGCAGACTGCTGCACCAAGGACAGCGAGTGCGACGACAAGCTGGCGTGCACCACCGACAGCTGCAGCGCCAAGGGCGTGTGCGTGAACACCCCCAAGGCCAAGACCTGCGCCATCGACGGCAAGTGCGTCGCGGCGGGAGACGTGGCCGCCAAGGGCTGCGCCGTGTGCGACCCGGCCCAGTCCGCGACGACGTGGAGCGCCAAGGCGGCCGGCAGCGCGTGTGACGACGGCCAGGTCTGCACCACCGGCGACGCCTGCGACGCCAAGGGCGCGTGTGTGGGCAAGGCGAAGGCCGGGTGCTGTACCAGCGACGCGGCG
>JAUIAC010000818.1 GCA_030425545.1 bacterium | reverse complement strand
GGCGTGGCCGCCAGCGTCGCCCGCATCACCCCGCCCAGCGCCCGCACCAGGATCGTCGCCGCCAGCTCGGCCGGCACGGGGCGGAAGCCCGGCTCGCCGCCGTAGAGCGCGATCAACCCCGCGAAGCGCGCCACCTGGTCTCGCTCGAAGGCCGCCACGGGCGCCAGCACGGCCGCGTCCTGCGCCGCCAGCCGGTAGAGCTGCCGGCTGACCTCCGGCGCCGCGCGCTCGGAGCGCAGCATGGTCGTCACCACCAGGGGCGCCACCGCCTCGACGGGCAGCGGCGCGTCCACGTCGAGCGCCTCCACCACGGCCGTGATCTCGGCCTCGATGCGGCGCACGTGGCGCTCGGCCAGGGCCACGTAGAGCGCCTGCTTGTTGGGGAAGTACTGGTAGATGGTGCCCACGCTCACCCCGGCGCGCTCGGCGATGCGGTTCGTGGTGGTGCGCTCCGGCCCCTCGCGCACCAGAACCTGAGCCGTGGCCTCCAAGATCACCGTCACCGTGGCCTGGCTCCTCTTCTGAAGCGGCCGTCTTCGCGTGGGTTTTGCTGGTGAGCTGGCCATGGCGGGGTCCTCCGAGTGAACGCGAGTAGCTGGAACATGAGGGATCTCTCATATTGTGAGTCAGGCCGGTCGACCGCGCAAGCATGACGCTCCGCCGCACCCGCCCCTGGAGGTCCCCATGACGCCCCAACCCCAGCAGAGCGCCGCCCGCCCGCCCCTCCTGTCGCTGCCCGTTCGGGTCTTTCAGGGCCTGCGCGCCCTCGTGGCCTTCGCCCGCACCGTGCGCAACCCGGAGGAGCTCGACCGCATCTTCGCGCTCGCGGACGCCGTGGGGCCCGACGCGCAGGCGGAGGCGGAGGCGCGTCAGATCCCCGCTGTGGCCGCCTTCCTCGACGCGCCCTTTCAGCAAGGGGTGGTCGACCTGGACCGGTGTCGGGCCTGCCCGCCCGGGAGCCTGGGCGCCGAGGTGGCGCGGCTGCTCGACGGCATCGAGGGCGACCCGGAGGTGCTCGACCGGCCGGTGCAGACCCACGCCCTGGCCCGGCTGCAGCGGCACGTGGAGGAGACCCACGACGTGTGGCACGCGGTCACGGGCTTTGGCACCACCCCCGCGGCAGAGGTCGGGCTGCAGGCCTTCTACGTCGCGCAGATCGAGGCGCCCCCCTCGCTGTGGATCGTGCTGGTGGGCCTGGTGCGGGCGGCGACCCTGGACCGCGCGCTGATGGTGCCGATGTTGGAGGCCGTGTCGCAGGGCTGGCGACGGGGGCGGCAGGCCCGGGCTCTCTTCGGCGTCGACTGGCGGCCGCTGCTGAGTCGCCCTCTGGCGGAGGTGCGGGCGGAGCTGGGTGTCGCACCGGTGACCGGAGCGCTGGCGCAGCTGCACACGGAGACGGAGGTCGCGCTCCAGGTCGCGGAGCCGGCGCCGCTGCCGGTGGCGGCGTAGCCCGGCGCTCGCACCCGCGCCGACCACCTCACGCTCGCCACCTCCCGGCTCGCCACAATGGGGGCGGTCGAGCTAGCCTGCCGCGCGCTCGGCCCCCTCCGAGCCCGGAGGTGGTCCATGATGCGGTCTCTGTCCCGACGGCGCCTCGCCGCGGACTGCGCCTCGGCGTGCGCGCTCGCCCTGGCGGCGTGGGGGGTGGTCTCCCTGGCCGGTTGCGGCGCCGACGCCAAGCCTTCTCCGGCCGCGCAAGACAGCGGCGCCACCGGCGGCGACATCGGCTTCGCCGGCCAGGACGGCGCCGCGCGCGGGGACGCGGGCGCGGCGCCCGACACCAGTGTGACCGACGCCAGCGTGACCGACAGCGGCGTGGCCGACAGCAGCGCAGGTGACACGAGCGCCAGCGACATGAGCGCTGGCGACACAGGCGCGACGGACGCCGCGGCAGGGGGCGGCTGCCCCAACGGCTGCGACGACGGCAACGCCTGCACCGATGACGCCTGCGTCGCAGGTCAGTGCACCCACACGCCGAACACGCAGATCTGTGAC
>JAUIAC010000817.1 GCA_030425545.1 bacterium | reverse complement strand
CTGAAGCCCCCGCGTCCGCAGCCCCCGCGTCCGAAGCGACAGCGTCCGACGTCAGCGTGTCTGCGCCGGAGAAGGCCTTGCTGTCCGGTACATCGTCCGGGCAGCCGCAGAGGCTCGTCAGCGCCACGAGGGCGGGGACGTGAAGTCCGAGTTCACGTGCGTGCATGGTGTGCTCCTTACGGGCGATCCTTGACCACGGGCTGCGCCACGGCAAGTCAGGGCTGCGCGTCGGCGCCGTGCACGAACGCGCAGCTCACGCTCCTTGAACCGCCGCGCTCCACGCGCCGCCGAACGCGCAGCGCGGCGCGCGTCACCCCGGAAACGTGGCCTCTGCCGCCCAAAACGCGTCTTCGACATCTCGACAAGGTCTGCATCGATCGGCACGCTGCCCCTATGAGCTTCGACCCCGCGATCTCGTCGAGTTGGTATGTGGTGAGCACGCGCGCGGCGCTGCGGGACGGCCCACGCGAGGTGCCCTTCTGCGGCAGCGCGGTCCGCGTGAGCGACGACGACGCCCCGCGCGTCGAGCCCGTCCACGGCGGCGCGCCGCTGCCCACGCTCTGTCAGGACGGGCTGGTCATGGCCTGGTACGGGCCGGCGGGGGGCGAGCCGCGCTTTCGCCCTGCGCCCACCGACACCACCGGGTGGACCACGCGCACCTTCGACATGTTGCCCTTCAAGTCGCGGCCGGACCTGGTGATGCGCGACCTGGCTGACATCGAGCACTTCTCGTCGGTGCACCTGTACCAGTCCATCCACGAGTCGGAGCCCTTCCGCACGGACGGGCCGGAGTGCTCGCTGACGCTCGACTTCGGCTGGCCGCTGGTGCCCAAGACGCCGCTGACGCTGCCCTCACGCTTCCAGAGCAAGTCCACGGGGGTGGGCTACCAGGTGACCCAGGTCAGCTCCCTCGGTGGCCTGCTCGTGTCGCGCCACCTCGTCCTACCGACCCCCGTGGACCGGGACACGATCCACGTGACGTTGGGGCTCGACCTGCGCGCCGCTGGGCCGCTGGGCCGCGTCCTCGCGAACGCGCTGCACCCGATGATCCGCGCGGCGTTCCGGCGCGACGTGCGCATGGACGCCGAGCTCTGGCAGGCCCTGCACCGTGGCGAGCCGAGCCTGGAGAGCGACGCCCTGACGCGCTTCGAGACCTGGGCGGCCCAGTTCGCCGCCGCGTGAGGCTCAGCCCTCCGGACCCTCACAGCGGGCCTTGAGCGCCTGGGCGTGCATGTCGAAGCCGACGCGGATCTTCGGGAAGGGGATGAAGCGCCACAGCAGGCCCGAGAAGGTCTCCGTGGTGTGGTAGGTGGTCCGCCCGTCGGCCTCTCGCGTGAGCACCTGCCGTCGGGTGGCGTGCACCATGCCCGTGCTGTGCATGGGGCCGCGGAACTCGTAGGTCATCTCGGCCCGCTCGCCGCCCGTATCGCTCGGGGTGGTCCAGACCGTCATCTCCTCCAACGCGGTCGTACGTGAGCCCTGCATGTCCACGTGCAGACGCAGGCGAGCCCCTACGCCGGGTGGCCCCTCGAGCAGGTCGATGCCGACGACGAAGGGGTTCCACTCGCCGTAGCGGGCGAGGCCGGTCATCTCCCGCCAGACCCGCTCGAGCGGGGCGTCGATGGAGACCTGAGCTTCGAGGGTCCTGGGCATGGCGTGGTCCGCTGCAAGGAGGGAATCCTGTGGCGCCTCCAGCTCGGTGTGACCTGCGACGTGGCACGGAAGCTACCGCCGACGCTGTCCGGGCGAAAGAAGGGCAGCCCGTCGCTGGGACGCGCGCCTCGCCCAAACGCTGGAGACGCGGCATGATGAGCGTTCGAACAGCCCGCGCGCTCGCCCGCGCACCCGCCTGAGGTCCCCATGCTGCGACACGCCCGCCGACCCCGCCCCCTCGCCTCGCTGCTCTGCGCCCTGACCGCGCTCGCCGCCAGCGGCTGCAGCGGCGACGACCCGGTCGACGCCGCCAGCGACGTCTCCGCCGCCCTCGACGCCCAGGC
>JAUIAC010000816.1 GCA_030425545.1 bacterium | reverse complement strand
CGCCAGACACAGGCACGCCAGACACAGGCACCCCAGACACGGGCGCCGCCTCGGACACCAGCGCCCCAGACACCAGCGTCTCGGACACGAGCGGCACGGACACCAGCGTCTCAGACACCGCCACCACGGCCGACAGCAGCACCGCCGACAGCAGCACCGCCGACAGCAGCACCGCCGACAGCAGCACCGCCGACAGCAGCGCCCCCGACGCCGGCGGGACCAGCTGGGGCGCGTTCACGCCGCTCGGCTGCAAGAAGTTCGTCAACAAGAACACCACCGGCACGGTGAACCCCTACATCAGCCCCGCGCGCGACGGTCAGTTCTACGTCAGCTGGGTGCAGAAGGGCGGCGACCTCATGCTCAACTGGGAGGCGCCCACCAGCTGCAAGACCACGGTCGGCCCGCTGCAGGTCAACGCCACCAAGGGCACGGTCTACTACTGGGGCGGCATCGCCGTGGTCTCGGACAGCTCTGGCAACTTCTACGCCGTGTGGGAGTCCCAGGTGAAGGGCGCCGACATCGCCCTGTCGTGGTCCAAGGACGGCAAGACCTTCAGCAAGCCGATCGAGCTGGTCAGCACCAGCACCAACGGCCAGGACCCGGCGCTGTGGGTCGCGGACGCGGGCACGGTGCACGCGGCGTGGCGGGGACATCACCCGACCAAGAAGCAGTACGACCCCTACTTCGCCACGTCGAAGAACCTCTTCACCACCCAGAAGTTCAGCCCGGGCGTGCCGATTCAAGACGACGCGGTGCAGGACGACCAGGTCGCCATCGCGGCGGACAGCAAGGGGCACCTGTACTTCGCCTACCAGAGCCACGACGGCGACATCTTCGCGTCCAAGTCGACCGACACCGGCAAGACCTGGAGCAAGCCGGTGCAGGTCAACGACGTGAAGGGCAAGGCCAACGTCGGCAAGGCCAGCTTCCTGGTGGTGACGCCCGACGACCGGGTGGTGCTGATGTGGTCCGACGAGCGCAAGAAGAAGTCCGGCAACGAGAACGACGTCTTCGCCGACTCCAGCAAGGACGGCCTGACCTGGGGCGCCGACGTGCAGGTCAACGACGACGACAAGCGCTACCAGCAGGACCCGTCCATGGCTGTGGGCACCGGCGCCGGCTGCAAGGGCGCCGTGTACGCGGTGTGGCAGGACTTCCGCAACAAGAAGAGCTACGACGTCTATGCGGCGCGCTCCACCGACGGCGGGCTCACCTGGAGCAAGAACGAGGCGGTGGCCAAGGACCTCGAGGGCGACGAGATGAACCCCGCCATCGCCGTCGACAAGGCCTGTGTCATCGGCGTCGCGTGGCGCGACTCGACCAAGACCTCGGCCTTCGACATCGGGCTGACCTTCTTGAAGTGGTAGCCGCTTCGGCGCGAGGCGCGCGGGGCGTGGGGATCTCCTCCGCGCTCGCTGCTGCGCCTGGCTGTCTTGTGGTCTTGGTCCTACCTGAAGTCGCGCCGTGAGCGCGAACGCACCGGGTCGAAGCGGACGTCGACCGTCGCCCGGCAGCGCTGCAGATCTTTGCGGACGGGCACCCGAACCCGACGCGCAGCGGCCTTCAAGCAGCCGTTGAGCTGGCGCTGCGAGCGCACCCGGCTCCACGTCGGCGGCTTGCGTGTGGACCGCCACTGCGCGCGGCTGAGGCGCACCCGCCCGTCTCGGTCCACCTGCAGCGTCGCGTGGGCGGCCTTGGGACCGCACCTCGCGAAGCCGCGAGCGTGGCGGTGGAGGGCCTTGTGCAGCGCGCGTCGGGCCGGTGGTGTGCACCCGCGGACCCGGAGCCGCGCCCGCAGCTGACCAGGTCTGCGGACCTGGAAGGCGGGCGGCGTCGGTCCGGGCGGCGCCACCGGCGGGCTGAAGGTCCCGCGTGGGTGCACGTGGCCTCGCTGGACGGTGAAGGTCTTCGGCTTGCCGCGGACGCCCGAGACCTCGAGGGTGCCCCGCAGGCGCGCAGGGCGGCGGTGCGCCAGGCGGAGTCGAAGCCGCCCCTCCA
>JAUIAC010000815.1 GCA_030425545.1 bacterium | reverse complement strand
GGGCCGCGCCGTAGAGCGAGAGCAGGTGCGCGTCGAAGTCGACCGCGCCCGACTTGAGGTCCCATCGGAACGAGCCCATCTGCGCCGCCTGCAGCGCGACGTCGAGGCGCTCACGCTGGTCCGCCAGAGCGGTGCGCACCGCCTCCTGCTCCGTGACGTCCCAGTTGACCCCGAACACGAAGGCTGGTCGTCCGTCGGTGTCGTGAAACACGCGCGTGCGCCCGGTCAGCACCCGGTCGAGGCCGTCGGCGCGGTGGATGCGATAGCGCGGCTGCACCTCGGTGATCTCCCCAGCGATGAGCCGGTCGACATCGCCCTCGATGCGCTGCACGTCGTCCGCGTGGACGCGCAGCTGCCAGATCGTGTCGACGCGGTCGGGGTGCACGGGCTCGCCGAAGAGGCGAAACATGTTGTCGTCCCAGCTCACCAGCTGCTCAGCGAGGTCCCACTGCCAGGTGCCCACGAGGTTGGCCTGCAGCACCATCTCGAGGGCCTCGCCCAAGACGCGGTCGTCGTCAGACCGGGTCGCTCCGCTCGGCGCGTTGGCGTAGGCCATCGGCGTCGGCTGGGCGCCGTCCGGCCGCGCGCGCTGCCGTCGCCGCGGCTGCGTTGCGGCCACCAGCACGGCGCCCGGGCCCTCGCTCGGCACCAGGCTCATGCGCACCGACGTGTCTCCCAGCGCCGTGCGGATCGGCTCCGGCAGGCCTCCCTCGCAGCAGCGCGCCAGGGCCCACAGCACCCGTACGGCGGACTCGTTGGAAACCAGATCGGTGACGCTGTCGCCGACCCGCGCGCCGAAGAGCGCGGCAGCCGTGTCGTTCAAGGCCGTCACAGTGCCCTGCGGCGAGAGGTGGAGTCTGGCGACCGGGGGAGGGGGCTGCATTGGGGTACAATAGGTGCTGGGTCAGCCTTTGGGCAATTCTGTCCGAAGCCTCAGGACGCAGCCGGGGACGCGACGCGGTGCGTCAGCGAGGCGGCGGGCTCCACGCGGGCGCCGGTCCGCCCGGGCCGGTCCGCTGTCCCTGCGGACTGGCATGTCCTAGCTTCGTCCCGGGTTGTCCACGTAGCGGCGCTGCGTTCGGCCCCCCTCTCGCCGCCTCTGGCCTTGGAGCGCCCGTGCCCGCCTCGCCCCCACCCCGCGACCGCCTCCCAGCCGGCGCATCCGCCCGGTGGACAGGCGCGCGCGCGTCGTCTCGTCTCCGCGGCGCGCTGCTGGCGTTCGCCCTCATCGCGGCGTCGCCGACGTTCGCTCAGCGTCCGGCGCCTGTGCTGCACGAACCCTTGCCGAGCTCGCTCGCGGGTGGGCGCAGCGACCGGGTCGTGCGGGCGCGGCCGGGCGAACGGCTCCCCTCTGCCATCGACACCGCGGCGGGTCGCATCGACCGCCCTGCCGCACCCGAGGGCGCGTCCAAGCCGGCCCCGCGCTACCTGCCGCCGCCCGCACAAGGCACTCGCCCTCCGCCGCGCATCAAGGCCGACGCGCGCACGGGGCGCGAGGGGCGGCTGCACTACCGGGTGGTGTTCAACCCCTCGGTGGCGCCCTTCAAGCGGGACCTCGCCTTCGACCAGGTCACCCCGGCCGGCGAGCTGGCCATGAGCGGCGTCGGGCTGAAGCCGGTGCGGGCCCGCGGCGACAAGGCGCGGGCGGGGCACGAGCTCTTCTGGGGGCACGTGACCCTGGACCTGGCGCCGGGCCGCAAGACGCCGCTGCCCTCGGTGGCGCCCACGTCGGCCGTGCTCTCCTGGCAGGCCAGCCCGCCGGTGCCGCTGACCTTCTGGCGGGACCAGGCCGGCAACCTGTCTGTGAGCACCACCGCGAAGACCAAGCGCGTGGACCTGCGCTTTCTCATGGACGCGCCGAGCCGCTACTTCGGCACGCCGCTCAGCGCCGGGCCGGTGCGTGACGACCCTTGGACGCCGACCCTCGCGCCCGCGCTGCAGGCGCAGATCGCCACGCTGTGGCCCGCCATCGGCGTGTCGCCCAACGCCAGCCGCGCGCAGAACCT
>JAUIAC010000814.1 GCA_030425545.1 bacterium | reverse complement strand
TCGACGACAGCGTCACCGGCGCGCAGCCCTGGCCCACCGGCGGCTTCGTCGCCGCGGGCTGGCGCACGTCGGCCGGCGCCCTCGACGACGGGGTGGTGACCCGCATCTCCGGCGGGGGGCAGGTGGTCTGGCGGACGCCCCTGGCCGAGCCCAAGGTGCGCGCACGGCTGGCCGACGCGGCGCCGCGGCCGGACGGCGGGGTCTACGCCGCCGGCTGGGACGAGGGCTTCGCCAGCGGCAAGCGGGTCGGCCAGCTCGTCGGCCTGGGGCCAACGGGCAAGGTGCAGTGGCGACAGCGCTTGGGCACCGCGTCCACGCAGGTGCTCTCGGCCGTGGTCACGCTGCCCGGGGGCGACGCGCTGGCGGTCGGTCGGGTCGGCAACGGCGCGGGGGCGAAGCGTTGGCTGACCCGGTGGAGCGCCGCCGGCCAGCTGCGCTGGAGCAAGCAGCAGGCGTCAGCCAGCGTGCCCTACGGCGCCACCGCCGGTCCGAGCGGCCGGGTCTTGATGGTCGGGGCCTCGCCTTCGGGCAGCAGCTCCGACCTGTGGCTCTGGGCGACCGACGCCTTGGCCAACCAGGTCTGGGACGGCGGGTTCGCGGGGCCGGGGGTCGATGTGGGCGTCGAGGTCTGGACCGACGGCTCGGCCGTGCTGGCCGCGGGCGAGGCGGGGCAGGCCGGGCAGAAGGGGCTGTTGATCCGCCGGGACGCCTGGGGCCACGGCACCTGCGCGGCTTCCGGCGGCTGCGAGCAGAAGGCCAGCGCGGCCTGCGACGACGGCAAGCCGTGCACCGTCGACGCCTGCGCCAAGGGCAGCTGCAGTCACGCGCCGGCGGTCGGCTGGACCTGCGCCTTGGACGACGGCTGCACGTTGAGCGCGGCTTGCGTGCAAGGCGCCTGCGTCGGCCAGGGCCAGGGCCGCCTGAGCGCGAAGGAGGTCACCGGCACCTCGCCCCTGTTGGCCAAGATGGTCAGCGCCGCGCCCCTGCCCGGTGGCGGCGGGCTCTATGGCCTGCAGAACGGCACTGGCGGGTCTGCGGGCTACTCGCTGCTGCGCACCGACGCCGCGGCGGCCACCGTGGGCCTCGGCTCGCAGCACAAGTCCATCTACCAGTTCGAGGGGCTCGAGGGCATCGTGCCGCTCGGCGACGGCAGCGTGGTCTCAGTCTGGCGGCAGAACGGCGGCGAGGTGGTCGCCGCGCGCTACAAGCAGGTGGGTAACCAGAACACGTTGATGTGGCAGAAGACCCTGTGTACCCCGGTGGCGAAGCCGGAGAGTCAGGACTGCGCCAAGCTGGCCTACGTCTATTGCGGCAGCGGACCCGTCGTGCTCGACGTCAGCGGCACCCACGTGACCTGGGTGGGCACCTCGGCCAAGGGCAACATCCCCTGCAAGATCCCGAGCTACAACAGCAAGTACACGCAGTACGCCCGCCACGTTGCGCGGATCACCGTGGCGACCGGCGCTGTGTCGAAGTCCTGGTCCGTCTACACCCGCTTCTGGAAGGACCTGCAGGTCGGCCTGCGACTCCGAGGCACAGACGACCTGGTCGACAACCGCGCGCAGCCCTTGAGCGACGGCACGTTGATGCTCCTGGGGCGCGCGCACGTCTCCAAGCCCTCGCCCTCGAGCGGCAAGCGGGTGCTCGTCGGTCGTTATGCCTACCTGGAGCGGCGCAACGCGAGCACGACCTGGCGCAAGTTCTACGGCGGCAGCCCGACCACCAACAGCCGCTTCGAGGGCGTGGCGACCACGGCAACGGGCCTGCTCGCGGCGGGCCGCCGCTGGACCGCGAGCTGGTCGAAGCTGTGGCTGGTCGGCGTCGACACGGGCGGCAACCAGCTGTGGACGCGGGAGCAGGACCTCACCCACCTGCCTGGCATCCAGGGCGTGCTCTCCGACCCCGCGGGGGCCATCCTCTTTGGGCATCGCGCGAGCAGCGTCGGCGTTCGACCCTGGCTGCGGGCGGTCGACGGCGTGGGCCAGACCTTGTGGGAGCGGGTGTGGACCTCCCTG
>JAUIAC010000813.1 GCA_030425545.1 bacterium | reverse complement strand
GCTCCTACCGAGCCTGCCGCCGGGCCTCGGCCTGTGACGCCGCCTCCGCCTGCCAGTCCTGCACCGCGAAGCGCTGCACCGCCACGTCGCGGCGCATCTGCATGGCCTCGATGGCGGCCTCGGCAGCGGTGAGCGTCGTGATCACCGGCAGCCCACGGTTGGACGCCGCGGTCCGGATCTGCTTCTCGTCGTAGCGCGACTCGGCGCCCAGCGGCGTGTTGATCACCAGATCGACCCGTCCCGCTTCGATGAGGTCGACCGCGTTGGGGCTGCCCTCGTTGACCTTGAACACCATCTGCGTCGGGATGCCCGCGTCGAAGAGCGCGAGCGCCGTCCCGCGCGTGCCCACGAGGTCGAAGCCCAGGGCGGCGAGCGCGCGGGCCACGGGCACCACCGAGCCCTTGTCCCGTGCGTTGACCGAGAGAAAGGCGGTGCCGGCCTCAGGCAGCTTCACCCCGGCGCCCTGTGTGGCCTTGAGGAAGGCCTCGCCCGGGGTCCGACCCACCCCCATGACCTCGCCCGTGGACCGCATCTCCGGGCCGAGCAGGATGTCCGCCCCGGGGAACTTGCTGAACGGAAACACGGGCGCCTTGGCGAAGTAGTGCGTCGGCACCGGGTCTTCGGTCAGCCCACAGTCCACCAGGGTCTCGCCCATCATCACGCGCGTGGCGATCTGAACCAGCGGCAGGCCTGTGGCCTTGGCCAGGAAGGGCACCGTGCGCGACGCGCGGGGGTTGACCTCCAGCACGTAGAGCAGGCCGTCCTTCTCCGCGAACTGGATGTTCATCAAGCCGCGGACGCCCATCTCGATGCCGAGCCGCCGCGTCACATCGCGCATCTGGGCCAGGATGCCGTCCTTGAACTTGTACGCCGGGAAGATGGCGCTGGAGTCTCCGCTGTGAACCCCGGCCTCTTCGACGTGCTCCAAGATGCCCGCGATGACCACGCGCTCGCCGTCACAGAGGGCGTCGACGTCGTATTCGAACGCGTCTTCGAGGAACTGGTCGATGAGCACGGCGTTGTCGTCTGCCTCCGCCTCCGCCGTGCTCAGCCAGGCCTCGAGCTCAGCGGCGTCGTAGACGATGCGCATGCGCGTCCCGCCCAACACGTAGCTCGGTCGAACCAGCACGGGGTAGCCGATGGCCTCCGCGGCCGCCAGCGCCTCCCCGACCGTGCGCGCCGTGCCAGCGTTGGGTTGACGAATGTCTAGTTTGCGGAGCAGGTTGCCGAAGCGCTCGCGATCCTCGGCCAGATCGATGGCGTCCACCGGGGTCCCCACGATGCGGACGCCCGCCTGCTCGAGGGCGTGGGCCAGCTTCAGCGGCGTCTGCCCGCCGAGCTGCACAATGGCGCCAACGGGCTGCTCCTTGCGCGCCACCTCGACCACGTGCTCCAGGGCCAGGGGCTCGAAGTAGAGCCGGTCGGCCGTGTCGTAGTCGGTGCTGACCGTCTCCGGGTTGCAGTTGACCATCACCGTCTCGTAGCCGCCGCCGTTGAGGGCGAACGCGGCGTGGCAACAGCAGTAGTCGAACTCGATCCCCTGACCGATGCGGTTCGGGCCCGACCCGAGGATCATCACCTTCTTGCGCGCGCTGACGTCGGCCTCGCAGCGCGACTCGTAGGACGAGTAGAGGTAGGGGGTGTGCGAGCCGAACTCCCCGGCGCAGGTGTCCACGCGGAGGAAGCTCGGCAGGACGCCCTGCTCGACCCGCTGCGCCCGGACCGCGCCCTCGTCGATGCCCAGCCAGGACGCGATGGACTTGTCGGACGCGCCCTCGCGCTTGGCGGAGCGCAGTCGGTCTGTGGGCAAGACCTTGCCCGCGTAGCCCTGCAGCTCGCGCTCCTTGGCAGCCATGACGTGGAACTGGTGCAGAAACCACGGGTCGATGCCCGTCAGCTCGTGGACCTCAGCGGGATCCCGACCCGCGCGGATCGCGGCGAAGACGGCGTAGATGCGCTGCGGCGACGGTCGGCGCATGTCGGCGTCGTCCCAGCCGGTGGACAGCGCCGGCGGCG
>JAUIAC010000144.1 GCA_030425545.1 bacterium | reverse complement strand
AGGCCGGGGACCCCACGGGCGGCGGTCACCTCAGCCAGGACGCTCGGCGGGGGCTGCGGCGCTTCATCGGCGACGCCCAGTGCGTCAACTGCCACAACGGGCCCCTGCTGACCGACCGAGGCTTCCACAACATCGGGCTGCCCAAGCCCAAGGGCCACAGCGGGGTCGACATGGGGCGCACCGACGGCGCCGACCAGGTGAAGAAGGATCCCTTCTCGTGCGGGGGCGCCTACAGCGACCAGCGGTCGTGCGAGGAGCTGCGCTTCCTCGACCCGCGCTTCGAGGACTTCCTCGGCGCCTTCAAGACGCCCACCTTGCGCAACGTGGCCAAGACGGGCCCCTACATGCACGGCGGCCAGCTCGCGACCCTGGGCGAGGTCATCACCTTCTACAAGACCCTGCCGGGCAAGCCGCAGATCGGCCACCGCGACCTGGTGCTCAAGCAGATCGACCCCGACGTGCCCACGGCGGAGCTGGTGGCCTTCCTCGAGAGCCTCACCGGCGCCCTGCCCGACAAGCGCTGGCACACGCCCCCAGGAGCCGCGCCATGACGCATCTGCCGCCTCGTTCACCAGGCCAGCCGCGGCCCGCCCTGCCCGTCACCGCGGCGCTGAGCGCTGGGCTGCTGGTGGCGCTGAGCCTCCTCGCCGCCTGTGGCGAGCCGCCGCCCGCGGAGCTGGCCGAGCCCCCACTGGGGACGCTGCCGGCCTGGTCGTTCACCAACGAGCGCGGCGCGGCCATCGGCAGCAAGCGCCTCGCCGGGCAGGCCTACGTGGTCAACTTCCTGTTCACGTCGTGCCCCTCGTCGTGCCCGCCCCTGGCCAAGGCGACCAAGCAGCTGCAGGACAAGATGCTGCGCTGGCGGACCTCGGGCGGGCCGCGCATCGTCAGCATCACCGTGGATCCGGCCAGCGACACGCCGGAGGCGCTGCGCACCTTCGCCCGGAAATACGGCGCCAAAGCGAAGGTGTGGACCTTCGCCCGGGCCCCCTACGCCGAGATGGAGGCGCTGGTGGTCAAGGGCTTCTACCAGCCCATCTTGCGCAAGGACCGCAAGCCGGGGACGCCGGTGGCGGAGATCGCGGACAAGCCGACGCCCATCGACACCGCCCACGGCGTACGCTTCGTGCTCGTTGACGGCCAGGGGCGCATGCGCGCGCTCTACGAGAAAGACGACGCCGCGCTGACGCGGCTCGACGCCGCGCTCCAGTGGCTAAACGGTCACCCCGGAAAGTAACGCGCACGGCGCGTGCGTATGGATGCCCCTCTGGAGACTCGACCTATGAGCGACACGGCCGACCCAACACCTGCCTCCGACGACGCGTGGGAGGGCCCATGGCGCCGCGTCTTTCGCCCGCGCCCGGTGGTGAGCCTGATCGCGCTCGGCATGCTGGTGGTGCTGATCCTGCTCGGCAACTGGCAGCGGCGGCGCTACTACGAGGCGACCGGGGGCATCGCGTTCCACCACAAGCAGCACGACGAGCTGCCAGCGGTGACCACGCTCGGGGGCGTCGCGGGCACAGCCGGAGCCACCGGCGAGGCCCTGGGCGAGGACATGACGCGGCTGAAGGCGCTGCAGTTCCGACGGGCGGCGCTGACCGGCACGCTCGAGCCCGACAAGGCCCAGCTGCTGACCGCGCGCTACATGTTCGGGGAGCGCGGCTACGGCGTGATGATGCCGCTGAAGGTCGCCGGGGGCCCCTTCCCGCGGGTCCTGGCGCACCTGGGCTGGCTGCCACAGGACAAGGTGGCCGCGTACCTCCAGGAGGTCGCCGCCAAGCCGGAGCGCACGGTCACGGGGCGGCTGCAGATCACCGTCAGCGCGCCGGTGCAGAAGCCTACTGGCGAGTTCGCGGGGCGACCGACCTGGCTGCGGCCCTTTCCCCTGGGCATGAAGGCGATGGTGCCGGGCATGGAGCCGCGGCTGCTGCTGCAGGCCGGTGAGCTCGCGATCGGCAAGCCCGTGGACCTCAAGAAGCTGCCGCTGAGCGGGTACGCCCACCCCGTGCGCATGCACCCCAACAAGCACATCGAGTACGCCGGCACCTGGTACGGGCTCGCGCTGACGCTGGTCTTCGTGTGGATCGCGCTGAGCCTGAAGAAGATCCCGCTGCGCGACTGAGCCCTCCAGCGCCCGCGACGCGTGCCGCCGTCGCGCCCAAGCTCAGCGCCAGGTGATGGCGTAGCTCAGGTCGTGGCCGATGGTCTCCGAGAAGCGCCGCACCGACTTCGCCGCCATCTTCTCGCTGAGCACCGTCGGGATGCGCGTGGTGACGAAGCCGGCCAGGTCCGCCTTCTCCCCCACCAGGCTGCGTGGCCCTGCGGGCGGATCGTAGTCCAGCGCCGTCTCCAGCTTGCCGGCCCGCTTGAGCAGCCCGTAGAGGTCGCGGAAGAGGATGAACGCCGTCTCGTTGGCGTGCGCGACCCAGTTGGCGGCGGGCAGGAAGTCGATGAGGTGGATCATCTGGTAGTTCAGCTGGACCCACAGATCCTCGCCGGAGAGGGTCAGCGGCGCGTTGTCGATGACCCGGTTGAAGCGGATCTCGCTCAGCTTGTCGGCCTCGTGCACGTGCTCCCAGAGCTCCTTGCGAAGCGGCAGGTCGTAGAGCAGCCGGAGCACGGTGGGGAAGGCCTCCACGTGGCGCCACTCGAAGTCGTTCATCAGCGCGCGCAGCTGCGGGATCTTCTCGGCGCCCATGGCGAAGGTGTTGGTGCCGGTGCCCAAGATGGAGTGCAGCAAGCTCACCAGCGGCGAGCGCTGCGGGTAGTGGTGGGCGTTGTACTCGAAGCAGAAGTAGAGGTGGTCGAGGAAGGAGCCGTCGGCGTGCTCGACGTCGAAGTCGCACTCGTTGACCAGGAACTCGAGCAGCGCTGGGTCGACCTCGGGCAGCGGGTGCTGCGCCCGGGCCGCCTGGTACGCCGCCTCGACCTCGGCCCCTGCCGCGGGCTCCCACACGGGCTCACGGCCGACCCGGGTGGCCATGACGAAGCGCGCGGCCTTGCCCTCGAGGGTCGTGAAGATGGTGCGGTCGAGGTCGAAGTCGGGGATGCGCTCCACGCGGACCTTGCCCGCGTGGTCGGCGGCGCGCCCTGTGGCGATGGCGGCCTTGCGCACAAAGCTCGGGTCGGGGCGCTGGTCGGCGTGCTGCTTCATCGTGGGCTCCGGGCGAGAGGGCGGGGGCGGCAGACCTCCGCGCGGGGCAGGCTACGGCGTCGCAGCGCTTGATCCAACCGTCGCACGCAGGTGTCGACGGGCGCGGGCCGGGCGCAGGGTCAGCCGAGGGCGGCGTGGACGAGCGCCGCCAGCTTCTGCGGGGTGTCCCAAGCCTCCGGGGGGACCCGTCCGTCCAGCAGGAGCATGGCGAGGCCGTGGGGGCGGCTCCAGTAGGCGACCGCTGCGGTGTCGGCGTCGGGGATGGCGGCGTCGGGGCTGGCGGCCTGCACCGCGGCCACCGCGTCCCGCAGCAAGCCGAAGGCGGCGTCCGCGACCTCCTGATCCGCCTCGGTACAGTCGGCGATCTGGGCTGTGAACATCACCCGAAAGTGCTCCGGATGGGCCACCGCAAAACGCACGTAGGCCTGGCCGTAGGCGTCGAGTCGGGCCTGCGGGTCGCGTTGTCCGGCCATGGCTGCGCGGCCCGCGGCGGCGAGCCAGGCGAAGCCCTGCCCTGCGATGGCGGCGAGCAAGAGGTCCTTGCTGGCGAAATGGCGGTAGGGGGCCGCATGCGAGACCCCGACCCGCCGAGCGCAGTCGCGGAGGCTGAGGCCGGCGATGCCGCCCTCCCGCAGCGCGACGACGGCCGCCTCGAGCAGCGCCGTGCGCAGGTCGCCGTGGTGATAGGTCGCCTTGGGTGTGGGTGCAGACGGGGGTGGCATTGGATCTCGATCCCGGGCAGGGGGGGATGCGGACGGGGGCGGTCGCCTCCGCCGCGGCGCCGACGACGCGAGCCTAGCGCCAGATGTTGACAACAGCAACATACGGCGCCATGTTGACGCTGCCAACATGATGTTGGCGCCAGCAACATCGATCGAGGAGGCCCCATGGACACGCCCCTGAACGCCCAGCTCTCCCCCGTCACCGCGGCCGAGGGCGCCGTCATCCCCACGCGGGTGACCGCGCCGCCGGGTGAGTCCTTCGTCGTCTTTCTCATCGGCGCCCGGGTCAACCGCTGGTGGCTCTTGCCCGCCATCTGGGGCGTCGCGACGGCCATGAGCCGCATGATGCGTGAGCTGCAGGACGACCCCGAGTCGGGGCTGCTCTCCTTTGAGCAGTACGGGGGACGCACGAGCCTGACCGTGCAGTACTGGCGCAGCCTGGCGCATCTGCAGCGCTACGCGCACCGCAAGGACAAGGCCCACGTGCCGGCCTGGCGGCGCTGGGCGCAGCAGTGGGGGCTCACCGGCGCCGTGGGGGTGTGGCACGAGACCTACGTCGTCGCGCCGGGCACCTACGAGACCCTCTACCACCACATGCCGGCCTTTGGCCTGGGCCGGGCGCTGCCGCTGGTGGCGGCCGAGGGCGCGCTGACCACCGCGCGCGGAAGGCTGGCGGCGGCGCTGGACGACCAGCCCGGAGACACGGCGCAGCGCGACGCGGACGAGCCCGCCGCCGCGGCGCACGCAGCGTAGACGACCGAGGCCCTTGCCAGGGGCGCCCCCGCCAGCGAGAAGAGAGGCGTGGCCTCACCGAACCGAACCCGCGCCCTGCTCGCTGCCCTCGCCCTCGCGGCCGGACTGTGGGGCCTGAGCGCGTGGCTGGCGGGCGCCGACCGCGGACCAGACGGCGCGCAAGGGCCGCCGCTGCGCCACGCCACCGCGGACCCCCGCGTGATCTTGCGGCGCGTCGCGCTCGGCTTCGTCCGACCCACAGACCTGCAGGCCGTCCCGGGCCACCCGGACACCGTCGCCGTGCTGCAGAAGGACGGCGACGCGCGGCTCCTCGACCTGCGCACAGGCGCCCACCGGCCCTGGCTCACCGTGGCGGTGCGCACCCGCAGCGAGCAAGGCTTGCTCGGCCTCGCTTTCGCGCCGGACTTCCGGACCTCTGGCCGCTTCTACCTGCACAGCTCCCCCGCGGACGCCGCCGAGCGCGTGGGCCGCGTCTCGGCGTGGCGCTGTGACCCGGGCACGCTGGCCCAGCCGCGGCAGGTCGGCGTGGTGCTCGAGGTGGCGCAGCCCTACGCCAACCACAACGCGGGGCAGCTCACCTTTGGCCCCGACGGCATGCTCTACGTCGGCTTCGGCGACGGGGGCGCCGGCGGCGATCCCCACGGCCACGGGCAGAACGGCCGCACCCTGCTCGGCACGCTGCTGCGCCTCGACGTGGACGGCGGCGACGACGGCTACCGCGTCCCGGGCGACAACCCCTTTGTCGACGACCCGGCCGTGCACGACGCGGTGTGGGCCCTGGGGCTGCGCAACCCGTGGCGCTTCACCTTCGACCCCCACGGGCGGCTGGTGGTGGCGGACGTGGGACAGAACCGCTGGGAGGAGGTCGATCTCGTCTCGCCCGGCGACAACCTGGGGTGGAAGGTGCGGGAGGGACGGACCTGTTTCGACGCGGAGACCTGCCCGACCGAGGGCCTGCGCGACCCGGTGTGGACCTACGGCCGCGACGAGGGCAAGAGCGTCACCGGCGGCGTCGTGGCCACGGGCGACGGCGCACCGGCGCTGCGCGGCCGCTACCTGGTCGGCGACTTCGTCAGCGGGCACCTGTGGGCGCTGCAGCTGCCGAGCGCGGCGACGCCGACGACGCCCGTCGGGGTGCTGGACCTGGGCGTCGTGCCGCTCATGCCCTCGACCTTTGGCCGGCTCAGCTCGGGCGACGCGCTCGTGGCAGACTTCGCCAGCGGAGCGGTGTACCGCTTTGTCAGCCCGGCCGCGTCCCCGGCGCCACCACCGTGACCGCCACCCCGCGCTGCGGTCCCCTTTTTGCGCGAAACAAGCCAGACTGCCGGCTCCCTGACCTCCCAGCTGTCACCCCCGCCCCACCCGCCGGAGCCCAATGCCCCTGTCTCTGCTCCGCGAACGGCCAGCGACGGTCGCACCTCTGACCGACAAGGCGGCGGTCGACGCGCTCTACACCAAGCGACGGCGCATCACCCTGGCCACGGTCACGCTGGGCTACGCCTTCTTCTACACCTGCCGCCTGCCGCTCAGCCTGGTGAAGAAGCCGCTGATCGACGCCGGCCTGCTCACGGCCAGCGACTTCGGCACCATCGGCGCCGCCTTCTTCTACGCCTACGCCGCGGGCAAGCTGCTCAACGGCTGGCTCGCCGACCACGCCAGCCTCCGCCGGGTCATGTCGCTCGGCCTGCTGCTCAGCGCCTGCGTCAACTTCGCCATGGGCTTCACCACGCTGGTGTGGCTCTGCGCGCTGCTGTGGGCCTTCAACGGCCTCTTCCAGGGGACGGGCGCGCCGGTGAGCGTGGTCGCCATCACGCGGTGGTACGGCCCGCGCGAGCGCGGCACCACCTACGGCCTGTGGAGCGTCGCTCACGCCATCGGCGAGGGCATGACCTTCGTCGGCACGGCGGCCCTCGTCGCGGCCACCAGCTGGCACTTCGCCTTCATCGGCCCGGCGGTCACCTGCGTCTTCGTCGCCGTGATCATCGGCGTCGTGCTCATCGATCGACCCGAGCAGCTCGGCCTGCCCGACGTGCGCGACTGGCGGCCAGAGCTCCGCTTCGACACGGAGGTCCGCGGCGAGGACGTGTCGAGCAAGGACAAGGGCGTGGCGCTGAGCCTGCTGCTGCGACCCTCGCTGTGGGTGCTGGGGCTGGCCTCGGCGACGATGTACGTGACGCGCTACGCCATCAACTCCTGGGGCGTGCTCTTCCTGCAGGAGACCCATGGCTTCTCGCTGGTGGAGGCGGGCTCTATCATCGGCGTCAGCACCTTCTCGGGCATCGCCGGCTCGGCCTTCTACGGCTGGCTCTCGGACCGCTACTTCGGTGCGCGGAGGCCGCCCCCGACGCTGATCTTCGGCGTGCTGGAGGTGCTCTCGCTGGCGGCCTTCTTCGCGGCGCCGGCAGGCCAGACGGCGTGGCTCATCGCGGCCATCTTCGTCTACGGGCTCACCATCGGCGGGCTCATCGCGGTGCTCGGCGGCCTCTTCGCCGTGGACATCGCGCCGGGCGGCACCGCGGGCCTCGCCGTCGGCATGATCGGCATGTTCAGCTACATCGGCGCGGCCCTGCAGGAGAGCGCGTCGGGGGCGCTGATCGAGGGGGGGACGCAGGTCGTCGACGGGGTGAAGCACATCGACTTCGGCCCAGCCGTGACCTTCTGGGTCGGCGCGTCGGTCGTGTCCATGGTGCTCGCCGCCAGCCTGTGGAAGGTGGAGGTCAAGGACTGACGCCCCGGCCGGATGGCACGGCCTCGGCCGCTCCTCCGGGGTCGACCTGTCTACGCCTCGAGCTCGGCTGCGAGCGCGGCGAGGGTCGCGTCGTCGAGCCGGTGGCCGCCGTCGAAGGTCGTGACGCGGACCGGCACCTGAGCCTCAGCGAGCGCGGCCTGCATCGCCGCGCGGCGCTCCGGGGTGGCGAACTGGTCGCGGGTCCCAACCACCAGCTCGACCCGACCGGTCTTCGAGCGGGCCGCCAGCGCGCGCGGGTCGACGCCGCGCGGGATGGCGCCGCCCCAGATCAGCACCGCGTCCCACACCCGCTCGCGCGCCACGGCCCAGCGCGCCGCCATGATGCTCCCCTGCGAGAAGCCCAGCAGCACGCGCGCGCCGCCGCCCGCCTCCGCGTCCAGGCGCGCGGCAGCCGTGTCGAGCCAGGCCATGACGTCGACCATGTCGACAGGGCGGTCGGGGATCGTGGTCCAACAGGCGCCGGTCGCGTCGGTGCGGGTGTCGAGGATGTGCCGCGACAGCCCCTCCGGCGCCAGCACCCGACGCCCGCTCGCCCCTGCGATCCGGGCAAAGGGCGCCGCGAAGGTCGCCGCCCGCTGGTCGAGGCCGTGCAGGGCGAGCCAGCCGTGCGGGGCCCCGACCGGCCCGTGGTGGGCGAGCAGCGCGGTGCGGGTCACCGGCACCTGGACCGTTTCGAGCTGGGGCGTGGGCATGGGACCTCCTGGTGGCGGCGGGCGTCCGAGCCCTGCCGGCGGCGCCGTGGCTTGCTCCCACCGCGCCCAGTCCCTGACTATCACGCCGACGCCCTTTGCCACACGCGCCGCCCCGGCGACGCGCTGCTGCCCCTGCTCCACCCCCCAGCGCGCCGCCCGCAAGGCCCGTGCCTCAGGAGGCCCGCCATGTCCGCACCCGCCCAGCCCTACGACCTCATCGTCATCGGATGTGGCCCCGCTGGCGAGAAGGCCGCGGCCCAGGCCGCCTTCTTCGGCAAGCGCACCGTCGTCATCGACCGCGGCCCGCTCGGAGGCGCCTGCGTGCACACGGGCACGCTGCCGAGCAAGGCGCTGCGGGAGTCGGCGCTGCACTACGCCGGGCTGCGCGGGCTGAACGCGCCGGGTCTCGAGGTGCGCATCCGCGCGGACGTGCATGTCCACGACCTCATGGCGCATCGGCTCTCCGTGGCCGAGGCCGAGGTCCGCCGCATCCGCGACAACCTCGACCGACACGGCATCCGTCTGGTGCGGGGGGCGGCGCGGCTGCGGGACGCGAACACGGTCGAGGTCGCGCTCGTGGACGGCGGCACCGAGACGCTGCGCGGCAGTCACGTCATCGTCGCGACGGGCACGCGGCCACGGCGACCGGCGGGCCTGCCCTTTGAGAGCGACGAGGTGTGGGACAGCGACCAGATCCTCGATATGCGCTCCATCCCCGAGTCGATGCTGGTCTACGGCGCTGGGGTCATCGGCTGTGAGTACGCCGCCATGTTCGCCGCGCTGGGCGTGCAGGTGACCTTGGTGGAGCCGCGGGACGCGATCCTGCCCTACGTCGACCAGGAGATCGTCGACACGCTGCTGGCCGCCTTTCGCGACCTGGGCATGACCATCGTCACGGGCGCGCCCTACACGGCCGTGCGCGGCGAGGCCGGGGTGGGCGTGGAGCTCACGCTCGAGGGCGGCGCGGTGGTCGAGGCCGAGCGGCTGCTCTTCTCGGCCGGACGCACGCCGAACAGCGACGAGCTCGGCCTCGAGCAGCTGGGCGTCAGGCTCAACCGGCGCGGGCACATCGAGGTGGACGACTGCTATCGCACCGCGGTCCGCAACATCTACGCGGTCGGCGACGTGGTCGGCTTCCCAGCGCTGGCGAGCACGGGCATGGAGCAGGGGCGCGTGGCGGCCTGCCACGCCTTCGGCTTCACCTACAAGGAGTCGCTGGCGGTGCTGCTGCCCTACGGCATCTACACCATCCCGGAGTGCGCGATGGTGGGGGCTACAGAGCAGGAGCTGCGCGCGGCGGGCACCGACTATGAGGTGGGCAGAGCCCGTTACGCCGACAACGCGCGGGGGCAGCTGTCAGCGGCGCCGGTGGGCTTGCTGAAGCTGGTCTTCGACCCGGCCACGCGCAAGCTGTTGGGGGTGCACGCGGTCGGGGAGCGCGCGAGCGAGCTGGTGCACGTGGGCATGACGGTGATGCAGTTCGGCGGCGGCATCGGCGCGTTCATCGACGCGGTCTACAACTTTCCGACGCTCGGGGAGATGTACAAGTACGCCGCCTACGACGGGCTGGGCCGGCTGGCCAAGCGCGGTCGCGACACGTCGGGGGCCTTCGCGCCCATGGACCTGGGGTGACGCGGCGTTCGCGAGCGCAGCGCCGGTGGGCGCGCGTCGTTCACGGGAAGGTCGCCCCTGCCCTCTGGCCGTGGTCGGTCTGCGCGTCGAAACGGACCTCCGCCGCCCTCGCCGCGGCGAGGATGGGCTCGAACACCGCGCGGCCCTCCAGGGCGATCGACTGGCAACACCTGCCCATGACGATCGCGCTCAAGGCCTTGTGGGTCTGGGACGCGGCGGTCAGGCCGAAGCCCGCGTGACCGAGCTCGTGGCACCGGAGCGCCGCCAGGTAGCGCGTCCACTTGCGCACGAGGCCGGCGCTGACGTCAGCCGGTGGCACCCACTTCGGCAGGGTGAGGTGGACGGTCAGCTTCACCTGCCAGCTCGGGCTGTCGCAGTCGTCGAAGGACCAGGCGATGTCCCACCGCGTCTTGGCGTCGTAGGCCCCTGGCCCCTTGGCGTCGAGCTGCTCACGGAGCGCGGCAGCGGTGCGCCCGTACACCTCGTAGGTGCCCGTCGTCGCGACCACGGTCACCCCGGGCACCGACGCGCGGGTCGGGTCAACGCAGTGCTGATGGGTACAGAGCTGCGTCACGGCTGCGGTGTGGAGGTGCATGTCGGGCTGTGTGTCCAAGGCCGGCTGTGACCGTGCCGCGGCGCGGCGCTCGTGGGCGCAGCGTCGGTCGCGAGGTGCGCACGGTCTCGTCTTCGCGACTGGGAAGCAAGGCGCTTCGCGGCAGCCGTCTCTCGTGCCCCTTTTCCATGCCCGCCGCGACCCGCTCGACACGCCCGGCCTCCGCGCCGCGCGCCGGCCGATCAGCGGCGCGACTTGCGCAGGTGCTTGACGCGCAGGCCCTCGGCCGCGTCGGCGATGAGCTGAGCCAGCCGGCGTTCGCGGGTGGCGTCCCGCTTCGCCGAGGTCACCCAGAAGACGGTCTGCTTTCGATAACCAGCCGGCTGCGCCTGGTAGAACGCCCACGCGCTCGGATGCGCCTGAAACCGGGCCGCGATCTCCGGCGGAAACTCCGTCGGCCGGTCGGCGACCGCGTAGCCGCTGTGCGCGTGCTTGTCGCGATGCGCGTAGGCCGCCAGCCCCGGTGGGCGCATGCGGCCCGCTGCGCGCAAGGCCTCCACACGCTCGAAGTTGCGTGCGCTCCACACGCTCCCCGGCCGACGCGGCGTGAAGCGGATGACGTAGGACGTCTCGTCCCTGCGCTTGCGCACCCCGTCGATCCACCCGAAGCACAGGGCCTCGTCGACCGTCTCTTCCCAGGTCACCGAGGGTCGCCCGGTCGCCTTGCGGTAGTAGCCGACCCACAGCGGCTCGTCGGAGCTGTGGTGCGCCTCGAGCCAAGCGCGAAACGCGGCCGGCGTCGCGAAGAAGACCGGCTCTTCAGGGCTTCCGACCACGGGCGCTCCTCCAGCAGACTGCGGCGAAATTGATTGTCGCCGCAATCTGCTGGCTTTTTGTCCTTCTGGGGGGCTACGAGCGCCCCCAGCCACGGCAAGCCGTGGCTTCCCCTTCCCAGCAGACTGACCGGCGTGGCCGCAAGAACGGAGAAAAGGCGCAGTCTGCTAGACCACGGACCCGCGCCGAAAGGCGGCTGATACCGCCTCCAGCGCGGCCTCCGGCGTCTACGGCCAGCAGGTCCCGCGGCCCTTGTCGGCGTAGCCTGGGTGCGTGAAGCAGGTCCCCGACTTGCAGGGGTGCTTCGCGTCGCAGAGCGCCTGGCACACGGGCGCCTCGCCCTTGGGGCCGTAGGCGCAGCGTAGGCCGGGCGTGCACTGCCCGTAGGACGCGGGCGAGCAGGTCTCCCCGGCGGCCTTGGCCCCCTTCCACATGCAGGTGAACACCTCCTTGAGGTCCTCGGTCTGCATGAAGGCGCCGCCGCAACCCAGGTCCTTACCGCACGGGTCCGTCGCGAAGGGGTCGCACTTGGACACGCACAGGCCGGCGCTCCGCGGCCCCAGCCCGCTGCCGTAGACGCGGCGACCGAGCACGACGCAGACGTCCCCCTTGTCGCAGGTCGCCGTCGTCGAACAGGGCTTCACGCACCGGCGCTGCACCGGATCGGTCTTCGCCACGCCCCAAGGGGTGCAGAAGAGCCCCGCCGCGCAGTCGTCGAGCCCGAGCTTGTTGTCGGGGCGGTTGCACAGCTCGCCCGCCTTCTTGGTGTCCTTGGCCACGTCGACGCAGGTCTGCGCCCAGCGGCTACCAGCGCCCGTGATGGTGCACTTCTTGCCGCTCGGGCAGTCCTGCTTGTCGAGGTCGCACTCCGGCACGTAGGCCGCGTACGCCTTGGCCCCGTCCGCGGCCAGCATCTCAATCGCGGCGCCGACCGTGGCGCGGACGACACCCACAGCGAAGTCGTGGTCAAGCCGGTCGACCGAGTCCTGCCCCTCGTTGCAGTGGTAGTGGGTGTTCCGGAAGTTGGCCGTGTCGGTGATCATCATCGCCGGGAACTGCTCAGCCCAGTACGAGGTGTGGTCCGAGCGGCGCAGGTCGCCGAAGGTCGACGACTCGAGGTACTCGGTCGACAGCTCCACGGGCACGCTCGACACGCCGTACTTGGTGCACCCTTCCAGGAAGGCCTTGGCCGAGGGACCGCTGCGCGGCCCGTAGATCAGCGCGATGAAGTCGCCGGCCTTGCCGTTGCCCCGCCAGTACTTGCCCGCCTCGGCGAAGACCACGTCGAACCCGGGGGGCAGCTTCTGCGTGTCCTTGTCGTCGGTGCGGAAGCCGATCATCTCGAAGTCGAACATCGCCACGACCTTGCGCCCTTCCTTGGCCAGGCCGGCGGCGTGCATGTACGAGCCCACGAGGCCGCGCTCCTCCTCGTCCCACAGCACGATCTGCAGGGTGCGCTCAAACGAGCCCTTGGCCAGCGCCGCCGCTGCCTGCAGGGCTCCCGCGACGCCGGTGCCGTTGTCGTCAGCCGCCGGGCAGTCGCGGACGCCGTCGTAGTGCGCGCCGACGATGACGATCTCGTCCTTGGCCTTGGTGCCCGCCTTCTCTGCGACCACGTTGGTGCCGAGCCCGTAGGGCTGCTCGGTCACCGTGTAGCCGAGGGCCTTGAGCTGCTTGACCGCGTGCGCGCGCACCGCCGTGTGGTGGTCGGCGCCGGGCGGTCGCGCCTTGGCGATGAGCTCCAGATCTGCGAGGTAGGCCGCCTTGGCCACGCACCAGGGCATGCCCGCGGGTGTGGACAGGTCGCAGGTCCCGGTCGCGACGGTGTCCGCGGCGGTGGCGTCGGACGCGCTGGCGTCGCCGCCTGCGTCACCGGTCGCGTCGCCGCCACCCTGGGCGACGTCGGACGCAGCGGTGTCCGCGGCGCCGTCGTCTGCGTCGTTGCCGCAGCCGGCCGTCAGGAGCGACAAAAGTAGGATTGCTGGGGGGATCAAGGCACGCATGGCGTCCTCCGCGAGTCGGTCGGCCTCGTCTTTGAATGCGCCGACATGTGGGTTCTCGCGGGACAGTCGCTCAAAGCGCGCGCGAGCACAACAGTGTGCGGGCTTTCACAGGAATCTAAGGGCCTACGGCGCCGCTACAGGAAACAGCCGAAGTCGAACTGGATGTTGCCGCCGCCGTTGAGCAGATCGCAGCTCTTGGGGCAGAGCGTGATGTTCTTGGGGTTGTTGGGGTTGTCGAGGGT
>JAUIAC010000812.1 GCA_030425545.1 bacterium | reverse complement strand
CTGGAGCGGGCCTGCGCCGGGCGGAGCGCTGCTGCGGCATCGGTTCAACGGCAAGCCAGTGGATGCGGAGACGGGGCTGCTGGACTACGGGGCGCGGCTGTATGCGCCTTGGCTGGGGGTATGGACGGCGGTGGACCCGGTGTTCGATGTCGGGGTCGGGTCGTACGTGTACGTACGGGCGAATCCGGTGACGCTGGTGGACCCGGACGGTCGAAAGCCCAGGTCTACGAACGCGTCGGCGAACCTAATAACGCCGAAATTCCTGCAGAGCTACGTGGCGGACCAGAGGCCCGCGCCAAGTGGTGGAGCAATCCGCAAGACGACCCGTCGAGGGAGCGCTCGAGGCCCCCGCGTTGGCTCCTCGCCGCGCGGGTCCTATGGCCAGACCACGCCCGGCTTGCCGGGATACAGCCCGCGCTTCATCAGTCGCCTGGGTCGCAGCGGGATACAGAACCCCGCTTTGGCGCTAGCCGCCGACACGGGAATTGTCGGGCTCAACATGACCCGAGACGTTGCTGATATCGCGCTGAACGTTGCTGATATCGCGCTGAGGTTCAGCGCAAAGGCGGCCGAGTTGACCTATCGGGCGGGACTGGCCGTGGGGTTGCAGCCCGTGGATTTCGACGCGATGGCAGTCGGGTTGCCACCGATGCGGCTCCCGCTCGCTGCTGCGCGGATGTCGATGCGCACTGGGACAGGCTTGGCGCTTGCACGAACGTCGCGGCTTTTTCGGTCGGGGGCGACAAGCAAGCTTCCGACAAGCTCAACCGTAGTCAGCACGCAGGATCATCTGCTACACTGGTTGACCTTCGCTGCCCCAAGGTCAGGAGCCCGTGCGCGAATCACACGAGGTGCCGACGTAACGGACGACGCCATTCGCCAGGTGATGAAGGATGCTCCGCTCAAGATAGACCAGGGTGCCGTTTCGGTGCCGGCAATCCGGCGATACGTTGACCGCTTGGCCGCAGGGGAAACGCCGCCGCCCATTAAGGTTGAAGGTGGAGTGATCATTGACGGCAACCACAGATACATCGCCGGGAGACTGTTCGGCAAAGAGCCGCCCACCACGCCCGGATCTCGTCCCGCCCATCGAGTTGGCTCGCCGGGCTTGTCATGGGGCGATGTGAAACTCGACCCAACGGACTGGGGGAACAAGTAGATGCGGATCTTGAACGAGATGGGGGAGTTCGTCGAGATCGACGGAGACACGTTGGAGGGGGCGGACCTTTGCGGGCTTGACCTGCACCGCAGTGTGCTGCCCAACGCCAAGATGAAGAGTGCACGTCTCGTTTCGACCGTGCTCCGGAATGCCTGTTTGGATGGGGTCGATGCTCGGGGAGCCGACTTCGAAGGCGCTCCGATGATGAATGCGTGTCTCCGCAATGCCGACCTATCGGACGCTTCCCTTAGGCAGGCAGGTCTAGTGAGTGCTGTGCTGGATGGTGCTGACCTCACCCGAGCCGACCTGAGCGGTGCGGACGTAGCGTGGGCATCGTTCAGGGGATGCGAACTTGGTGCTGCGGTCCTTCGGTGCCAACGCATCGAAGAAGCCAACTTCGACGGCGCAACGTATGACTCCAGCACGGTGTGGCCGCATGGGTTCGAAGCAGAGAAGGCGGGCGCAGTGAAGCGCGGGTAGGGCCAACGGGCAACCGCCCCACCCATCAACGGTAGCCCTGCTGCAAGCCGCTGGAGGTCTACGAGGATTCCCACCAGCCCCACGCCCCGAGCCGCCAGGTATGCCCGTGTCAGTATGCACCACGGCCAGGATGTGGGCCTCCAGTTCGATGCCCTCCGGGAGGTTGCAGCGGCCAGAGTCTAAGTCGTCGTCGAAGAGGGCGATGGCGACGATTGCCGATCGTGACGTGACGCGCCAGTCGAGGGCAGGATTGCCTCCCAAAACGTTGGCCAGGTCGCCGGCGGCTGGGCCTACGAGAGCCTCGACCCACAGGGCAGGGCGGTGCGGCAGTCCAAGAGCCTCTTTGCTACCACCCCGGACGGCCTCGCAGCCACGAAGGTCCC
>JAUIAC010000811.1 GCA_030425545.1 bacterium | reverse complement strand
CACGCGGCGCCGGCCTGCACCACACGCGCACACTGGCCTGTCTTCTTCTGGCATGTGTCGACGAAGCAGGGGTCGCCCTGAGCGCAGTCCGCGTCAGACTCGCAGGCTTGGTCGACAACCCGGAGGATGTCTCGCCCCGAGTTGCCTCCCGTCTCGATGGAGCTCAGGAAGTTCATCACCTGACAGAACACGGCGCCTGCGTCACTCAGCGCGCACCACACCGAGCCGTTGCTGGCCAGCTGCACCACGCCCTTGAGCTGCGGCTCGACCTTCGGCGACAGCCACAACGCTGCCAAGTTCGCAGGCCACGGCAGGGTGTAGTCCACGTGGCTGGGGGCCTCGCCCCAACGCCAGACGCGACCCATGGCGTCGAGCGCCACCCGCGCCGGCAGCGCCCCGCTCACCGCGACGAAGCGCCGAGGCGTGGCGACCGGCTTGGCCACCTCGCTCGCCGTAGGAAGCAGGCTGCCGCGACCGAGCAGCCCCCACTGGTTGTCACCCACGCAGACTACGCGGTCAGCGGGCGTGAGCGCGCACAGGCCGTGCTCGTCCATGAACAGGTCCCGCGCCTTGGGTAGCGGTACAGAGGTGGGCCGCGGGTAGACCTCCGCGACGGGCGAGCGCTCCGGCCACAACCCAGGCGCTGCGCCCCGCCCCCAGCAACGCACCTCGCCAGAGAACCGGAGGGCACAGTATCCCTTGGCCGACGCGCGCAAGTTCCGCACGCCGCTCAGGTGAATCGGCCGCGGGGGGTCCCAACCTGCCGGGGTTGGCCAGCCGGCGACGACGGCGACGCTTTGCCCCCAACACCACACGGTGTGGTCCGCTCGCAGCGCACACCAGTCGCCCCAACCGCCGACGATGTCCCGCGGGTTGCCCAGCTCTGGGAGCGCGACGGTCGGGCCAAAGGGAGCGGAACCGTCGGGAGGAACGTCCGACTCATGGCGGCAGCGGACCCCCTGCCCGGGCGCCTGCCAACAGAGCCCGTCGGGTTGGGTCCACACCCGCGCCGCCTGTTCGAGCCCAGGCACGAGGGTCGGAAAGACGTGGCCTTGCGTGGTCATGTCGGGGAGCAGCCCCGGGTGCGCGTGCCCCCAGCACGCCACGCCGCCGGCGTTGCGCACAACGCAGGCGTAGCGGGCCTTCGGGCCCATGTGCACGCTGCGCGCCCACCCTTTGGGCTGCCACGGCAGACACGCACCCTGGCTGCAGCGCGCCAGGTCTCCGCAGCGCGCGCCGTCGATCGTCGGCGGATGAGCGCACACCCCGCCCTCGCAGCGGTCGTCCGTGCACGGCGCGCCGTCGCTGCAGTCGTCGTGGGTGCTGCAGGTCCACGTGCACCCAGCTTTCGTGGTGTGCGTGCAGGCCCCGGTGGCGCTGTCGCAGGTGTCGAGCGTGCACGGGTCGCCGTCTTCGCAGCCCTTGGGCAGCCCGGCCCCACAGACACCGTTCAGCGGGTCGCACGCGGCCTGGTAGGTGCAGGGGTCACCGTCGTCGCAGACGCGATGTGTGCCCTGACAACGCCCCTGGGCGTCGCAACGGTCGAGGTCGGAACAGCGGTCGTCGTCGTCACACGCGGCCCCTCTCGCTGGCGACTGCACACACAGCCCGGTGTTGACCTGGCAGCGGTTGCGCCAGCACGGGTCGGCCTGCGGGCACTGGGCGTCCTGGGTGCAGGGGAAGGGGCTCACCTGAACCGGTCGTTCGCTCGCCGCGTGGAAGCCCTGGCCAAGCTGACCGTGGGCGTCGTCGCCGGCACACCACACCGTGCCGGCTTGGGTCAGCGCGCACTGAAAGCCGTCTCCGCCGCCCAGCTGGACCACCTCTGGGCGAAAGCGCTCCCGATAGAAGTCCGCGGCATAGGACGTCGCGGGGCCGACGCGGGCGGCGCCAGTGCCAAATCCCACCCAGTAGCCGGACCAGATCCGACCGTCGCCGGAGGTCGCTAGCAAGCCATGCGACGCCGCGACCAGCGAGGTCAGCGGGGTCCAGGCGGGCTGCGTCGCTGAGCCAAAGTCCCAG
>JAUIAC010000810.1 GCA_030425545.1 bacterium | reverse complement strand
CTTGCTGGCCATGGTGCTCTTCGCCGCCGACGGTCTGATCGCCGACCTGGGCGACAAGCTGACCATCTCTGTCTACGTCGCCGAGGGCACGCCCAAGGACCGCATGACTGAGATTGAGACCCGATTGCGAGCCCACCCGGGGGTCAAGGCCGTGCGCGCCCTGACCCGCGAGGCCGACCGCGAGCGGAACCGCAAGCTGCTCGACCCGGAGCTGCTGGCCGGGTTGGACCAGGAGGCGATCCCTGGGCAGCCAGTGCTGGAGCTGGAGCTCGACAGCACCTTGGCGTCGCGCGGTGACCTCGACCGGCTCGTGGCCTGGGCCGAGAAGACTGAGGATGTCGACTCGGTGGAAGACGTGGAGTTCGGCGCCGAGAAGCTGCGGCTGCTCTTTGCCATGGTCGAGATCCTGCGCACGGTCGGTGTGGTGCTCAGCGGCATTCTGCTCGCGAGCGCGCTCTTCTTTGTGCTGTCGACGGTGCGCATGGGGGTCTACAGCCGGCGACAGGAGATCGAGATCCTGACGCTCATGGGCGCGACGCCCCGCTTCGTGCGCGCGCCCTTCTTGATCGAGGGGGCGCTGCACGGCCTCACGGGTGCGCTCGTGGCCATGGCCTTTCTCGGCTTGCTGCACATGGAGCTGCAGGCGCTGGTCCGTGACATGTACCGCATCAACTTCGAGGCCTCGCTGCTGCCCCCGGGCATGGTGGTGTGGCTGCTCGTGGGCGGTCCGCTGCTCGGTCTGCTCGCCAGCGGTGTCAGCGTCGGCCGCTACCTGCGGGTCTAGACGGTGCTGCGACCCACCACCGCCGCCATCTTCGCGCGCCGCTCGCCGTGGGCGGCGCTGGCGCTGCTGATTCTTTGGGCCGCGCCCGCGCCCGCGCTGAAGGTCGCCGAGGCGCCCGCTGCCGCGACCGCGACCACGTCCGGCGCTCCGCCGCGCCAAGGGGCCCGCCCTGCGGTCGGTCCAGCCGTAGCGCCCTTGCCTTCGCGCTCCGCCACCAACCTCGCGGTGCAGCCCGAGCGGCTCGACAAGGCCACCCGAGAGTCGCTGCACGCGCGTTATGGGCGCGTGTTGGCCAAGGAGCTGGGGCTGCTGCAGGCGCTCGACCGGCTGGACCGTGACGCGGTCGAGGCCGACAAGCGTTTGGCGCGGCTGGCGCTCGAGCGGGCCGACGCGACCACGGCGCTGCGTAAGGCGGAGATCCTGCGCGCCGGTGCGGAGCGCCGCCTCGCCGAGATGCGGACCGCCGTGCGAGCTCGCCTGCGCGCGCTGCTGCGGCTACGACGGGTGCCGGCCCTGCGTTTCGTGCTCTCGGCCGAGGATTTTGCCCGATCGGTGGTCAAGGACCGCCTGCTCGAGCGGCTCGTGGAAGGCGACCGGGCGCGCCTCGCACGCTACCGGGCTCAGGTGGCGCGGCTGGCGAAGGACACCCGATCGCGCGACGCCGAGCTGGCCCGGCTCAAGCGACTGGACACGGCGCTGCACGACGAGAAGGCCAAGCTCGAAAGGCAGCGTCACGACAAGCAGGCCCTGCTGACGCAGATCGAGGTCGACCCGATCTACAATGACGGCGCGCGGCGCGACATGGACGCCGCCAACCGCGCTCTGGTCGAGCGGGTGCGCACGTTGAAGGAGTGGCAGCAGCGGCGCTTCACCTTCGGGCGGGTCAAAGGGAAGCTGTTGCCACCCCTGGGACGCTACACGCTCGAGGTGCCCTTCGGCCCTCGTCGACACCCCAGCTTCGGCACGACCACCTGGCATCGCGGGGTCGACTTTCGCGTGCCGGGCCGGGGCACTGCGCCGGTCCGCGCGGTGTTCTGGGGCAGGGTTGCCCACGTCGGCTGGCTCACGGGCTACGGCACCACCGTCATCATCGACCACGGCAAGGGCTGGCACACCGTGTACGCGCACCTCGACGGCGTGTCGGTGGCGCTCGACCAGGTGGTGCGGAGCCGGCAGCAGATCGCCATGGTCGGCGCGAGTGGCTCGCTGAAGGGCCGCTATCTCTACTTCGAGATCCGCG
>JAUIAC010000809.1 GCA_030425545.1 bacterium | reverse complement strand
CCATCAGCATGAGGCTCGCCGGACCGGTCGTGCCCTCGTCGGCGCGGCCCAGGAGCGTCGCCCCTGCGGCCTCGAGCTGGCGCTGCAGCTCGCGGATGTCGGTGAAGTCGCCGAGCGGCTGCGCCTGCGCGTCCCACCCCGGGTTGAAGGTCAGCGTGTTGGTCGGAAACATGCCCTGGAACAGGCCGATGGTGGTCGTGCCGTTGCGCAGGATGAGCCAGTTCTGCGCCGCGTCGCCGCCCACGACAGCAAAGCCGAGCAGCTCGTAGAAGGCGCGAGAGGCCGAGAGGTCCTTCACAGAAAGGCTGAGGGAGAAGGCGCCGAGGTTCATGGGAGCTCCTGAAGTGGGGGGGCTGGCGCTGCGCGCCGTGGACCCGTTGGTGTGTTCGTGACGGGACTCTACGAGCCCGCGGCGAGCCGCAGCTGCTGCCGCTTCCACCGAGCCTCTTTCTGCCGCGCCTGCACGACCGTGATGGCGGTCACGTTGACGATGCTGCTCACCGAGCTGTCGCGCTCGAGCACGTTGACGCTGCGCTCCATGCCCATCAACACCGGGCCGATGAGGTTGGCGTGAGCCAGGCTGCCCATGAGCTTGTAGGCGATGTTGCTGCTGTGCAGGTCGGGGAAGATCAACACGTTGGCGTCCTGAGCCAGGGTCGCGAAGGGGTAGCGGCCTTGGAGCTGATCCAGGTCCACCGCGAGATCGGCCTGCACCTCGCCCTCGATGTCGAGCGCCGGGTTCTTGGCCCGCGCGTAGGCCAGCGCGTCCGCCACCTTGGTGGGCTTGGCGCCGCGGCTCGAGCCGAAGTTGGAGAAGCTCAGCATGGCCACGTGCGGGGTGATGTCGAGCGACGCGGCCAGGCGCGCGGTGGCCAGGGCGATCTCCCCCAGGGTCTCGGCGTCGGGGTCGATGTTGACCGTGGTGTCGGCGAAGAAGAGCAGCCGATCGGGCAAGATGACGATGTAGGCCGCGCACACCCGCTGGATGCCCTCTCGCACGCCGATGACCTGGAGCGCCGGGCGAATGAAGTCGGGGTAGTTCGAGCGCAGCCCTCCAACCATGGCGTCGGCCTCGCCCAGCCGCACCCGCATGGCGCCGAACCAGGGCCCGTGTCCCATGCGCTCGAGCGCCTCGGTCCGGGTCATGCCCCGGCGCTGGCGGTGCTGCCACAGGGCCTCGGCGTAGCGGGCGCGGCAGGGGTCCTTGGCGGGGTGAAGCAGGGTCATGCCCTCGAGGTTCGTCCCGGTCTGCGCCGCCACGGCGTGGATCTGCTCCGGGTCGCCGAGCAAGACCGGCGTGGCGATGCCCTCGTCGAGCACGATGCGCGCGGCGCGGATGACGCTCGGGTGGTCGCCGTCGGGATAGACCACCGTGCGCGGGCTCTGCGTCGCCTTGCGGAACACCTCGCGCATGACCTCCCGCTCGCGGCCGAGGATGCGGGTGAGCCGGCCGCGATAGGCGTCCCAGTCGGTGATGTCGACCCGCGCAACGCCGCTGTCCATGGCCGCCTTGGCCACCGCCGGCGCGACGCGGAGCAGCGCGCGGTGATCGAAGGGCTTGGGGATGATGTAGTCGCGACCGAAGGCCAGCGGCGCGTCGCCATAGGCCCGCCGCACCTCGTCGGGCACGTCCTCGCGGGTGAGCTCGGCGAGGGCCTGCACCGCCGCGAGCTTCATGGCGTCGCTGACCCCGGTCGCCCGCACGTCTAACGCGCCGCGGAAGATGAAGGGGAACCCCAGCACGTTGTTGACCTGGTTGGGGAAGTCGCTGCGACCCGTGGCGATGATGGCGTCGGGGCGGGCCTCGCGCGCGGCGTCGTACGAGATCTCAGGGTCTGGGTTCGCGAGGGCGAAGATGATGGGGTCGGCGCTCATGGACTGGACCATGTCGCCGGTGAGCACGTTGCCGACGCTGACGCCGACGAAGACGTCTGCGCCGTCGAGCGCCTCGGCCAACGTGCGGGCCGACGTGTCCGCCGCGTAGCGCGCCTTGTAGGGGTTCATGCCGGCTTCGCGACCGCGGTA
>JAUIAC010000808.1 GCA_030425545.1 bacterium | reverse complement strand
CCCGCACGCCCCCCGCCGAGACCGAGCGCGCGCTCGCCTTGAACGACGCCCGGTCGAGGCGCACCGCGCCGTCGCGATGGGACAACCCGGTGAGCGACGAGGTGACGTCGAGCGCGTGGACGGCGGCACGCTGGACCGAGGTGCGCCCGTGGTCCGCCGACACGTGGAGCGACGCGGCGGAGACCGTGGCGCCGTCGTCGCTCACCGTCGCTGTGCTCGTCACGCGGACCCCGGTGGCTGTGGCCTGACCCGCGAGCGAGCTCACGTCGCCGTCGCCGGCCGCGGTGAGGTGGAGGGCGTATCCGCCGCGCTCCCCGGTCACGTGGGCCTGGAGGTCGCCGGTCATCCTCAGCGCGGCAGGGGCCGAGGCCGCGTCGGCCGGCGCTGGGGCCGTCGCGGCGCCGCTGCCCCGACGCGGACCGGGGCCAGAGGCGCCCCGCTGGCTGGCGTGGAGCGCGCGGGCCGAGGCGTCCAGCCGCGCCGCGCTCAGCCGCCACGGGCCCAGCTTGGCCCCGGCGCCTCGGGTGGTCGCGGCGGGCCGGCCAGTGGGCGCGCGGCCCGGGCTGCCTGGAGGGGGCGCGGCCGTCCGCGCAGGGGCGGCTGCGCTTGCCACCAGCGCCGGCAGCGCCAGGTTGTGCCAGGACGCGGTCCAGCGGTCGTAGCGGGCGCGGCCGCGCTCGAGCGCCCCGGTGACCGACACCCGTGCGCGCGCGCCGCCCTGGGGCTGGCGCCCCTTGCGGGCCGCGCTGTCCGCGGCGCTCGGGTCGCCGTTCAGCGTCGCGGTGACCGTGGCGCGCACGTGCTGGGCCTCGAACGACGCCGACGGCACCCCGGGCAGGCGCGGGCGCAGCTGCAAACGGTCACCGGAGGCCGAGAGGGTGGCGGCGACGTGCGCGGCCGTCGGGTTCGCGGCGGACAGGTGGGGGATGCGCAGGCGAAAGGCGATCCGCAGGTCTGCCACCGAGACCCCCGGGATCCAGGCGAGCCACGCCGCCGGCTCCATCGTGGCCGACACCGCGACATCTCGTGCCGAGACCCAGGTGGCGTAGTCGGGGGCAAGCGCGACCGAGGCGGCCGCTGTGCCCTTCATGGCGGGGACCTTCAGCGTGGGGACGGCCAGGTGGAGCGTGCGCGGCTTCGGCTCCGTGACGCGGAGGTCCAGGTCGACGAGCTGGGTCGGCGCTCCGGGCAGCTTCGCAGCGTCGTCCGAGCCTGCGCGCGTCGTCAGCCGGACGTGGTCGCCGTTGACGATGTCGACGTGGCTGACGTGAGCGAGCTGCACGGTCCAGGGCCCGTTGAGCGGGGCCAGGGCGCGGGTGAGCTCCGCCACGGTCGGGGTCGCCGCGGCGGGCAGGTCGAGTCGCTGCCCACGGAGCAGGGGCAGCCCCCAAGGGCCGTGCCGAGGGTCTGCGGCGGTGGCGGTCACCCGCGTCGGTCCTGTCAGGGTGAGGTCCGCTGTCCGCGGGGCGCGCACCGACTGGGCGCTGCCGCGGACGTCGACCCCGACGAGGGTCAACGCGCGCGCCACCGCGCCGCTCGACGTGGTGTGGGAGACGGTCACCTGGATGTCTGAGACCCGCAGGCTCGCTCTCAGGTCTTGCGGCAGGGCGTCCAGCGCGCGCAGGGGCGACGTGGGCGCGGAGGGCGGGGCAGCGGGCCCCTGCGGGGGCAGCAGCCGCTGCACGCTGGTCGCGCCCGTTGCGTCGACCACCACGTGCACCCGTACGCCACGGACCTCGATGCCCTCGGCTCGGAGCGCGCCGCGGCGCAGCGCCGGCAGGTTCAGCGGCATCCGCACCTCATCGACGACGAGCAGATGGGGGGCCACGGCGCGGTCTTGCGGCGCTGAGGCGACGCGCAGGCCCCGCAGTACGGCGGCCTGGGTCGACACCTCGCCGCCCGTCCAGCGGACCTCGAGGCCGGTCTGCGCCGCGATGACGGCCGCGGCCCGGGCCACCACGGCGGGGTGGCCGAGGTGTGCGAGCGTCCAAGCGACCAGCGCCGCCGACAGGGCCAGGGCCACACCG
>JAUIAC010000807.1 GCA_030425545.1 bacterium | reverse complement strand
CCGCCGCCATGGCCCACGCACGCGGGCGCTGGACGTCGCTGGCCGCGCCCAGCACCCTGGTCGACATGCGGCCACACATCGTGCTCTTCGACATCGACGGAACGCTGATCACCACCGTCGGCGGCGCGCGTGCGGCGCTCGAAGGCGCCGTGGTTCGCCACCTCGGTGACGCCTCGGCCTTCGCGTCCTTCTCCTTTGGCGGCATGACCGACCGCGGCATCTTCCGCCGTGGCCTCGAGGCGATGGACGTCGAGCCGACCCGCGCCCTGGTCGACGCCCTCATCGCTGACTACCTCGCCGCGCTGCCAGCGGCCCTCGCGGCCGGGCCGCGGTGGCGCCTGCACGCTGGGGCGGAGCGCCTGGTTCGCGCCGCCGCCGCAGCCGAGCACGTGGCTGCGGGGCTCGGGACCGGCAACGTCGAAGCGGGCGCACGCGCGAAGCTCGCTCCCTTCGGCCTGAACCCGCTGCTGCGCTTCGGCGGCTTCGGCTGTGACGCCGAGGCGCGCTCCGCCCTCATCGCGGCGGGCGCAGCGCGTGGCGCAGCGCAGCTCGGGCTGCCCGTCACGGCGTGCGCGCTGACCATCGTGGGGGACACCGTGCACGACATCCGCGCGGCCCACGCCAACGGTGGGCGGTGCGTCGCGGTGGCTACCGGCGGCGTCTCGGCCGCGACCCTCGAGGCTGCCGGGGCCGACGTGGTCCTGCCCTCGCTCGACCACCCCAGCGCCCTCGACACGGTGTTGTCGCCCGCGCCAAGCCCATAGCGAACGTGTCCCTACGGGCTGCGCGCGCGTGCGATCTCGACGCTCAGCCAGGAGAGCCCATGGCCCGCGCGACTCAGCCCCCCGTCACCCAGCCCCCCGTCACCCAGCCCCCCGTCACCCGCGCCGTCACCGACGAAGGGCGGCTCGTCGGGCTGCGGGACTGAGACCCAGACGCCGGCGCCCTGGCGCCGTGGCGCCTGGCTCAGGGCTTCCTGGCTCAGGGGAGCTCGTTCGTCGCCTTGGCGTCCGTCAGCGCGTCGGCCACCTGGCCGGGGGAGCAGCTGCGCGCCTCGACAGCGACGAGCGCAGACCGTCCCGCGTCGCTGCGCAGCCAGGCGGCGACCTGCGCGTCGTGGCGTCTGCGCGCCGCCTGGATCACGGCGAAGCGGGCGCGGGCCGCGCCTCGGTCCGGCGTGTGGGCAGCGCGGTGCCGGTCGACGGCGTCGACGACCTCCTCCGCGCCCTGGCCGCGGCTGGCCACCGTGCTGAGCACGGGCACGCGCCATCCGTCGGCGCGCGGCGCTAGGCGGCCGAGCCGTCGCAGGTCGGCGGCGGTCTCGGCCGCGCCCGGTCGATCGGCCTTGTTGACCACGAAGACGTCGGCGATCTCCAGCACGCCGGCCTTCATCGCCTGCACCGCGTCGCCCAGCCCGGGCACCGCGACGACCACCGTGGTGTGGGCGGCTTGCACGATGTCGACCTCGTCCTGTCCGACACCCACGGTCTCCACCAGCACCACGTCGAAGCCGGCCGCGTCGAGCACCGCGACCTGGTCCAGGGTGTTCGGCGCCAGCCCGCCGAGCGCGCCGCGCGTGGCCAGGGAGCGGACATAGACGTCGGGGTCTTCCGCGTGGGCCATCATGCGGACCCGGTCCCCCAGCAAGGCGCCGCCGGTGAAGGGGCTGCTGGGGTCGACCGCGAGCACAGCGACCCGCAGCTGCCGCTGGCGCCACACCTGCACGAGCGCCGAGACCAGCGTCGACTTGCCGGCGCCGGGCGGTCCGGTCACGCCGACGACCGACGCGCGCCCGCCGTGGCGCCACAGCAGGTCCACGACCGGGCCGGCGCGGGGGTCGTCGTCGTCCACCTGCCGCAGCAGCCGAGCCAGCGGGCGCAGCGCACCAGAGCGCACCGCCGCGGCCAGGGCAGCGGCGTCGTCGACAGGGGTCGGGTCGTCGCCTGCAGCGTCCGGGTCCGCGTGGCGTCGAGGGCTCAAGGTGCGCGACGCTAGCAGACTGCGCTTTTTCTCCGTTTTTGCGGCCAC
>JAUIAC010000806.1 GCA_030425545.1 bacterium | reverse complement strand
ACCTCCGCGGTGGCCTGCGATCCGGCGATGAGCTCGTGGGCGCCGCCCGAGAGCACGCTGAAGAACTTCTCCATGGTGCGGCGGCCGCCCGAGGGCGCCACCCGTGTGAAGCGCTCTCCGAGGAGCTGCTTGGCCTGGAAGTTCGTCGCGCGCGCGTCACTGTTCAGCACGACGTCCATGAGCAGCAAGATGTCGCTGACGTCGAAGGGGAGGCCACGCAGCAGCCAGCTCCACCAGCCCCAGCGGAGCTCCGGATGCCTCGCCACCTCCCGCTGCACCCCCGTGCCGCCAAAGTGCGAGTCGTCCGCGCCCATGCTCATCAGCACGACGCCGCGCAGGACGCTGCCCGGGTCCCACGGCGTGGGCGTGTTCGAGAGCGCGCTCCGGGCCACGTGCCGCCGCCGCTCGTGCGACAGGATCGCCGTGAGCGCACACATGGTCGGGTTGTTGGCGTAGACGGCGCCGTCGATGTGCCCGTCGCTGATCGGCATGAACATCGGCAGCGACGAGCTGCGCAGGGCCACCGCCAGGCTGTCCTCTTCGAGATCTTCGTTGTGCCAGCCCGCCGTGAGCTCGGCGATGTCGACCTCGGAGAAAAGGGGGTGGTCGTCGAAGTTGGTGTAGATCTTCGGCCGCTGACGCTTCCTCGCCGTGTGTCCCTTGTGGATCTCTTCGCCGCCGAGGGCGTAGCTGACCACACACACGCCGTGGCGGAGCTGTCCGAGCTTGCGCGAGCCGCCCTCCGACGCGAGCTCGTCGGTGAGGAAGCGCTTCAGCTCGTGGTGGTCTGCCCAGGTCGACAGCCCGGACAACATGCGCACGGCGCTGCCCGTGGAGCTCATCAGGCGCAAGAGCTTGTCCGCCTGCATGAGGGCTCGCTTGTCGGAGAAGCGCGGCAGCAGCGCGAGCAGGTTCTTGAGAGGACGACGCAGCGCGGGCAGGCGGTTGGGCGAGAGCACGTCGAGCAGCATGCGCTCCAGCGTGTCGATGGCCTTGTCGACCGAGTCGAGCGTGAGCTCCCGTTGGTTCGCGAGGTAGATGCCCGAGAGCGCACCGTCGGAGGTGCCCGCGAAGATGTCGACCGACGCCAGGAACCCTGGCCGCGCCAGCTCGATCTGCCGCAGACAGTAGAGGTTGGTCAGCGTGTTGGGGCCGCCGTCCAGCGCGAGGACGCGCACCGGCTTCTTCGGGTCGTAGATCTCGGGCAGACGGAACATGCAGACCTCCAGGCACGGCACGCGAACTCAGCGAGGGCGACGAGGTCCAGCGCAGCGCTCAGACGCGCCCGTCTGCCCGCCTCCGACGGCCGTCAGAGCCGGGGTCGCGGCGTCCCCAGCCGTGGGTTCGGGAGAGCTCACGACCGTCGTGGCGGTGTCGGCGCTGGTTCGACTACGAGACCCCGCATCATGGCGCCCAGCAGGCCTGCGTCAAGCACCCGCACGCCGCCACGCGGCAGCGGGGCTGGGTTGCCGCCCTTGCGTTCCGGTCGCATCATGCCTGCCTTCACCTCAGGAGAGTCCGTGCTGGCCCCGCCCCCCCTGCCCCGTTGGATCGAGTCGCAGCTGCCCGTGGGCGTGCGCCGACGCGTGGTCGACGTGGGTCACGCGCACATGCACGCGCTCGAGGCCGGCCCCGAAGACGGCCCGCTGGTGATCCTGCAGCACGGCAACCCGACCTGGAGCTTCTTGTATCGCAAGGTGTTCGCGGCGCTGGCGGGCTCTGGGCTGCGTCTCGTGGCGCCCGACCTCGTCGGCCTCGGCCTCTCGTCCCGCCCGACCGACCCGCGCGCGCACAACCTGGCGCAGCACGGCCGCTGGCTCGGCGCCTTCCTCGACACGCTGGGCGACGCGCCCCTGGTCGCCGTGGGCCAGGACTGGGGCGGGCCGGTGCTGCTGCGTGCGCTCGCTGACCGCCCCGAGCGGCTGCGCGGGGTCGTGGCGCTCAACACCGTCCTCGGCCCGCCGAAGCCGGGCTTTCGCCCCACGCTCTTCCACCGGCTCACCGGCACGCCGGGGCCGCAGGATCTGCTGGTCC
>JAUIAC010000805.1 GCA_030425545.1 bacterium | reverse complement strand
CCGCAGCGCACTCAGGGCGCGCGCGGCGGCGGCGCGCACCCGCGGCGCCCGGTCGCGCAGCCCACGGACCAACACCGGCACGGCGGCCTTGCTACGGCTCTCGGCCAGGGCCTCCAGCGCCAGGGCCCGCAGCGCCGGCTCGGCGAAGGCGTCGTCGCCCTTGGCCAGCAGGTCCGCGAGCCCCTCGGGCGCGAGCGCGCCGACGCGCAGCAGCGTGCGTGTCACCGCGGCGCGCTCGTCGGTCTGGAGCGGCGTGAGCGCGGCGATGAGCTCCGGGGTCAGCGCGGTGTCGGCCAGGGGCGCCAGGGCCCGCGCCGCCGCCTGACGCACCAGCGGGTGGCGATCGCGCAGCCGCGCCAGCAAGATCTCGCGCTCCCCCCGGGGCTGGGTCGACATCGCCGCGGCCACCAGGCGCACCCCCTCGAGCCGACGCCACCAGCGGGACGAGCGTGTCATGCGAGCCGCTCGGCGGCCGAGGTGCAGGGCTTCGTAGAGCGCCAGCAGCCGGTCCAGCTCCGGCCCGCGCAGGGCGGCGCGCAGCGGCGAGAGCGACGCCATGAGCAGGCTGACCGACCAGCCCTCGAGGGCCACGCCGCCCTGGGCCGGCGAGAGCGTGCCCGCGAGCACGGCCAGGGCCGTGGCCTGCACCTCCGCGGTGGCCTTGACCTCCCGCGCCGCGCTGGCCTGTCGGTGCAGGCGCACCAGCGCGGTCGCCAGCATCAGCGCGCTCAGCAAGGCCAGCAGCCCGCCGCCGAAGAGGGCGACCACCAGGTACGCGCGGTGGGCCCACGCCTCGGCCGCCGCGTTGACCGCGGCGCCGCTCGCGCCGGCCGCAGACACCACGGCCACAGCCACCCACGCCAGGGCGAAGGCCTGCACGCCACGGGGCCACGTGCGCACGTCGCTCCACAAGATCGGGCGCGCGCTGGCGGCCGGGGCGGCCGCGCCGACGTCCAGGGTCGACGGCGCGCGGTCCGCGACGGGCCCCGCCTCCAGCTCGGCGAAGGCGCCCCAGCTGAGCAGGCTCGCCTCGTCACGCGCGCGGTGCTGCCCGGAGAGCGTCGCGGCGAAGGCCACCCGCCGCGCGGGGGGGCCGGCCTGGTCGGTGCGGCGCCCGCTCACAGCGCCCCCGCCCGCGAGAGCACGCGCCGCAGCCGCGCCATGAGCTCGGTCACGCTGAAGGGCTTGCTGATGACGTCGAGCGCGCCAGCGTCGAAGGCCGCGACGACCCGCTCGGGCACGTCGCTCACGCTCATGGCCATGACCGGCACCCGCGCGCCGTAGCGTCGGTGGATGCGGTCGATGACGGTGGTGGCGTCGACCCCGGGGATGAAGGTGTCGAGCATCACCAGGTCGGGCAGCTGTCCCATGGTCTCGGCCCGCTCCAGCGCCTCGAGCGCGCGCTGGCCGTCTGCAGCGGTCGTGACCTCCATGCCCTCACGCGCGCAGAAGAAGCGCAGCAGCTCCACGATGGCCGCGTCGGTGTCCACCACCAGCACGCGCGGGGCGTCGCCGGTGGTGCGCGTCGCCTGACCGGCCTCGAAGCGGCCGATGGCGCTCTGGGTGTCACCGGCGATGGCGCGCAGCATGCGAGCCTGCACGTCGGCGAAGAGGGCCGCCGGCTCGGCGCTGCCGTCGCACACGGTGGCCGCGACCTCGAAGGACACCGCGCCCCGGACCTCACGGCGGATGCGCTCGGCCAGGACCTGCAGCACCCGCACGTCGACCCCTGGCAGCACCACGAAGAGCGTGCGCTCGTTGAAGCGGCCGAGCACGTCGGTGCTGCGCAGCGTGCGGTGGGCCGCGTGGGCCAGCCGGGTGAAGGCGTCGCGCTGAAACTCGCCGTCGGTGTCGGGCAGGTGGGCGAGCAGCACACCGACATACTGACCCAGGCGCCGCGCTCGTCGCAGCTCCGACTCCAGCCGCTCGAGCGTGGTGCGGTGGCTGTAGAGCCCGGTCACCGGGTCGCGCCCGCCGAGGTCGCGGATGGTCTCGTTGCGCCGCAGGGCCGCGAGCACGGTCAACACCGCCGTCT
>JAUIAC010000804.1 GCA_030425545.1 bacterium | reverse complement strand
CGCACGTGTGTTTGGCGGTGGCCGTGCTGTTGCCGCCCCAGCCGAGCGCGCCCGCGCCGTGGTAGTTCAAGGCCGGGAAGCTGCCGCTCGCCGGGTGGTCCGTCGTGACGGTCAGCTCCGTCGCGCTCAGCAGCGGCGAGCGGAAGGGCCGCGCCTGCTCGTAGACGTGCAGCGACAGCGCCTCGCCCGTCGTCGGCTGCCGCCAGTCGCTGTGGCCCGCGTAGACCAGCTTGCTGCACGCCGCCTTGGCGCCGCTCCAGGTCTCGGCCTGCTTCCCCACCTTGGCGGTGGGCCAGGCCAGGCCGGTCCACCGGTCGCGCATCGACGCTCCGAGGTCTTCGAGCACAAAGCGAGGCCAGACCGCGGTCAGCGTCTTGTCGGTGCGCACGCACCGGACCCAGTCCGTGTTGGTCTGCGCTCGGGACCACGGCGTCGGCGTGTCGAGCTTGAGCTGCATCCTGTTGGCCGGCGCCGCCGGGTCCTTCTGCGCGGACCAGAACAGCCCGCCCTTGCCGGCCGTGTTGCCGAACGCTGGCTGGGGCAGCCCGTTGGTCTTGAAGTCCCAGACCGTCTGCAGCTCAGGGATCGAGGGCAGACGCCAGTCCTTGTGCCCACCTAGGGTCAGCCCGTCGCAGTAGGTCTGGGCCTCGGTCCAGGTCTTGTTCGCCACGGCCGCCTTTTGCCACGTCAGGCCTGCCTGCTTGTCGGTCACCACGTCGCCGCTCGCGGTGAACTGCGCCCCCGGCGAGCTGCTCCGCAGCCCCCAGACCGGCCCAGTCGCCATGCAGCTGTGGGCGACGCCGACGCCGTCGTTGATGGTCACCGCACGGTAGCCCGTGGGGCACTCCGCCTTGCACGAGGCTGAGCAGCCGTCGTGATCCGTCTTGTTGCCGTCGTCACACGCCTCGCCGAAGTGGTGCAGCCCGTCGCCGCAGGTGGTGGTGGGCAGGGTCTGGCTGCACTTGAAGCTGAGCGACTCGAACTCGCAGCGACACGGCGTGTCGTTCGGGCAGAGCCCCTTGATGTCGACCACCCACGCCGACGCCGCGTCGTTCACGTTGTGGTAGTCGCCTGAGTAGATCTGCGTGCCGACAGCCCGCGTGTGGGTGCCCCAGTGACGCCCTGCGACAGGCCCCACCAGCCGCACGCGGTGCAGCCAGCTCCCAGGCGCCGTGCGCTCGAACACGTTGACCTCGCCGCGGTTGACCACGCCGTCGACCAGGCTCCACAGCGAGCCGGCGATCAGGCGATCACCCTGCAGCTGCAGCGAGCCGTTGAACCGCTTCTGGGTCGACCACGGACCCCGGATCCGGGCTGTCCAGCTCACCGCGCCGGTCTTCGCCAGCGTATAGAGGTCGACGTAGCTGACGCCGTCGAGGACCGCGCTCCCCGCCGCCACGGTCGTGCCGTCCACCGCGATGTGATTGCCGAAGTGGTGCTTCTTGGTCGGGATCGGCGACGCCACCTTGTGCGCCTTCTTCCAGGCCGCGCCGGTCTTCTTCACCACCCAGAACGCGCCTCCGAGCTCGACCGCCGCGCTGTCGTGGGCGGCGCTGACCACGAGGGTGCTCGCGTCGGCGTACTCATGCTCCGAGCCGAAGAGGTCGTCCGGGTCGTCGCCGCTCAGGGTCTGGGGTGTGCCGAGCTTGCCATCGGCGCTGATCGGGAACAGGTAGAGCGCCGCCGGCACCTTGTAGATCGCCTGGTTCGCCCGCGAGACCGAGAGCCAGCCACCGGTGGTGTTGACCTCGAGCCGCACATGCCGGCCGAAGTTGCCGTTCTTCAGCAAGGTCGGCGCGTAGTGCTTCTTCACCAGGGCGAACTTGCCGTCCTTCTTGGGCCGGTGGAACACGTGGATGGCGCCACCCTTGCTGATCTTCGTCGAGTCCTCGGTGTCGCCGGTCACCAGCAGCCCGGTGGCGTCGTCCAGGTCCAGTTTGCAGCCGAAGCAGTTGAACGCCGTGACGTCGGTCGGCTTGACCTCATCGACCTGCTTGTAGGCGCCGCTAGCGTCGCGTTGGTAGATGTAGACGGAGGC
>JAUIAC010000803.1 GCA_030425545.1 bacterium | reverse complement strand
GACGCCGGACGGGCACGAGACCGGCGGGCCGCTCAGCGGTGCGCGGGCAGGTAGTAGTTCAGCGCCGCGATGACGGTCAGATCGCCGGCGTGGCTGAGCGGCACGGCCACCGCCGCGTCGGCGCTCCACTTGCCGAAGCGGAAGCCGAAGCCGCCGGTGACCACGTGGCCCACGGGCGACGCCTGGGTCACCGTGCCCAGCTCGCTGTAGCGATAGCCGGCCCGCAGCTGCAGCGCGCTGACCACGCTCAGCGCCGCGCCGACGCGGTACACCGCGCCCGGCGTGTCGACGCCCCAACCCACGTCGCCGGTCAGCAGGAAGCTCTCGAAGGCCAGCGCGCCGCCGGCGGCCATGCGCTGCGGCGTCTCGATCGACTCGATGTCGAGCACGTTGCGCCAGACAAAGCCCACGCGCACGTTGCCCGCCAGCGCCATGGCGATGCCGAGATCGCCGGTCCACCCGTCGGTCTTGTAGCCCGCCAGGCCGTTGGCCGCCTTGGTGTTGAACTGCACGTAGCGGCCGCTCATGCCGATCATGAAGTGGGCGATGTCGCTCTTGCCCGAGAGCGCGAGCCCCGAGCGCCACTCGTACCCGGTGCGCCTGCGGCCGTCGGCCAGCGTGCCGGTCTCGTAGGCGTAGGCGGTGCCGCCCTGAACGAAGCCTGGCGCCTGGCCGTCGGCGGACTGCACGAAGAAGGTCGAGCGCTGGTGGGCGCCGTCCCGGCCGTACCCCAGCTCGAAGTTGTGGGCGCGGTGGGCCGCCAGCCCGGCCGGGTTGGTGTAGAGGGCCGTGGTGCCGGCGCCGCTCGCGACACCTGCGCCACCCATGGCCACCCCAGCGGGGCTCATGCTGCCCGGCTCCAAGGGCCCAAAGCCGACCAGCGTCGGTGTCAGCAGCGTCAGCGCGAGCCCGAGCCAGCGCCGGGCGTTGGGGGTGGGGGGCGGCGATGCGGGGCGAGCGAGCATGGCAGCACGCTCTGCGCCTGGGGGCGGGGCGTCAACAAAAGGCGGCATTCAGACAGTCCTCTCGCCGCGCCCGCAGCGTGTCCCCAGACCGTCGACGGCCGGGGAGATAGGTTCAACACCTGCGGGGACCCTATCTGTTCCCTCGGACCGCGGGCGAACGCGGGGCCGAGCCGAAGGTCACGAGCGAGCGCTCTTGGTCATGCGGGCGATGAGCCCGTCCCAGCCCTCGCGCTTGAGGATCTTGCGGAACGAGCGCTTGTACGTGCCGAGCTGGCTCACGTCGTCGACGATGATGTCGTACACCTTCCACAGCCCAGCCCGCGGGATCATCGAGTAGTTCACCGCCGCGCTCGTGCGCTTGACCCGGATCGTCGTCCGCACCTGAGCGCGGCCGTCCTTCTTCATCCGCACCTTGGGCGCGTAGGTGATCGTGACCGCCGTCCCCGGCTTGAAGCGCCGCACGTAGGTGTTCTGCACCATGGCCGTCAGCAGCTTGGTGAACTGCGCCCGCTTCTCCTCGCTGAGCGTGCCCCAGGTCTTCTTGCCCAGGGCGCGGCGGCCCATCTCCTCGTAGTCCATGAACTGGGCCATCTCCGCGCCGATGCGCGTGTGCAGGTCGGCCCGCTTGGCGGACTGCGTCGCCACCGCGTTCAGCTTCTTGTACACGCCGGCCATGAAGGCCTTGGGATCGCCCGGCGTCGCCGCCTTGGTGTCGGCCGCGGTCGGCGTCTTGGCCGCGGTCGGCGCCGCCTTGGGGCTCGCGGCGACGGCGTGGGCGCCGCTCAGGGCCAGGCCAGCCAGCACGCCCAGGCAGATTGCGCTCAAGGTCAGGTTCTTGCGGTACATCGTGTCCTCCGTGGCCCCCGCAGGTCGCGCGGAAGCCTCCTCTTGCTGCCCAACGCGGCGGGCCGCGCTGCGATTCGACCGACGCGGGCTTCGTCCGGCGCCGGGCCTCCGGCCCGCCCACCGCCCAGGCCGCGCGGGCCTCACTTGGGCGTCGGCTGGGTCGTGCGGGCGGTCGACCCGGCCGGCCCGGCAGCCTTCGCGGCCGGCTTGGCCGCGCTGGCCTTCGAG